>SLTB01000071.1 GCA_007130155.1 Pseudomonadales bacterium
GTGCCAATGCGCTGCGCGTCCTGGGCTCCGAAGGTGAGGTCATCGCGGATACCCGCCGCGGGGGCTTCTTCGCCCAGCCGTTCGATTTCATCCTGCGCCAGTCGAACGCATTCGAATTGGAAGAATTTTTCGTCTCGGATGTGCGTGCCGATGGCACCCCGGACTTCGACGGATTCGAGGTGAGCTGGGGTGCATGGCGGGATCCGGGTTCCGACTCCGCTGCGAGGATTCAGATCGACGCGGCTGATCCGAACGTTACGGTCGATGCGCCGGGCCGCGTCCACTTCGCAAGCGTTAACCCCTCTCCGATCTCGGGTCTGCCCTCGAGCGGAAGGTTCCTCTATGGCGGGCCCACCGTGGCAGCGGGGTCTGCCCAGGGGGACTTCATCGGTGCAGGCTTCCTCTCGCCCGTGGCGATCGCTGACGACGACATCTTCGTCGAATTCGTCCTGAACTTCGGCACGGGCCTGATCAGCGATGGCGAGATTCGCGTCAGCTACGGCGTTGAGCCGGCCATGGAGTGGAGAGGCGAGTTCGATGGCGTGCTCAACGGTGCGATAACGGATTTCACGCTGAGTAGGCTTGACCTTTTGGCGTTCGGTGATGCGATCGGCGGCGGCGATCTCGATCGTAGCGCCATCACGGGTCTGCTGACGGGGCCTGGCGGGGAACGTCACGTGGGCGCCTTCAGTTTCCTCTACGACGACGGTGAACTGTTCGAGAGCGTGCGAGGGCTGTGGGTGACTGAGCAGCTCGACTAATCGGATGTGGACCACGATGGAAGACGACGCAGGTATGTCAGATCAGGTACAGCGCTTGCGGTTACAGGGGGATAGTTGGATGAACGGCATGAAGCGGGTGTCACAAGCGTCGCCGTGCAGCTGTGGGAGCGCACGTGTCTGTGGGAGCGGCTTCGTTCGGGCCTTACGAGACCTGCTGAAGCGACTGGGCGTTCGTACCGCGGGTATGCTCACCGCGGGCCTGCTGGCGGCGGCTGCGGTATCCGCTCAGCAGGTGGACACGATCAACACGCTGCGGGATCTGGTGAACCAGGGCCAGTACCAGCGGGCCTACGAGCTGGGTCAGGCGGCGGAGGAACGCTACGAGGGCCGCGCCGAGTTCGACTTCCACTATGGCCTCGCGGCGCTGGAGACAGGCAACTACCCGGAAGCAATCTTCGCGCTGGAACGGGTGGTGTTCGCGCGTCCCGATCAGCTCCGGGTGCGCCTGGAACTGGCCCGGGCCCACTTCCTGGCGGGGAACTACGCAGCGGCGGAGCGGGAGTTCAACCGGGTGCTGGCGGCGGAACCGCCGCCCTCGGTGCGGGCCAACGTGAACCGCTTCATGGATCGGATCCAGCTGGCGCAGGCGAGCCAGCGACGGCAGCTGCGGGGCTGGCTGGACGTCCGGGTGGGCCACGACACGAACATCAACTCGGCGACGGCGGATTCAGTCATTACCACGCCCATCGGCGACTTCGAGCTGGTACCGGCGGGCCAGGAGATCAGCGACGAGTTTGCACGCATCGAGCTGGGCGGCCAGTGGCGAGAGCCGCTGACCAAGTACTCGAGCGTGGATGCGCGGATCTCCTACGAGCACAAGGAGAACTTCTCCGGATCGGACTTCGATCTGGGAATCGCTCGTCTGGACGGAGGCTATACGCGCAATCTGGAGCAGGGCCGGGTCCGGGTGGGGGCCCGGTTGCAGCAGGTGATGCTGTCGAACAGTCGGTTCCAGAACAGCTACGGACTGGTGGCGAGCTATGACCGGGCGCTGGCCCCGGGCTGGATCGGTTCGTTGACGGGTGCGGCGACGGCACTGCGCTACAAGGGCGACAGCTTAAGGGATACGAACCAGTTTCTGGCTTCAGCGGCGGTGTTGCGCAGCCGCGGGACGGTCACCCAGAGCCTGTCGCTGTACGGTGCGATCGAGCCTTCGGAGGCAGGAGGCCGGGGCAAGCACAACGGCCGCGACTTCGTGGGTGCATTCTACGGCGCGCAGTTCGATGCGGGACGCTGGGGCCCTTATCTGCGAGCGGGCGTGCAGCGAGCGGAGTATCGCGAGTTCCATCCGGTGTTCGCGCGCAAGCGCAAGGACACGACGCTGACGGCAACCGTGGGGACATCATTGAAAGTGGGTGAGGCCTTCCACTTCCACGTCGAGACGGGTTACACGGACGTGGACAGCAACCTGCCGGTGTTCGACTATGACCGCTGGCTCATCGAGTTCGGTATGCGCTTCGGGTTTTGAATCAAGACCCGCCGCATCAGCGTCGGGATGACAATCTGGCCGGCAGCATGCGCAGCGTTCTAGCGCATCGGAACCTAACCGGCTTGGGATCTTCAATGAGGTGCCTTGCCGTGTTGTTTTCAGCAGTCGTCCGTGCTCCGTTTGCATACCGTTGTGTTATCGCAACAGCCATCTCGTTCCTGCTGCTTCTCGCCGGCGCAGCTTCGGCGCAGCAGCAGCCTGCGGGCCGGATCACCGCCAGCATCGGCGTAATCGAGGCCATCTCGGCCGACGGTGAGACCCGGTCACTGCAACGGGGTGATCCCGTCTTCGAAGGTGACAGACTGCGGTCGGGGCCTCGCGGACGCGCCCAGATCCGCTTCACGGACCGCGGCCTCCTTTCGCTGCGGCCTGATTCCGAGCTGACGCTGGACGAATACCGCGACGATGCAGCGACGCCTGCTGCAAGCAGCCAGCAGGTCAACCTGAGCCGAGGCGGGTTTCGCGCCCAGACCGGACGCATCGCGGAGCGCAACCGGGCCGCCTTCCGGGTACAGACCCCGGTGGCGGTAATCGGCATTCGCGGTACGGTATTCGATGCCCACCAGGAGCCCGGCGGCGCCCTGCTGGTCGGCGCCACCCAGGGTGGCGTCGACGTAGAGAGCAGCATCGGCGTCATCGGCCGGATCGGCGCGGGTGAGAACTTCAACTTTCTGCGCGTGCATCCCGACGGGATGATCGAGTTCCTGCTCGAGTCCCCGGATGCCTTCTCTGCTTCGCCCGAGATCGACGAGAGCGGTGACGAGGACGCGGATGAGTCCGGTGCGGGCGATGCATCCGAGTCTTCAGTCGGTACGGCCTCGGGAACGGCGGAGACCACGGCCGGCATCGAGACCTTTGGCGGTGCGGAACTGCTCGCGGTGACCGATGACCCCGAGGCTACGGGAACCCTCGCGCCGGCAGAGACGGGGCCCGGCACGCCGCCGACCACCGAGCCAATTGTCGAACCCGAGCCTAAGGTAGCCCTTTTGGCCGACAGCCAGATCGAGGCGCTGCTGGCGGATGACCGCATCGCACTGGTGCTAGGCGTCCCCACCGCCACCGTGGACGAGGCGGGCAACGTCCTGCGCGGGCCGACGGAGCTGCAGGGAGGCATCGGCAGCTTCAATTCGCCGTTGCTGGCACTGCGCGGCGGCCAGCAGGGTTTCGTCGCGGGCGCAGCTGACCTCGCGCGGCAGGAAAGCCTCGCCCAGGCGGATCTCTTCCTGCTGCCGGACAGTGGCACGTTCACGATCGAGGAGGATGTCGCCGGCGTACCCGGTCTGGTTTGGGGAGTGTACGACATCCCAGTGACAGTGTTCCTGGACGCCGAGGACGCCTCGCGCTCGTTGCAGCTCAACCAGGAAGCCATCTTCGCGCTGGGTTCTCCGACGGACATCGCTGAGCTCCAGGGCCTCCTCCTCTACCAGCAGAGCCGCTTCAATGTCTTCAGCAGCGGCCTGCCTGTGACGGATCTCACCGCGACCGGTGTGCTCGACGTAAGCAGCGCCAGGTTCACAGGCCTGATCGACCTCATCCTGGGTGCCGATTCTGCTGAGGAGCTCAGCCTGCTCGCCGAGTTCGACGCCAGCGTGAATGGCGGCGTGCTCGAAAACATCCTCTTCGGCGTCTTCGACCTCTTCGATCTCGCCACCGAGACCAGCGTTCCGGCGGAAGGCAGCCTCGCCGGCTTCTTCACGGGTGACGCGGCCGCCTTCCTGCAGCTCGCCTTCGACTTCCGGGTCCCGTCCCGGAGCGATGCCGACGTCTTCGGTTTGATCCTGCTTCAGCAACTCCCCGAGCCAATCGAGGAACCGACGCCTGAGCCCCCACCGCTCACCGAACCCGAGCCTCCCGTAGCCCTCTTGGCCGACAACCAGATCCAGGCGCTGCTGGCGGACGACCGCATCGCTCTGGCGCTAGGCATACCCACCGCCACCGTGGACGCGGCCGGCAACGTGTTGCTGGGATCCAGGGAGCTCCAGGGAGGTATCGGCAGCTTCAATTCGCCGCTGCTGGCCCTGCAGGGGGGGCAGCAGGGCTTCGTGGCAGGCATCGGCGACATCGCGCGGCAGGATCTGCTCGACCAGTCGGACCTTTTTTTGCTGCCGGAGAGCGGAACGTTCACGGTCGAGGAGGATTTCGCAGGCGTTCCCGGACTCATCTGGGGTGAGTTCGAGATTCCCGTGACGCTGTTCCTGGACGCTGAGGACGCTTCGCGATCTTTGCAGATCAACCAGGAAGCCATCTTCGCCTTGGGTTCTCCGACAGCGATCGCCGAGCAGCTGGCGTTCTTCGAGTACGACCAGAGCCGCTTCAGGGTGTTCAGCAGCGGCATGCCGGTGACGGATCTCACCGCGACGGGTGTGCTCGACCTGATTAACGCCAGATTCACGGGCCTGATCGATCTCATTCTGACGGCCGACTCCACCGAGCAATTCAGTCTGCTGGCCGATTTCGGTTCCGACGTCAACGGCGGTGTGCTCGAGAACACTCTTTTCAGCTTCTTAGGTCTGTTCGATTTTGCCACCGAGACCAGCGTTCCGGCCGAAGGCAGTCTCGCCGGCTTCTTCACGGGGGACACAGCAGCCTTCCTGCAGCTCGCCTTCGACTTTCGGGTTCCGTCCCGGACCGATGCCGACGTCTTCGGTTTGATCCTGCTCGAACGCACAGCCGAGGCCATTGTCGAGCCCCCCCCGGGATTGACGCCTGAGGAGCTTGCCAGTCTGTCCGAGGGTTTTGCGTTCATCGGTGCGAGCTGCTGCTTTGCTGAATTCGGCGTTGATTCCACGCTCTACGCTGGCGTCGCCAGCGACGCGCGTGGTGACGCCGCCATCAATACCTTGCTTGGGCTGCAGCTCAACGCAGAAGGCAACGTTGCCGGGCCGAACATGGCCGATCTCCTCGCCTTGCCGCCTGCCCTCGTCATACGGCGCGAGCAGGCGACGTTCTTCAACTTCTCCGGAGGCTTCGATGCGCCAGGAAGCGAGACGCTGACCGCCTTGGTCTGGACGGCCGATCCGGGATCGCTGACCGCTGTCGACAGCAACACGGACGCGCCGATCCTCGATATCGGTGAGCTTTTGTTCGCTTTCGTGGGACTGCCGACGCCCCGCGGTGACCTCATCGGCCGGGCGCGTTACGAACTCTCGGAACTCGTAGAGGGCCTGTTCCGCGATGCGGGTGGCTTCTACAACTCCCGCCCACTCAACGGTGCCTCCATGGGCTTCGAGGTCGACTTTGCGGATGGGGCCATTTCCAACGGCTTTTTGAACGCATTCTTCACCGCAGAGGACGTGTCGAGCGGAGAGCTTCGCCCCGGGTCGGCGACCGCCAGTTTCGGCGGCCAGCTCAACGCGGGCTCGAGCTTCATCGAATTCGATATCACCAGCGGGTCTTTCGTTCGGCAGAGTCCTCTAGTGATTACGCCCCTCGATCTCGAGGCCAGCCGCCTCGGCGGCTTCTTCACGGGCAACGAAGGCCAAGCCTTCGCAGCCGCCTTCCACCTGATCAGTCAGGGCGAAGCCGATCTCGCAGTCGAGCCGGTTCCGTTGGTGGCTTTGGGGCTGGCGTTGCTCAACCCGCTGGATCTTTCACTCACGACCATGGAGCAGGCACTGTTCGGCAGCGGCCTCGCTTTCGTGGCGGCTGATCTGGTACCCGGCGGTGGGACGTATCGGGGCCGCATCACCGAGTTCAATGCGTTCACCGCGGTGTTGGGACTGTATCTCGACGAAGGGCAAAATCCCCTGTCAGTGCTCGAAGAAGGGTTCTTCGATGCCACGCCAACGACGCTGATTCGACGTAGCCAGGCAGGCGTCTTCACGTCCGATAGTTTCGGCGAGTCTTTCTGGTTCCGCTGGACCGGCGGGCAGCCCCTGATCGCCGATGCCCTGAGTGGAGACCTCTTCGGTAATACGGGTGACCGACTCAAAGTGCTCTCTGGCATACCCTCGGACATCGCCGACATCCAGGCATTGGGTTTCGCCACCTTCGGTGAGATGGCTGCGACCACGCGTGGGGTGTCCAATATTCCTGGTGAACCGCGCGTGCGTGCTGCCTCCTTCAACCTCGACATCGCTACCGGCACGATCCGATCCGGGCATCTGTTCGTCATGGACGAGCTCGGAGTCCAGTTCCAGAACGTCACCGGCTGGGAGGTCTTCTTCGACGGTGAGCTGGGTTTCGATCGGAACAATCCCTTTGCACAACTGCGCATCATCGACGGCAGCTATCGCGGACAGGTCCCGATCGATCTCGATGCCAGCTCGCTGGAAGGCTTCTTCACCGGCGCGGACGAAGGTCCCTTCACCGTGCATTTGAACATGGCCTTCCACCTGCGCGGTTCGGAGCCCGACCCGAGCGCCATGATCGGAGGGGAACCCGCCATGGCGTCGGGCATCTTCCGGGTCGGGAATCGTCAGGAGAATCGCCTCGACTTTTTCGACGTCGAGGCCTGGGATCGCAGTGTCGGCGGCCAGTCGCTGCCGGGGCTCGGCCTGGCAGCCTTCAGTGCCCCCGATGCAGACACGCCCGGGCGCGGCCTGCTGCTCGGTCGCGGCGGCAGGCGTTCGGACAATGACGAATTCGTCCTGGGCTCGAATCGTTTGGCGACCTTCGATGCAAGCGGCCAGCAGGTCGCGGATACCCGTCGTGCTGAGTTCTTCCTGCAGTCCTTCGACTTCGTCCTGCGTCGAAATGGCGCCACATCCATTGCTGGCGGCAACAACATCCTACCGCCCGAGGGTGGGTTATTACCCGGCTTCGAGGTGGGTTGGGGTGCCTGGGCCGCAGGCCCGGGTTCGCCACGGGTGCAGAGCAACTCCTTTGATCCAGGCCTGGGCTTCAACGTCGGTCCCGACGTTTTCTTTGCCACCGTCACGCCCACACCGACGTCCAGCCTGCCACGCACGGGGCAAGTCTCTTTCGGCGGCCCGGCGGCTTTCCTGGGCGGGGGCGGCGGCAGCATTGCCGGTGGCCGATTCGAACTCGATGACCTCACCGTCTCCTTCGAACTCGATTTCGCTTCCGGCGATATCAGCCAGGGGTTCCTGTTCACCACCTATACCGGTGAAGAGCAGTCGGTGAACTGGAGCGCCGGATTCGAAGGTTTCCTCAACGGAGCCATCACGGATCTGTCCCTCAGCAGTCTGGCACTGTCACAGGGCTCCGGCCCGCCCCTGCCGCTGGACATCGGGACCAGCAACCTCACAGGGGTTCTGACAGGGCCAACGGGGCAACGCCACGCCGGTGCGTTCAGCTTCCAGTTCATCGATGAAGGCATCTTCGAATCCGTGGAGGGCCTGTGGGTCATCGATCGACTGGCGAGCCAGGATTGATGTGGCGCAGGCTCGTCCATGACTCGCGGGCCGGTCCCTCGTGACATCCGTCGGATCCCCGGGCCTCGGCGGTGCTCCTTGAGCCTTCGATATAGCCACATTCCGCCCTTCCGTAACCGATGCCCGGATGCCGGATACTCACCACGAGGCCCGCTCTTTCCATACCTCTCGAAACCGGGATTGACCTGGCCTGCCCAACAGGGTGAAGGTCTGTCACGGAGCGGCGTGGCAGTCACGGCTGCAGGGGGCTTTTTCTGGACGCCAAATCACCGCATCATGGTGACCAGCACCAGTGCAGGTCTCTGACAGGCTTAAAAACACTCAAGGCAGCATTGGATCTGTCCACGACCCGCAATCCAGATTACTTATCCTTGGCAACAGGTGAAATTCTATGGCAACTGTGTTGATCACCGGCGCAAATCGCGGCATCGGACTCGAAATGGCCCGGCAGTACGCCGCGGCGGGGGACAAGGTCATCGCCTGCGTCCGCGATCCCGCCGCAGCAACCGAATTGAACGAGATCGCCAAGAGCGGCGACGTCTCCCTCGAAAAAATGGAACTCGGTGATTTCGATTCCATCACCGCCATGCGCGAGCGCATCGGGGATCAGCCCATCGACATCATCATCAACAACGCCGGCTGGGTCGGCGGCGGCAAGCAGGGCATTGACGACTTCGACATCGCCGAGTGGCACCGCACCCTGGACATCAACACCATCGGTCCGCTGATCCTGGCGCGGGAATTCAAGTCCAACCTGGCCGCCAGCGGTAACGGCAAGCTGATGAACGTGAGCAGTCAGCTCGCGGCATCCACCTGGCCCATGGGTGGCATGCTCATCTATTCCACGACCAAGGCCGGCCTGAGCAAAATTACCCAGATCCTCGCCATCGACTGGAAGGACGAGCCGATCACCGTGGCCGTGATGCATCCGGGCTGGGTCAAGACGGACATGGGCGGACCGAACGCCCAACTCACACCCGAGGAGAGTGCGGAGGGCATCCGCAACGTCATCGCCGGCATGACCAAGGAAGACTCGGGCAAGTTCTACAAGTGGAACGGTGAAATCCATCCCTGGTGATGGCCAGCACACCGTCGGCGCTGGCGATCCGCCAGCGCCTCACCCAAACCCATAAGGAGAGCTGACAGCATGGGGAATCGACTCGAGGGGAAGGTTGCAGCCATTACCGGCGCGTCCAGTGGTTTCGGCGCGGCCATGGCACGCCGTTTTGTGGAGGAAGGCTGCAAGGTCGTGCTCGGTGACATCCAGGAGGGTCCGGGGCAGGCGTTGGCGGACGAGCTCGGAGACGTCGCGGTTTTCCGCGTCTGCAACGTGACCCGGGAAGATGACGTCGCTGCGCTTGTGGATCTCGCCGAAAGCCACTTCGGCCAGCTTGACATCATGGTCAATAACGCCGGCATCGTCGGCGCAGTAGGTCCTATAGACACCACGCCGGACAACGAATGGCGAGCGACGGTCGATATCCTGCTCAATGGCGTCTTCTACGGCATGAAACACGCAGCCCGGGTCATGAAGCCCCGCAAGTCCGGCGCCATCATCAGCCTGGCCAGCACCGCAGGTATTCTCGGTGGACTCGGCCCCCATTGCTATACCGCCTGCAAGCACGCCGTCGTCGGCATGACCAAGGGCGTCGGCGCGGAACTCTGCCGCCATGGCATCCGCGTCAATGCCATCGCACCTGCCGGTATGGCTACGGCCATGGTGGCCAATGTGATGACCGGCGATCCCAACGCCATCGAGGAGGCCAAGAAGGGTCTGGCGGCCACGTCTCCAATCCTGAACCGCGCGGGCGTTGCCGAGGACGTTGCCAACGCCGCACTCTGGCTGGCCAGCGACGAGTCCGGTTA
>SLTB01000302.1 GCA_007130155.1 Pseudomonadales bacterium
GATTAATGATTTCACGCGTCACATTCGCGGCTAAAGAGGGTGTCGCAAAACTCAGCGTGGCGCCCCTGTGGGAGCGGATTTATCCGCGAATGACCCCGCAAGTCATTGATTTCTCGCAGTCCATTTGCGGCTGAAGCCGCTCCCACGGAGTCTTGCCAACCTTTTGCGACACCCTCTAAAGCCGCTCCCACGGTCTGATCAGGCCGCGAACTTCTCCAGATGGAAGTCCGCATTGCCGAACTGCGACTCGATGACGAGCTGGCGCTTGAAGAAATGCCCGAGGCGCAGTTCTTCCGTGACGCCCATGCCGCCGTGGAGTTGCACGGCGGTTTCGCCGATGAACTTGCCGGCGGTGCCGATCAGGTGCTTGCAGGCGGAGAGGGTGCGTGCCGCCTCGTGGCCGTTCTGGGCGTACTCCATGGTGGCCCGATAGAGCAGCGACTTGCACTGCTCGTATTCCATGAACATTTCGACGAGCCGGTGCGAAACGGTCTGGAAGTCGGTCATGGGATGACCGAACTGCTGGCGCTCCTGGGTGTACTGCACGGTGTCCTTGTACAGCACTTCGAGACCGCCGAGGGCCTCGGCGCACAGCGCCAGAACCGCTTCGTCCGCCACGACTTCGATGATGGGCCAAGCCTTACCGGCGGCACCGAGCAGGGCATCGCCGGCCACCTTGACGTCGGTGAGCTTGATCTCCGCAGCCCGCAGCCCGTCGACTGTGGGATAGGCCTGGACCTCGACGCCATTGGCCTTGGGGTCCACCAGGAACAGGCTGATGCCGTCGGTGTCCATCTGGCCGCCACTGCTGCGGGCGCTGACGATGAGCAGGTCAGCATTGCCGCCGTTGTAGACCACGGTCTTGGAACCGTTGAGCACCCAGCCATCGCCGCCTTGGCGGGCGCTTGAGACCACATCCTCCAGATCCCAGCGGGCCTGTTCCTCGCTGTGAGCGAAGGCCAGCTGCAGTTTGCCCTCGATGAGCGGTCCGAGCAGTTCGGCACGGCGCTCGCCTTCCAGGGTACGGCGCAGTACGCCACCGCCCAATATCACGGTGGCCAGATAGGGTTCGAGGACCAGTCCCCGGCCGAATTGCTCCATGACCACCATGCTCTCCACGGGGCCGCCGCCAATGCCGCCATCCTCTTCGTCGAAGGGTACCCCCAGCCAGCCGAGTTCGGCGAAGGTCTGCCAGTGTTCGGCAGAGAAGCCGAGGTTGCCGTTGGCGAGCTTGATGCGCTTCTCCAGCGCATAGTGGTCGGCCACGAAGCGCGCGACCGAGTCTTCGAGAAGTTGCTGCTCTTCGGTCAGATCGAAATTCATGTCGCGTCTCCGGTTCAGTTGCTGCCGCCCTGGGTACGGATCCCCAGGACGTTCTTGGCAATGATGTCCTTCTGGACCTCGCTGGCGCCGCCATAAATCGTGAAAGCGCGGCTGCCGAGATAGCTTTGGGTGCCGCCGCTGGCGAACTTCGGGCCCACGTGGATGCCACCCCAGGGCGCCATGTGCGGGCCAGCCGCTTCCATCGTCAGGTGGGCGATACGCTGCTGGATTTCTGTGCCCTTGAGCTTGAGGATCGACGACTCCGGTCCTGGCTGCTGGCCGGAGGCGGCCCGGGCAAGGGAGCGCAGTTCAGTGAACTCCAGCGCCTGAAGGTCCACTTCGAGTTTCGCCAGTTTGGCGCGGAAGCTGGGGTCGTCCAGCAGACTGCTGTTGCCGCGCTTGACGGTGCCGGCCTGGTGCTTGAGCTTCTCCAGGGCCACCAGGGAGCGGGAAACGCCGGCGAGACCGGTGCGCTCGTGGGCCAGCAGGCCCTTGGCGTAGGTCCAGCCCTTGCCCTCTTCACCGATGCGGTTCTCCACCGGGACTTTGACGTCGGTAAAGTGCACGGTATTGACGCTATGGGAGCCGCCCAAGGTGATGATGGGCTTGACCTCGATGCCGTCCTGTTTCATCGGGAACAACAGGAAGGTGATGCCCTCCTGCTTCTTGCCGCTGGCATCGGTGCGGGTGAGGCAGAAGATCCAGTCAGCAATATGGGCCATGGTGGTCCAGATCTTGGAACCGTTGACCAGGTAGTGCTTGCCGTCCGCGCTGAGTTCGGCCTTGGTTTTCAGGGATGCGAGATCGGAGCCGGCGCCGGGCTCGGAGTAGCCCTGGCACCAGTTCACGGTGCGTGCGCGGATGTCCGGCAGAAAGCGCTCCTGCTGTTCGGCGTTGCCGTAGTTCATGATGATCGGGGCCACCATGCCGACGCCGAAAGGCAGGTCCCAGGGCAGATTGGCACGGGCCGTCTCCTGCTCCCAGATGTAGTGCTGGGTAGGGCTCCAGCCCGGTCCGCCGAATGCCGTTGGCCATTTGGGGACGTCCCAGCCGCCCTGCTCTCTGGCTGCCTTGAACCAGTCTAGACGCCATTGGGCATAGTCCTGTCCCGGTTTGTAGTCGTGGGCCTTGAAGAACGCGCGGACTTCGTCCCGGAACTTCAGGTCGTCGGCAGAAAGCTCGATGTCCATGATGATCTGCTCTCAAGTGGCTTGGCTGGGGCCGTGCGGAGGGCGCCAGCCGTTTTTGGGAATGCGTTTATCGCATATTATAGAATATAATTCTAATCTAAAAGCACAGCTTGAGGGATGGTATGTCACGACGCGGGCAACCCAATCTGGCCACACCCGGGCGCCGTCAGGTCATCCTGGAGGCGGCCCTGGCCTGTTTCGACGAGACCGGCGTGGCGGCCACCACCATCGAGCAGATCCGGGATCGGGCCGCCTGTTCCATCGGCAGCCTCTATCACCATTTCGGGGGCAAGGAAGGGGTGGCCAGCGCGCTGTTCATCGACGGCATCAGCGATCTTAATGCGGGGCTGCTCCAGCGGCTGGACGACTGCAGCAATGCGGAGCAGGGGGTGCGGACCTGCGTGCTGCATTACGCGGACTGGGTCACCCGCCAGCCTGAGCTGGCGCGCTTTCTGGTCCATGCCCGCGAGATCAATTTCGCGCCAGAAGCACGTGCCGAGCTGAAGGCCATTTACCAGCGCCATTTCGGCGCGGTGTTCACTTGGTTCGGCCGTTTTGTTCTGCGTGGCGACATGAAGCAGCTGCCGCCGGAGACCTATATCCCCATCATCAGCGGACCCATCGAAGACTATGCGCGGCTGTGGCTTTCCGGCCGGACCCGGACGCCCCTGGCAGAGGTGGCGGAGGTGTTCGCGGAGGCGGCCTGGAATGCAGTCCGGGCCAGCTGATTCGAGTCATGACAGCCGGCGGGAGGTCATCCGCCGCATGGCGTCGGCCAGGAAGTTTTCCAGTCGACCACGTGCCTGGTTGCGGCTGAGCTCGATTCCGATCGCGCCTGCAGTGGCTTCCAGCGCGGGGTCGGGCAGGAACTCGCAGGCTGCGTAGACCTCGAGCAAGGGGTCTTGACGTTGGCCGAGTTCGGCTTCAAAGGCGCTCCGGAAAGTCGTTGCTGCATCCATTCCCAGCAGGCAGCAGAGACTCATCGCCATTCTGGCGCCGTCGAACCCGGCTGGACCTCGTCCGGCGTGGGGCCAGTCGAGGACCGCACTGACGGCACCGTCCTCGAACAGCATGTTGGCTGGATGGGGGGCGCGGTGAATGAAGGCGTCACAGCGGGGTGCCTGGAACCCTTGCACAACGCGGATGGCACGGTTCCAGAGCGCTTCCCGGGTGCTCCACGTAGGCACACGAAAACCGCTGGCGGGTTGCCAAGGCACCCATCGGCGCCCGGCGACCAGATGGTGGGTGCGGCGCTGGCAAAGGATGAGGGCCTGGGCCATGGCCGGAATCGCATGGCGTACTGCATCCTGTCCCGATAACAGGGATCCTGGCGCCCGCTTCATGAGCAGGGCAGGGGTTCCGGCTCGCGCCCCGCTGGCGTCAGCGGCCAGCACCTCAGGGACTGGCATCGCCAGCTGTGCGAGGGCCCGCAGAATCACGGCTTCGCGGTGGATCAGTCGCTCGTCGCCACCCTTGCTGGCTGGGGCTGCCAGCTTCAACACCGCGGCAGCGGCAGGGTCCGGTCCTTGAAGCAGCCAAACGTGACCGCCCTGGCCACCGGGCATGGCCATCGTCACTGTTTCAGGCGGCAAGCCCGCAGTTTCCAGAGCCCAGATCATGGCAGGTTCTGGGGGGCGTGACGTGGTCATGGCGTCCCTTCCTGCTGCAGTGGTTTGTGACAGCGCCGACAAAGATAGACGGTGCCGCGCTGAACACGATGGTGACGGACGGTGCTCAATTCGTGCGAGCCACAGGAGCAGCGGTAGGACCAGCGTCGTTGCCTGCGGCTGCGTACACCCGCGGTCGGGAAGCCATGAGTGCGCTCCGGTTTGACGCCGAACCACTGCTGCATGATGTCCTGCCAGAGTTTGCCATGAGGTGGCTGCCGTCTGCGCGGGGACAGATGGAACACCAGTAGATGCGCTAGTTCGTGGGCAACGGTCTCTTCCAGCATGGCCTCCCTGGCCCGTTGCAGGTAGATGGCGTTCAGTTCGATCATCCCGCTTGGATGGGTCTTGCTAGGGGGTATGGCGCGACCGGCGTCGAGTCGATCATCGAACAGCCGCAGGCCCGGTCGAGGCAAGACCGGCGAGCCGCGCTGCGAAAGCTCATGCTCTGCCCGCCCCATGAGATCGCTCAGGCGGGCGTCGACGGCTTGTTGAAGATCCGTATCCACTTTCATGGCAGTCAGTCTCGCCAGCGGATTGATGTGCCGCAACCGGTATTCGTCGGCTAATCCTTTTCCGGCAGCGTTCAGCGCAGCAGTCGATAGCAGGGTTGATAGTCCTGGCCGTTGAGCTTCATACGGCCCTTGGCCACGAAACTCTCGAGCAGTGCATCGAGGGGCGCGAGCAGGCCTGGGTCTGCGGCCAGTTCCCACGGGCCGTGTTCCCGGACCTGACGGATACCCGGCTCTTTAACATTGCCTGCGACGATGCCCGAGAACGCCCGCCTCAAGTCGGCTACCAGCTCATGACGGGGTGCGTCTGTTGTTAGCTTCAGCGCGCGCATGCGTGCATGGGTGGGCTCGAATGGCTGCTGGTAGCCGAAGGGCACTTTCAGTAACCAGTTGAAGTAGAACGCATCACCGCGCTTCAGTCGCTGCTGGCGCACCGCACGAACGCCCCTGGCAACGGATTTTGCCACGGCCCAGGGGTCGCCGACATGGATTTCATAGAGCTCCCTGACCTCTTCCCCGAGACTGGTGACGAGCAGGCGATCCACGGCCTCGAACCAGTACTCGGTACCCACGGGTCCCGTCAGGATGACCGGCAGCCGATGATCGGCGTTGGCTGGATCTAGCAGGATCCCCAGCAGATAGAGCACTTCCTCGATGGTTCCGACGCCGCCGGGGAATACCACGAAGGCGTGGGCGATACGGACGAAGCCTTCCAGCCGCTTCTCGATGTCCGGCAGGATCACCAGTCGGTTCACCATGGGATTGGGCGGTTCCGCGGCGATGATGCCCGGTTCGCTGACGCCCACATAGCGGCCTTTGTTGTTGCGCTGCTTGGCGTGACCGACGGCGGCGCCCTTCATGGGACCTTTCATGGCACCGGGGCCGCAGCCGGTGCAGATATCGAGGCCACGCAGGCCGAGAACGTAACCCACCTGCTTGCTGTAGTCGTATTCCTCCCGCGATATCGAGTGTCCGCCCCAGCACACGACCAGATTGGCGTTGCGAGTCAGGGTGAGCACACCGGCATTACGCAGGACATGGAATACTGCATTGGTGATGCCGGCACTGTTGTCGAGGTCGAAGACCTTTCCATCCGAGACCTCGGTTGCGATGTACACCACGTCTCGCAGCACTGCGAACAAGTGCTCCTTGATGCCCTCGATCATACGGCCGTCGACGAAGGCGCCTGCCGGAGCGTTACGGATTCGCAGCTTCACGCCGCGGGTGCGCTGAAGCACCTCAATATCGAAATCCTGGAAGCGGTCAAAGATGGCCGCAGCATCGTCCTGAGTGGTGCCGGAGTTGAGCACGGCCAGGGCGCAGCGCCGAAACAGTTCATGCGCGCTGCCGCTGCCAAGCCGGCGCAGGGCGTCGACTTCCAACTGGGAAAGCATTTCCAGGCTGCCACGCGGGCTGACGTCGATATCGATGCGATCATCGCCTGGGGGCTGCGGCTCGCTATAGGTCCGGGGCAGTTCAGTCATGCGTTGTTCCAGGGATCATCGATGTGAATGGCCATGCCGGCCCCTTCGAGGCGGCGGCGAAGTATGCCACCAAAGGCCGTGGCTGGCGTCAGGATGCCGCCACGCTGATGAGCTGCCGGGAGTTCGTCAGTGTCCACGGCAAGGGCGAGCGCGCTCTCGCAGAGCATTTTAACGGTGGCGCGGTTGCCGGGGTCGCCCTGATCGGCGAGCGTGACGCGAATGCGCTGGCCGCCTTCCCCCTCAGCGATCAGTTCGCAGCGGAAGAAGCCGTTGTCCATGGTTTCTTCCGACGGACCACTGCCCGGGGCGGGGAGCATCCGTTTGAGCAGGCGACGCACGGGTCCAAGCCCCGCCAGCAGCGGAAAGATGGCCTGACTCCAGGACATGCCCATGGTTTCGGCCAGCCCCAGGGCGCCGCTGCCTTTCCAGTACTCCTGATAGCTGAAGCCGTTGCCATAGGGTGTCTGCCAGGTTTCCGCCAGGGCGGCCGAACGGCGGACGACGCGGGTGTTGATCGGTCCCATGATGAAGGGTGCGGCAAAGGCTTTCATTTCCGGATCCCAGCTCGGAAACGCCGGATCTGCCTCGGCTTCCGGCCTTGAAGCATCCCGCATGCCGGGTGGATTCAACAGCAGCGGGTCACGCATGCGCGCGGCGTCGCCGGATTCCTGCATGGCCAGAAAACTGGCGATGGTGCCGCCGTTGACGCCGCCGCGGCCACGGTGAAAGGCGCGCACGCGGCGGCAGCCGGTGCCGTGCGCCGATCGCAGGTGATCTGCGGCGATCCAGGCGCCGAGATCGGAGGGCACCGAATCGAATCCGCAGAACGGCACGATGCGGGTGGCGCTGGCTGCGGCCAAATCGTGGAAGCGATCGATGAGATCACGCACCCAGGCGGTTTCGCCGGTGATGTCCACGTAGTGGGTGCCGGCTTCGATACAGGCTTCCACCAGCTGCTGGCCGTACACGCGATAGGGACCCACGGTGGTGAGCATGACCCGGGTTCGCGCGGCAAGGTCCGCCATGGCCCCGGCATCTTGGCTGTCGCAGACGATGCGGGGCGGTTCGCCCCAGGCTCGGGCCACGTCCTCGAGCCGGTTGGCATCGCGGCCTGCAATGGCCCAGCGTAGCCCGGCGGGTGCATGGCGGCAGAAGTAGGCCGCCGCCTGCCGCCCGGTGAAGCCGGTGGCGCCGAACAGGATGACTTCGAACTCGCGCTCGTCGTGATGTGGGGATGCAAGGTGGCTCATAGGCTCAGTACAACCTCGTGGGAGCCCCCGTCGGGGGCGATCAGCGCCGCGAGGCGCTGCAACTCAATCGTTGCATCGCAGGGCGTCGAAAGTCTGCTTGCCGTCGGTGATCTCGCTGGTGGCGACCACCGCATTGGCCCCTAAGGCCGCGGCTTCGTTGCGGGCCATGGTCAGCAGTTCGGCCCGCACCCGCTCGTCGTTCCGACCCACACCGGCGACCCGTTGCCGGGTGACGCCTGAAACGCGGCCGACCCGGGTGCAATTGGCGGCGACCTGGGACGAGACGTGGCGGACGTCGGCACCGGCGGCTGTCAGCTTTACCCAGGGCGCGCAGGCTGTCGCAGTCAGAAGTATGGGAATCATGAAGATGAGCGAACGATGGCGGATCGTCATGCTGGGTGTGCTCTTGAACGATAATGAGGACAGCGGATAGCTGAGCATGGGGTTGGGGCATGTGCAAGGGTCCCGAGCAAAGCGACGTTTCGCTGGACGCCATTCGCGATCTGGCCGGATGATCATGGCAAGGGACGCTGGGACCTCTTGGGGAAGCGCGCTGATGACAGGGAAGTTGGCTTGGCTGAGTTCTCGCGCTGGTGTCGGCCTGCGGCGGCGGTGGGGGTGCCTTGAGCTCGCCGCCCACGAACCCACCCGTGGGTGGTGGACCCGGTCCCGCGCCTGATCCGGACCCTGCACCTGAACCCGACCCGGCGCCGGATCCCGATCCGGTGGAGCCGGCCGTGGCTTCAGCCACCATCACTTTTCCCTGGGTGAACTCGAGCACCAGTTCGAGCACGGTCACTGTCCGCGGCGTTGCCAACAGCAGCGCCGGGGTAGCGCGGGTGCGTGTCGGCGATGTCATTGCGGACACCGCTGTGGCTCCGGCCAACGCCGGAAACAGCGTTGGGTTGGCCCGGCTTGGCGGCGTCACTCCCAGTTCCGGCCTTGCGACCTCGAGTACCGACAGCCCCACGGAGGTGGAATTCACCGCAGAGGTGACGCTCGAGGATGGACTCACCGAGCTGTCGGTCACCGTGGAGGACGATGACGGCGACACCTCTGAGGAACTCGACTCGGTGATCGCTTTCGCGAACTCGATGTGCCGCTGCTGCTGGAGTGGCCGGACGGTCGGCGCGAGGCGATCCTGTTTGTGATCGAGGAGGAGACGGATCCGGGCAGGTTTTCGGTTCACCGGTTAGCGCACTATTGTCTGGGCCTGGCAGCGGGCTTCGATACGGAGCGCGTGGTGCCGGTGGTGGTGTTCCTTGCACCGGGGTCCGTTTCGGCGGGATCTGCGCCTCGGCTCGGAATTCCAGGATCATCTGCAGTTCAATTTTCTGTCGTTCTCATTGGCGGAGGAGCCGGCGGAGCGGCACCTTGATAGCTCCAATCTTGTGGCGCGACTGAACTTGCCGAATATGGCCTATCACCCTGAAGCGAAGGTGGACATCTACGAGCAGGCGATGCGCGGATTGGTGATGCTGGAGCCGGCCCATGGCCGGCGGGCCAAGTACGCCGACTTTGTCGCCATGCATGCGGACCTGGACGAGAATGAATGGGCCATCTATCGCGCAAGAGCCGCGAAGGAGGATGACATGGCGGTGAGCTTCAGACAGAAGATCGAAGAGGAAGGCGGGGAGAAGGGCCGAGAAGAGGGCCGAGAAGAGGGTCGCCAGGAGGGTCGCCAGGAGGGTCGCCAGGAGGGTCGCCAGGAGGGCGCTCACGATGGCGCCGCGCATGTCCTGCTTCGGCTCATTGCCTTGCGTTTCGGCGATGAGGCATCCACCAGCGTTCGCAAGCGGGTAGACGCCGCGGATCTCGACGCGATCATGGCCTGGTCGGATCGCATCCTGACGGTAGACGCGCTGGAAGATGTCTTCCGCTGAGCGGCAAACCGCCATCAAAAGGCGGTGGGAGCGGCTTCAGAGGGTGTCGCAAAAGGTTGGCAAGACTCCGTGGGAGCGGCTTCAGCCGCGAATGGACTGCCAGAAATCAATGACTTGCGGGGTCATTCGCGGATAAATCCGCTCC
>SLTB01000150.1 GCA_007130155.1 Pseudomonadales bacterium
TGGTCCGCGCCTGACTCTGCGCTACACTTTTACCTTGCGGGCTATCACCATTGGGCATTCCATCGGAGAACAGGCATGGCGATCGAGGAAGGCAAGGCCGCACCGGCGTTTACGTTGCAGGACACTGACGGCAACAAGGTGGCCTTGAAGGATCTCAAGGGCAAGAATGTGGTCGTCTACTTCTACCCGAAGGACGATACCCCCGGCTGCACCAAGGAGGCCTGCGGGTTCCGTGATCTCTGGGGTGACATTGAGAAGACCGGTACCGTGGTCCTCGGCGTGTCGCCGGATGACGGGGCCTCCCATCGCAAGTTCGTCGACAAATACCAGCTGCCCTTCACGCTGCTGTCCGACCCTGACAAGAAGGTCATGGAGAAGTACGGCGCCTGGGGTGAGAAGAACATGTACGGCAAGAAGACCATGGGGGTGATCCGCTCCACGGTCCTGATTGGGCCGGACGGTAAGGTGAAGAAGCACTGGAAACGGGTGGCCAAGGCCGAGACCCATCCAGAGAAGGTGCTGGAAGCCATCCAGGCCGGCTGACTTGGGCTGGGTTGGAGGCTTGCGAATCCCTGACCTATGCTCAGGCCATGATGTCTCCTGAAATGCTGCTGATGTCTCCAGGTCGTTCCCCGGCGTCTGCGCCGCCCCAGGCACGCTTTGGGCCGGCGTTGCTCTTGTGCACGGCTTTGCTTGCGGCTTGTGGCGGTGGGGCTGGCTCTGCGACAGCCCCCCTGGCCACTTCACCAACAGGCCCTTCGCCTGTGGGCATCGGTGGTTCTGGCGGCACGGGCTCTTCGGGCAGCGGTACCACCGCGCCGCCACCGCAATGGATCGAGGGCGTGTTTGCGCCGGCCTCGACCTTCGCCGCACGTTGTGAGATGCCGCGGGCGGGCTTCGATGCCGACGGTCGTCGGTTTTCGGACCAGCCTGGCAGCCTCCTGCACGAGAAGCATTGGCTGCGTTCCTTCAGCCACGAGCTCTACCTCTGGTTTGACGAGATCATCGACCAGGATCCTGCACTGTTCGGGAGCACGGCGGACTACTTCGAAGTGCTCAAGACCCTGGAACGGTTGCCAACCGGTCGACCCAAGGACAACTTCCACTTCTCCATTGCCAGCGACGAATGGCAGCAGCAGTCGCAGTCCGGGGTCCGAGCAGGTTACGGCGCACGCTGGGTGGTGTTGGCGAGCAGAGTGCCAAGGGATGTGGTCGTGGCCTTCAGCGAGCCCGATACGCCCGCCTCGAGCAGTGGGCTCATCCGCGGTACCAGGGTGCTGGAAGTCGATGGCGTCGATGTCCTCAACGCGACTTCGCAGGCGGAAGTGGCCATCATTAACGAAGCGATCTTCGGCCCCGCACCCGGTTCGAGCCATACTTTTACGCTGGCCCTGCCCGACGGTTCGGAGACCATCGTCACCATGACGGCGGGGAACTTCGCCTCATCGCCGGTGCAGAACATCAGGTTCATCGCCAGCGCCGTGGGCAAGGTCGGCTACTTCACCTTCAACGATCACATCGGACCAGCGGAGCAGCAGCTCATTGACGCTGTCCGCACCTTGCGCGACGAAGGCATCAGTGATCTGGTGCTGGATCTGCGCTACAACGGCGGCGGTTTTCTCACTATTGCCAGTCAGCTGGCCTACATGATCGCCGGTAGCCAGGCGACCGCGGGTCGCGCCTTCGAGACCTTGCGGTTCAACAGCAAGCATCCGACGCTTAATCCGGTCACCGGGGAGTCGCTCGATCCCGTTCCATTCCGTTCCACGACCGCGGGGTTTTCGGCATTGCCCGCCGGTCAGCCCCTGCCCCAGCTTGGCCTGTCGCGACTGGTGGTGCTCACCGGCGGCAATACCTGTTCGGCCAGCGAGACCATCATCAACTCCCTGCGCGGCATCGACCTCGAGGTGATCCAGATCGGCGCCCGAACCTGCGGCAAGCCTTATGGCACCTACCCCACCGACAACTGCGGCACCACCTGGTTCACCACCATGTTCCAGGGCATCAATGACGCTGGTTTTGGCGACTATCCGGACGGCTTCTCACCTGCCGGAACGACCGGCATTGTCGGCGTCACCCTGCCCGGCTGCTCCGTCAGCGACGATTTTTCGCGCCCCCTGGGGGATTCCCAGGAGGCGCGTCTTGCGGCCGGGTTGGCCTTTCTCGAAACCGGGACCTGCCCAAGTGCTCCGGCGACGGCCGCCCCCGGTCGTGCGCGCCTG
Source organism: Pseudomonadales bacterium (assembly GCA_007130155.1). Lineage (GTDB taxonomy): Bacteria > Pseudomonadota > Gammaproteobacteria > Pseudomonadales > Azotimanducaceae > SLTB01. The sequence goes on from SLTB01000150.1 coordinate 2,223, forward strand.
GGCTCGGATGAGCTGCCCGGAGAGGGCGAGATGCCCGGGCCAGAGTGGTTGCGTAACCGGATTCTTCTGCCTTGAAGGCAATATGGCTCGTTGGCGTGATCTTGCTGGCCGGCTGCCTGAAGTCGGCGGTGGAAGCGGAAACGCCTGCGAGGCTGATCAATGTGGACGCAGCCAGCCGGGCTGAGCTTAAGGCCGTGGTCGCCGCTGCCATCGGTCAGGCAACGGTGCGGCTGGCTGATGATGCCTTGATCGAGGACGGCGTAATGCTGATTGAGCGTACGCCACGGACGGATAACCTGGGTCATCGACTGCCCGGTCGGGACTTGGGTGCACCGAGGCGGTTTCAGCTCTTTCGCGCCGGCACCGACTGCATCCTGATCGAGGCCGACAGCGATCGCCGCTGGGTTCTCGAACAGGCCCGCTGCGTGGCGCTGTGACCCCGATGCTTCCCTGCCACTTACGGGGTAACGTAGCGTCTTGATCCGCTGATCGGGGAGGCCCGGACATGGCCGGGGACAACGAGCGCCATCCTGATGCGTCCTTGGATGCGTTCTGGATGCCTTTCACTGCCAACCGCTGGTTCCGCAAGACGCCACGCCTGATCACCGAGGCACGCGGCATTCGTTATCGCGATGACAGCGGGCGGGAGCTGCTGGATTTCGCCTCGGGACTCTGGTGTGTGAATGCCGGCCATTGCCATCCGCGGGTGGTATCCGCCATCCAGGAACAGGCCGCGAAACTCGACTACGCCATGTCCTTCCAGCTCGGTCATCCGGAAGCTTTTCGGCTTGCCGAGCGCTTGAGTGATCTGGCACCGGCTGGCCTCGATCGGGTCTTCTTCTGCAACTCCGGCTCCGAATCCGTGGATACCGCACTGAAGATCGCACTGGCCTGGCATCGCCTGCGGGGCCACGCCGGGCGCACGCGGCTGGTGGGGCGGGTGCGGGGCTACCACGGTGTTGGATTCGGTGGCATCAGCGTCGGTGGCATCGGCAACAATCGCCGGCAGTTCCCGGTGCAGTTGCCGGGCACGGACCATTTGCCTCATACCCATGTGCCTGCCGAAATGGCGTTCAGCCGTGGGCAGCCCGTGTGGGGTGCCCATCTGGCCGACGCCCTCGATGATCTGGTGGCCCTGCACGGTCCGGACACCATCGCCGCGGTGATCGTCGAGCCCGTGGCCGGTTCGGCCGGCGTGCTGGTGCCGCCCGTGGGGTATCTGGAACGGCTGCGGGAGCGCTGCAGCGCCCACGGCATTCTGCTGATCTTCGATGAAGTGATCACCGGTTTCGGCCGCATCGGCCACCTCTTCGGCGCCCAGCGCTTTGGCGTGGTGCCGGACCTCCTCTGCTGCGCCAAGGGACTCACCAACGGTGCCGTGCCCATGGGCGCCGTTCTGGCCAGCAAGGATCTCTTCGACGATTTCATGCAGGGACCAGAATTGGCCGTCGAGCTGGCCCATGGCTACACCTACTCCGGACATCCGCTGGCCACGGCCGCGGCCCATGCCACCTTGGATGTATACGAGGAGGAGGGCCTGTTCGCCCATGCCCGCAGCCTCGAACAGCAGTTCGAAGATCGCCTGCACGGCCTGAAGCAGCGCGCGCCGATCACGGACATCCGCAACATCGGTCTGATGGGTGCGCTGGACCTCGAACCGATGCCCGGCGAAGGCGCGCGGCGCGGCATCACCCTGTTCGAGAAAGCCTTCGAGGCGGGACTGGTGGTGCGCACCGCAGGGGATACCCTGGCCCTTTGTCCGCCGCTGGTGACGCAGCCCGATGAACTCGACATGATGTTCGATCGGTTGGAGCAGGCCCTCGTAGCGTCGTCATGAAGCTCGAACGCGCTCTCGTGGGAGCGGATTCATCCGCGAAAATGCGTAGTGTGGGCGCACCGCGAAAACGTATTTGCAGCAGCGCCACGCTGAACCAAGCGGGCATTCTTCCAAGGAGTACTGCATGACCCAACGGTTTCACAATGTGGCGGAGCCCGGCAGCCCCGAAGCGCGGGACCTGGACTCGCTGCTGCATCCCAACACCAACCTCCTGCTGCACGAGCGCAACGGGCCGATGGTGATGGAGTCCGCCAAGGGCGTGATCGTCCGTGATCGCCATGGCAAGGAATACATCGAAGCCATGGGAGGGCTGTGGTGCACGGCACTCGGCTACGGTGACGAGGAAGTGGCCGATGCGGCGGCGGCCTCCCTGCGCAAGATGTCCTACGGCCACCTCTTCGGCAGCAAAAGTCACGAACCTGCCATTGCGTTGGCGGAGCAGCTCAAGGCCATGGTGCCCATCGAGGACGGCCGGGTGTTCTACGGCTGTTCCGGGTCGGATGCCAACGACACTCAGATCAAGCTGATCCGCTACTACTTCAACGCCATCGGCAAACCGGCGAAGAAGAAGTTCATCTCGCGCTGGAAGGGCTACCATGGCGTCACCATCGCCAGTGGCAGCCTCACCGGCCTGCCGCCCTTCCACACCCATTTCGATCTCCCCATGGAGGGTGTGCATCACGTGGGGGCGCCCCACTATCGGCGTTTCGCCCAGGAGGGTGAAAGCGAGACGGCCTTCGTCGACCGCCTGGCCGAGGAACTCGAGCAGACCATTCTCCGGGAAGGACCGGATACCGTGGCGGCCTTCATTGCCGAGCCGGTGCAGGGTGCCGGTGGGGTCATCGTCCCCCCCTCCACCTACTTCGCACGGGTGCAGGCCATCCTCGCCAAGTACGAGATCCTGTTCATCGCCGATGAGGTGATCACCGGCTTCGGCCGCACCGGGCAGCCCTTCGGCTGCGACACCTTCGGCATCACGCCCACCACCATCAGCCTTGCCAAGGCGCTGTCCTCGGCCTACCTGCCCATCTCTGCAGTGGTGGTGCCGGGCTGGATGGTGGAGCCCATCGTCGAGGCCAGCGCCGACGTCGGGGTCTTCGGCCACGGCTTCACCTATTCGGGTCATCCGGTCTGTGCGGACGTGGCGCTGAAGGTGCTAGAGATCTATCGGCGCCGGGACCTTTTTGCCCATGCGGCGGCATTGTCGGAGGGTTTTCAGGCCCGCCTGCAGAGCTTCGAGGGCCACCCCATCGTCGCCGAGGCCCGCGGCGTGGGCCTGATCGGCGCCATCGAACTCGAAGCCGATCCGGCCCGCAAGCAGGCCTTCGATCCCAAGTCCGGCGTCGGCGCCTACTGTGCGAAACGGGCCGAGGCCCACGGTCTGATCGTGCGGCCCCTGGGTGATTCCCTGGCCTTCTGCCCGCCGCTGGTGATCACCGAAGCGGAACTCGATCAAGTCTTCGAACGCTTTGCCCTGGCGCTCGATGACACCCTGGCCTATGTGCGTAGCGAAGGGCTGGTGGCCGCGTGAGTGTCCTGCGCTCAGCCGTCTCCCGCGACGATCCGGCCTTCCGCGCCAACGCGGAGCAGCATGCGGCAGCAGCGGCGGCGCTGCGCGAGCAGGTGGCGGAGCTGGCCCTCGGCGGGGACGAGCGCAGCCGCGCGCGGCATGTGGAGCGCGGCAAGCTGTTGCCTCGGGAACGGCTGGAAACCCTGCTCGATCCGGGCACGGCCTTTCTCGAAATCGGCCAGCTCGCCGGGCTCGATCTCTATCCCGACAGGATTCCTGGCGCTGGCCTGATCACCGGTGTGGGCCGCATCAGCGGCCAGCCCTGCATGGTGGTGGTGAACGATGCCACCGTGAAGGGCGGCACTTACTACCCGGTGACCGTGAAGAAACATCTGCGGGCCCAGGAGGTGGCGCTGGAGAACGGCCTGCCCTGCGTCTATCTGGTGGATTCCGGCGGCGCCTTCCTGCCCATGCAGGACGAGGTGTTCCCCGACCGGGAGCACTTCGGCCGCATCTTCTTCAATCAGGCCAAGCTCTCCGAGGCGGGCATTCCCCAGGTGGCCGTGGTCATGGGTTCCTGTACTGCTGGCGGCGCCTACGTGCCCGCCATGTGCGACGAGTCCGTCATCGTCCGCAATCAGGGCACGATCTTTTTGGGCGGCCCACCGCTGGTGAAGGCGGCTACCGGCGAGGAAGTGGATGCGGAATCCTTGGGCGGCGGCGATGTCCACGCCCGGACCTCAGGCGTGGTGGATCATCTGGCGGCGGACGACACCCAGGCCCTGGCCATGGCCCGGCAGATCGTCGCTCAACTCAATCTGCGCCGACCCCAGCGCGTGGAGCGGCAGACGCCGCGGGCACCGCTGTATCCTGCCGAGGAACTCTACGGCGTGCTGCCGCGGGATACCCGCACACCCTATGACGTCCGCGAAGTGATCGCGCGGCTGGTGGACGGTTCCGAGTTCGCCGAGTTCAAGGCCCTCTATGGCGACACCCTGGTCTGCGGCTTTGCCCATCTCGAGGGCTATCCCATCGGCATCGTCGCCAACAACGGCATCCTGTTTTCGGAATCGGCCCAGAAAGGCGCGCACTTCATCCAGCTCTGCGACCGTCGCGGCATACCGCTTTTGTTCCTGCAGAACATCACCGGCTTCATGGTGGGCCGCAAGTATGAGAACGCCGGCATCGCCAAGGATGGCGCGAAGATGGTGAACGCCGTGGCCACCACCCGGGTGCCGAAGTTCACTGTGGTCATTGGCGGTTCCTTCGGCGCCGGTAACTACGCCATGTGCGGGCGGGCCTACTCCCCGCGTCTGCTGTTCACCTGGCCCAATGCGCGCATCTCCGTGATGGGCGGCGAACAGGCCGCCAACGTGCTGGCCACGGTGCGGGCCGACGGTGCCGCCGCCCGCGGCCAGACCTGGCCCGATGCTGAGCGGGAAGCCTTCATGGGCGGCATCCGCAGCGACTACGATCGTCAGGGCCACCCCTACTACGCCAGCGCCCGCCTCTGGGACGATGGCTGCATCGACCCCGCGCAGACTCGCGACGCCCTGGCCTTGGGTCTGGCCGTGGCCTGCAGCAGTCCGCTTTCCCAGGCCATACCGCAGCGTTCTCCCTCGGGCTTCGATCCGGCGCGCTTCGGCGTGTTCCGGTTCTGAGGAGGGCCGTCGTGCTGCGTTCCCTGCTCATAGCCAACCGCGGCGAGATTGCCGTGCGCATCATCAGGTCCGCGCGCGCTCTCGGCATCCGCACGGTGGCGGTTTACTCCGATGCGGATCGCGATGCCCTGCACGTCGCGCTGGCCGATGAGGCCGTGCGCATCGGGCCGGCCGCAGCGCGTAAAAGTTATCTCGATCAGGCCGCCATCATCGACGCCGCCCAGCGCAGTGGCGCCGAGGCCATCCATCCCGGCTACGGCTTTCTTGCAGAGAACGCCGAGTTTGCTGCGGCCTGCGAAGCGGTGGGCATCTGTTTCGTCGGGCCACCCGCGGCTGCCATTCGCATCATGGGGGCGAAGGATGCCGCCCGCCGACGCATGCAGGAGGCCGGGGTGCCGGTGGTGCCGGGTGCCGATGGCGAAGAACTGACGGCCGATCCGAATGCTGCCGCCGAGGCCGTGGGATTTCCGCTGCTGATCAAGGCGGCTGCCGGCGGTGGTGGCAAGGGTATGCGGGTTGTGCACTCCGCGAAGGATTTCGATGCCGCCCTTGCCGCGGTGAAGCGCGAAGCGGCCGCCGCCTTCGGCGGCGAGCAGGTACTGCTCGAACGCTGGCTCGAACATGCCCGGCACGTGGAAGTGCAGGTCTTCGCCGACACCGCCGGCAGCACCATTCATCTTTTCGATCGCGACTGTTCGGTGCAGCGCCGACAGCAGAAGGTGCTCGAAGAGGCCCCGGCACCGGATCTCCCGCCAGCCCTGCGCGAGGCCATGGCTTCGGCTGCGGTGGCCGCAGCCAGGGCCGTGGGCTACGTCGGCGCCGGGACCGTGGAATTCCTGGTGGCCGGCGACGAATTCTTCTTCCTGGAGATGAACACCCGTCTGCAGGTGGAACATCCGGTGACCGAAATGATCACCGGCGAGGATCTGGTGGCCTGGCAGCTTCAGGTGGCGTCGGGACTGCCGCTGCCGAAGACCCAGGCCGAGGTACTGGCCAACGGCCATGCCGTGGAGGTCCGGCTCTATGCCGAGGATCCCGCCAGCGGCTACCTGCCGTCCATCGGCGATCTTGTCCGGCTGCGCTTTCCCAATGAGTCAGCTGACGCTTTGACCGGGGTGCGTGTGGATGCCGGTGTGCGCCAGGGCGATGCCGTCAGTCCACACTACGATCCCATGCTGGCCAAGATTGCCGCCTGGGGGCCGGATCGGGCTGCGGCGTTGGATCGGCTGGCGCAGGGATTGGCCGCTGTTCGGGTCCATGGGGTGCGCACCAATCTCTACCTGCTGCGCGCCCTGGCTGTGGATCCTGCAGTTCGCGCCGGCGCGGTCCACACCACCTGGCTGGAGCAGGAAGGCGCTGCTCTGGCCGCGCCGCCGACGCGGGTTCTCAGTGCTTCCGAGTGGGCGGCCGCAGCTATCGCTGTCGTGCTGCTGCGGCGGGACGGGGTCAGTGGCGATCCCTTTGTCGATCTCGGACCGGTGCGCCTCAATCAGGCTGTCAGTGAGCGCGTGACCCTGGAACAAGGTCAGGATGTCCTGCGGCTGTTCGTCGAACCACAGGCGGAAGGCTATCGGGTTCTTGGGGCTGGAGATGCTCCGGTGCTGGTCCGCGGTCGGCTCGATGATGATCGACTTGATGTGGAGATCGAGGCTCAACGGCTGCGTTTCGATCTGCTCCTCGATGCAGCAGCGGTGCCACCTACGCTGACCTTGATGGATGACCGGGGCTCACTGACCTGGCTGTTGGCCGACGCCCTGGCTGCAGCCCTGGATCGGGACGAAGCCGTGGCCGGCTCCCTCTTAGCCCCCATGCCCGGTCAGGTGGTCAGCATTTCGGTGGCACCGGGTGATGCCGTGGCCGAAGGTGACGTGCTGCTCGTCCTCGAAGCCATGAAGATGGAGCACAGCATTCGCGCGCCCCAGGCCGGTGTGGTCTCCGCCGTGAACTTTGCCGTGGGTGATCGGGTGGAGGAAGGTGCCGTGCTCGCTGCTATCGAGACCGACGGGTCCTGATCGCGGAGAGTGTTCGATTTCGATTTCGATTTCGATTTCGATGTAGGGGCGGACCGCGGATAGGAAAAATAACGTGTCTTTTTCCTACCTGCCTCAAGCATGCCCAGCGGTTCAGCAACGGTCAATGACGTGTCCTTCCGATCCATAGTGACCGGCATGTGAGAA
>SLTB01000004.1 GCA_007130155.1 Pseudomonadales bacterium
AATGACTGAGGGAACATGACCGCCAAGACTCCGCGACACGCCGACAGCCCGCTGAAGTGCCCAGTGACGGTGGAGGATGTTGATCTGTTCTCCCCAGGCGCCCAGGAGCGCTGGTACGAGGCTTATCCGATCCTTCACCGCGATGCGCCGGTGCTGCGTATACCCGGCGAGGGCCTGACGCCGGGAACCGATGCCTACATCCTCAGCAAGTATGAGGATATCGCCATGGTGGTGCGCGATCCCGTGCGCTTCCCGCCGACGCTGACTCTGGCGATCAAGGCCTTGGAGGCATCCGATACGCCGCCCGAGGAGATGAAGCACGTCAACGCCATGATGGTGTCGATGTACAGCCTCCGGCCCACCAATGAGCTCTATCGGGCCCATCGCCAGGAACTGACCGACCCTTGGGTCGGCCCTGGCGCCAGCCGCCATACGGAGATGATCACCCGCCATGGCACCGAGCTCATCGAGGCCTGGATCGGCCGCAGTTCCGGGGAGGTGGAGTTCATCGATGAATTTGCGCGGCCTTTGCCACAGCGCGTGATGGCCAGCGTTCTTGGCTTCCCTCAGGAAGACGTGCCACAGCTCGCGCGCTGGGGCACCGAGCAGGTGAAGCCCTATGTGATTGGCCGCGGCCACAAGAACGAACTCACCGAGGAGCAGCTTGTCGAGCAGTTCAAGGGTCTGGACGGCTTCAAGGAGTACGTGGCCGATGCGGTCAAGGCCAAGCGCAAGAATCCCGCCGACGACATGATCAGCTGGCTGTGCGATGTGGAGTACGAGGCGCTTGGGCGCAAGCTGACCGACATCGAGATCAACGGCATCGTCTATGCCATGGTGCTCGGTGGCCTCGAAACCACCCAGTACGCCCTGGAGGAACAGGCCCAGCTCATTTGCGAGACGCCTGGACTTTTCGAACAGCTCAAAGCCGATCGCAGCAAGGTTCGGGGTTTCTGTGAGGAAGCCATGCGCCTGCGTTCGCCGACCCAGGGTCTGTCCACCCGTATCACGAGCCAGGATGAGGTGTTCCAGGACGTGACGGTGCCCAAGGGTTCCCTGCTGCACCTGCGCTGGGCCGCGGGCAATGTCGATCCGGATGAGTGGGAATGCCCCTACGAGCTCGATATCGATCGCAAAGCCGTGACGCGTCACCTGGCGTTCTCTCAAGGCCCGCGGGTCTGCCCCGGTGCCGGCATCTCGCGTGTCGAGCAGCAGATTGCCTGGAACCTGCTTCTGGATCACCTCGACGGCATCGAGTATGGCGATGGCAATACCTTCGAGCACCAGCCGGGCATCATGATGGGCACCTTGAAGCTCAACTTGAAGTTCAAGAAGGCGGGCTGAACGAAGCGCGGCCGCTTCTGAGCCGCTCTTGGCCCTGACGTGTAATCGCCTCATTCGTCCTGCGAATGGGGCGGTTGCGCTTCGCCGAGCACCCCTTCACCCAACCGTTCAGCGTCGTCCCGCCGATTTCCCGGTGAAACGATCACAGACGTCTGGGCTCGGTCGCGTCTTTCCATTACGGTGAGCGAAAGCTGGCCTGGGCGCCACGCGCGCACCGCCTCGTCCTGCAGTCAAGGAATCGAATCATGGCCCTCATCAGCATGCGCCAGCTTCTCGATCATGCCGCCGAGCATGGTTACGGTGTCCCGGCGTTCAACGTCAATAACCTCGAGCAGATGCGCGCCATCATGGAAGCGGCTGACGAGACCGATTCGCCGGTCATCGTCCAGGCTTCGGCCGGGGCGCGAAAGTACGCTGGGCCGAATTTCCTCCGTCACCTCATCTTGGCGGCTGTGGAGGAGTTCCCGGGCATTCCCATCGTCATGCATCAGGACCACGGCGCATCGCCGGCTGTGTGCCAGCGCTCGATCCAGCTCGGTTTCACGTCAGTGATGATGGATGGCTCCCTGCGCGAGGACATGAAGACCCCGGCAGACTATGACTACAACGTCGACGTCACCCGGCAGACCGTAGCCATGGCCCATGCCGGTGGCGTCTCCGTCGAAGGTGAGCTCGGCTGCCTTGGTTCGCTGGAGACCGGCCAGGCCGGCGACGAGGACGGCTCCGGGGCCGAAGGTACCCTGAGCCACGACATGCTGCTCACCGACCCGGAAGAGGCGGCAGATTTCGTCCGTCAGACCAAAGTGGATGCGCTGGCCATCGCCATCGGTACCAGTCATGGTGCCTACAAGTTCTCGCGTCCGCCCACTGGCGACATTCTCGCCATCGACCGGATCAAGGCCATCCATGCCCGTATCCCGGATACGCATCTGGTGATGCATGGCTCCTCTTCCGTGCCCCAGGAGTGGCTCGAAATCATCAACAAGTTCGGCGGCGATATCGCCGAAACCTACGGTGTGCCGGTGGAGGAGATCCAGGAGGGTATTCGCCATGGCGTGCGTAAGGTCAACATCGACACCGATCTTCGACTGGCATCGACGGGCGCCACCCGGCAGTTCCTGGCGGAGAACCCTGCTGAGTTCGACCCGCGCAAGTACCTCAAGGCAACGATGCTGGCCATGAAGGGCATCGTGAAGGCGCGCTATGAGGCTTTCGGTACCGCCGGCAATGCCTCAAAGATCAAGGTCATCAGTCTCGATGACATGGCGGCTCGCTACGAGAAGGGCCAGCTCGATCCGGTGATCAACTGAGAGGGTTCAGGCGCAGGGCTGCATTCGGACCAATTGGAAGCGTCTGAGCCTATGGAACGTCTCACATGGGAGCGCACTTCGCTCGCGATTGCCCGCGTTGCGGGCTCTTACTCCAGATCTGCAGGACCTCACACCAGCGGCCAGATCATCGGCACCAGGATAATGGTCATGATGCCGGCGACGATGTTCATCATGATGCCGATGCGCATGAAGTCGGTGAACCGGTAACCACCGGGGCCGAATACCATCAGGTTGGTCTGATAGCCCAGTGGCGTCGCGTAGCTGGCGGAGGCGGCTATCATCACTGCGATGACGTAGGGCTCCGGATTCAGGCCCAGCACGCTGGTCATGCTCAGCACCACCGGCAGCATGATCAGCGCTGCAGCGTTGTTCGTGATCATTTCGGTGAGCAGTGACACCGCAAAGAAGGTCAGCACGAGCAGCAGCAGGGGATTGCCGTCGGCCAGCACCAGCACCCCGTTGCCGACCCAAGCTGCTGCGCCGGAGACCTGCAGGGCGTTGCCCAGGGCGAAGCTGGCGGCGATGGTGATGATCACGGTTAGGTCCAGGCTGCGCCGTGCTTCGGCCATGGTCAGGCAGCGTGTGGCGACCATCGCGAAGGCGGCCAGCAGCGCCGCATTGAGCATGCTGGTGATGCCGAGCGTGGCCAGGGCCACCATGGCGACTAGAATGCCGATGGCGATGCCGGTCTTGCTGTGATCCGGCCGCTGTTCGTTGAGATCGTTGATCATCAGGAAGTCGCGCAGCTGGCGCTGCCGAGTGATGAACGGCGAGCGGGCCTCCAGCAGCAGCACGTCCCCGGCCTCCAGGGTGATGCTGCCGAGATTGCCGTGGATGGATTCCCCGTTTCGGTTCACCGCCAGCACGACCGCGCCATAGCGATCCCGGAAGCGACCGTCGCGCAGGGTCTGGCCGATGCCGTCGCACAGCGGTGACACCACGGCCTCCACCAGGCGCCGCTCGGCCATGTCCTTCTCGATGACCGGCGTGCTGCTGTCTGAAGCCACGAGACCGTTGATGCGCAACACGTCGACGATGGCGTCTGTCTCGCCCACGAACACCAGCCGATCGCCGGCTTGCAGTCGTTCTTCCGGTGCGACGGCGGTGACAATGGCGCCCTGGCGCTCGATTTCGGCCAGGAAGATGCGCCCGAGATGACGCAGGCCGGCATCCTGAATCGACAGACCCACCAGCGGTCCATTTTCGGCCACTGCCACCTCGAAGGTGAACTCGCGCCGGTTGGCAAATTGCTCCGACACGCTCCGCCGTTCCGGAAGCAGCCATTTGGCGGTCAGCATCATGATCAGGAAACCGGCGATGGCAACGCCTAGGCCCACGGGTGTGATGTCGAACATGTTGAAGCCGTCGCGACCGGTGAGGGCCTGGAACTGGCCATTGACCACCAGATTGGTGCTGGTGCCGATCAGGGTCAGGGTGCCGCCGAAGATGGACGCGTAGGACAGCGGAATCATCAGCCGGCTTGGCACGATGTCGATCTGCTTCGACCAGCGCGCCACGGCTGGAATCATCGTGGCGACCACGGGCGTGTTGTTGAGAAAGCCACTCATGGTGCTGACCGGGAGCATGAGCCTGGCCAGGGCGCCGCGGTAGGACTTGGGCCGACCCAGTACCTTTCCGACGATGGCGTCCACGCCGCCGGAGTTCTGGACCCCAGCGGCAACGATGAAGAGAGCGGCCACGGTAATCAGGCCGGAGTTGGCGAAGCCGCCCAAGGCCTGCTCTGCGGTGAGAATGCCCGTCGCACTCAGCAGCGCCAGGGCTGCCATCAGCACCAGATCCGGCGTCAGCCGGGTCAATGCCAGCGTCAGCAGGACGCCGACGCAGGTCCCGAGCGTCAGCCAGCCTTGCCAATCGAGTGCGACTTCTGCTGACACGATGTTCTCGCCGATTGGGCTGGGGCCCCAGGAGCCTCAGCATAAATGGGACCGCGCATGATAACCGCGCGGCTGGTCATGATGGCGAGGCCAGTCGCCAACGAGAAGGAATGAAATCCGATGTTCTAATGCGAAATGGTTATGTAGATGGCTTGATGGGCGGGCTGGAAGCGACGTTCGGGTGCCACGGCTCATCCGAGACGCCCGCTCAACGCAACGGTCAAGTGACAGGATCGAGACGCCCGATGGAGGGGCGTTTCTCGGGTCCGGAGTGGAGCTTGACGAGACGCAGGTCAGCGTTCGTCTGGCGCTGGCCGAGCGCGCTGATTGTAGAGCAGTTTCCTCAGGGCCACTTTTTCAGCGTCGCTGAGCTTGGAGAAGTCGTTGCCGAAATCCGAGCCCACCGCCATGCCACGCTCAACGGCTGGCCGAGCCTGTATTGCTTCGAACCAGCGCTTGAAGTGTTTGAATTCATTGATGTCTTGGCCCTGGGATTCCCAGCCCACCGTCCAGGGATAGCAGATCATGTCGGCGATGGTGTAGGCGTCGCCGGCCAGGTAGGGGTGGTAGTAGAGCTGGGTGTTGAGGACGCCATACATGCGGTTCACCTCATCGGTGAAGCGGGTCACGGCATAGCTCTGGTCGCCCTGGCTGTCCTTCAGGCGTCGGAAGTGGCCGCATTCGCCGGTCTTGGGTCCCTGGTTGGCCATCTGCCAGATCAACCACTCGTGCACCCTGGTCCGGCCGCGGACATCCTTGGGGAGGAAGCGGCCCTCCTTCTCCGCCAGGTACCACATGATAGCGCCTGACTCGAATACCGAGATCGGTTCGCCACCGTCCTCCGGTGCATGATCTACCAACGCCGGCATTCGGTTGTTGGGTGAAATGCGCAGGAAATCGTCGGTGAACTGATCGCCCTTGCCGATGTTGCAAGGCACGACATTGTAAGGAGCGCCGAGTTCCTCGAGGAGGATCGTGACCTTTTTGCCGTTGGGGGTCGGCCAGTAGTGGACGTCATACATTCCAGGTTCTCCGTAGCGGATGGCGCTGTGGGTGCCGTCGTCGTGACGTTGGGGCATGATACGGAGAGCAGTGCGCGTTGCGTACCGTATCTGCAAGACCTTGAGGAACCACCATGGCCGAAGACCTTCGTCCGCTTCCGTTCACTCGCCGTCGCTTCCTGGCCACCAGTGCCGGGGCGGGCTTTGCGCTGGCGGTGCGACCGATCAGTGCCGACACGGTGATTCGAACGGACAGCGCGGGCCTGGTGGCCGCCGATGTCATGATACCGATGGAGGATGGCGCTGAGCTTCCGACTTATCTGGCCAGGCCGGAAGGTGAAGGCCCGTTTCCCGTCGTGCTGGTGATCCAGGAGATCTTCGGCGTTCATGAGCATATCAAGGACGTCTGCCGGCGCTTCGCCCGGGAAGGCTATCTGGCCCTGGCGCCAGAGCTGTTCCACCGCCAGGGGGACGTGTCCAGGCTGACGGACTTTGAAGCCATTCTGGCTATCGTCCGGGAAGTGCCCGACGCTCAGGTGATGAGCGATCTCGATGCTGCAGTAGATTTCGCGGCCGGACGGCATGGCAACGTGGCGCAATTGGGGATCACCGGCTTCTGCTGGGGCGGACGCATCACTTGGCTTTACGCGGCCCACAGCGAAAGGGTGGCGGCCGGCGTCGCCTGGTATGGCCGGGTGACGGGCGAAGCCACGCCATTGCAGCCTAGCCACCCCATAGACGTTGCCGCGAACCTCCATGCGCCGGTACTCGGCCTTTACGGAGGCCAGGACACGGGTATTCCCATGACCGAGGTGGCGAAAATGAGGGCTGCCCTGGAAGCTGCGGATTCGCCGTCGACCTTCCACATCTATCCGCAAGCACCTCACGCCTTCTACGCCGACTACCGCCCGAGCTATCGGGAAGCCGCCGCCCGCGATGGCTGGCAGCGGGCCCTGGCCTGGTTCCGCGAGCACGGCGTCGGTTGAGCCGTCCGCAAGCCCCAGCCTGTGAGGCCCAGCCTGTGAGGCCCAACCTGTGAGGCCCAACCAAAATGTTGCCTTGCCGCGCGTTTCGACATGACCGCCTCGCTGCTTCAATCGGTGTCCAAGCGTTTGCTGAACGCGGGACACTCCAAGATCCTCGCTACAGGGAGAACACCATGCTGATGCGATCGCTCGCGATACCCCGTGCCGAATTCGAGGCCGGGACTGGCTGGCAGCTGAAGCCGGAAGGTGCCTGCAAAGGTGATGTTTGCATTCCGCTTCCGGAAACCCCGGGCGACGATGTCGATGTGAGGGCGCTGGCGGAGTCCATGGGTCTGCCGTTGGTCGCGGCCGCGGAGTATGGCCTCTGGGCCGTGGGCCCGGAAGCCATCGGCGGCCGCGCCCTGCTCAGTGCTGAAGCCCCCGACCTGCGTCTGCCCGACCTGGATGGCAACGAGTTTGCGCTTTCAAGTCTGCGCGGTAAGAAGGTATTACTCTATGCCTGGGCCCCTTACTGAGGCTGTTCCGGCGACCTGTCCGTGTGGCAGGCACTCAGGAACGAACTTGCGCCTGCGGGCTTCGAACTCGTCACTGTCGGTCTCGACACGCTCGGTGCCGAGGGCTGTCGCCAATTCATCGAAGCGGCGCGTCCTGAGCATCCTTCATTGATCGATCAGTACCACAAGCTTGCCGATGCCTTTGGGGTCATCAATATTCCAAGCAGCGTCTGGATCGATGAACAGGGCATGATCGTCCGCCCGGCCGAAGTGGCACCCGCAGCGCCGGGTTCACGCTCCGGTCCACCACCGCGATTGCCACCGGAGATTCCGGAGAGGTTGCGCAACATCATGCAGGAGGCGGTGAAGATTCCCGATGATTCGGCCGTCTATCATGCGGCCCTGCGTGATTGGGTTCAGAAGGGCAGCGACAGCGACTTTGCAATGGCTCCAGACGAAGTGATCGCTCGCTCTCGGCCTCGGGATGAGAATCGCTCCCTGGGTCATGCCCACTTCGAACTGGCCAGCGCCCTCGAGGTGGCCGGACAGCACGATGCGGCCATCCAGCACTTCCGCGAGGCCCATCGGCTGGTGCCGGAGAGCTGGACCTTCCGGCGTCAGGCCTGGTCGTTGGAGCGGGTCGAGGCGGCAGGATCCTTCGCCCGCTTCTGGCAGGGACCGAAGCCAGACGACCCCGAGTCCTGGCCCTACGACGGTGGCTGGCTTGAGGACATCCGCCGCGAAGGCGCCGAGAACTACAACGAACGCTGGAGGCCCTGACCCGCGAGAAACTGGACATCCACAACATTACGGGACATCCAGAACATTACGGGACATCCACGTTTTGCCTGTCCCTTCTAAGGTGAGAGCGCTCCCACAGCAGTCGGCGCTGGCGCGCTGCGGTGATCGGGCACGCAGACTTGGATGTCCAATCATTGTGTGGATGTCCAGAAAATTGGGGACATCCACGTTTGTCGGTCCGTTCCCACGCCGCGGGCGGGCCCGGTTCGACTTGGGGATAGGAGAGTGTCTGAACGATGATCGAGCTTGTCATCTTCGACTGCGACGGCGTGCTCGTGGACACGGAGCGTCTGGCCGTACGCATCGAGCAAGCGGCGCTGGCGGAACTGGGCTGGGAATTGTCGGCGGAGGATCTGGCAGAGCGCTTCATCGGTTGCACCGATGACCACTTCGAACGCGAAGTGGAGCGTATGATCGGACGTCCCATTCCGGAATCCTGGCGAGCAAAAGTCAACGCTCGCTATCGGGAAGCGTTCCGGACCGAACTGTCGCCAGTAGATGGCGTGGTCGAAGCTCTCAATGCGATCAACCATCCCACCTGTGTGGCCTCCAACGGCAGCCATCGTAAGATGGAGACGACACTTGGAATCACCGGGTTGTACCCCCGCTTTGCCGGACGCATCTTCAGCGCCTACGACGTTAAGCAAGGCAAACCTGCCCCTGATCTGTTTCTGCATGCCGCTGAACAGATGGGCCATCCTCCTGAGCGCTGCGTGGTGGTGGAGGACAGCGCCAACGGTGTCGCCGCAGCCCGCGCGGCAGGTATGCATGTTTATGCCTATGCCGGTGGCCTCGTTCCGGCGCAGCGCCTGGCGGGGCCGGGCACCACAGTGTTCGCCGATATGCGTGAGCTTCCGGACTTGATTGGGCCTTGGTTGACCCGCTGATGCTGCCCGGAACACGCAAGTTGCCTCGGTAAGATTGAAACGCGTTATGATTCCCCGGTCAGCCACCGGATCGCGGAGTCACGCCTTATGGCCAGAATCCTGCCGCTCAAGTACGACAACCTCGGTTTCGATCCCGACGCCTTGCGAGAGAAGTACCGTCAGGAGCGGGACCGGCGACTGCGCCCGGACGGCGAGGAGCAATACGTCGAAGTGGAGGGCCGTTTCGCTCATTTCATCGACGACCCCTACGTGGAGCGCATCGAGCGCGAGCCTCTAGTTGAGGAGGTCGAGGTGGTCATCATTGGCGGTGGCTTCAGCGGAATGCTGGCTGCGGCGCGGCTGCAGCAGCGGGGTATCAACGATGTTCGCATCCTCGAGGCCGGTGGTGATTTCGGCGGCACCTGGTACTGGAATCGCTATCCCGGCGCCCAGTGTGACATCGACGCCTACTGCTACCTGCCGCTGCTGGAGGAACTCGGCTACATGCCGAAAGAGAAGTATTCCTTCGCGCCCGAGATCTATGAACACTCCCAGCGCATCGGCGAGACCTTCAACCTCTACGACATCGCCTGCTTCCAGACCCGGGTTATGGCCATCCACTGGGATGAGGAGCTGGCCTGCTGGCGCATTGCCACCGACCGCGATGATGACATTCGCGCCCACTTTGTGATCCAGGCCACGGGACCGGCGAGTCGGCCCAAACTGCCGGGTATTCCCGGCATCGAGGATTTCGAAGGACACACCTTCCACACCAGCCGCTGGGACTACGCCTACACCGGCGGCGACCACAATGGCAACCTGGCCGGCTTGGCCGACAAGCGGGTTGCGGTCATCGGCACCGGCGCCACGGCGATCCAGTGTGTCCCCCATGTCGGTGCCGCCGCGAAGGAACTCTACGTCTTTCAGCGCACGCCGAGTTCCGTCGATCTGCGCGGCAACAAACCCACCGACCCGGAGTGGGTGGAAGCGCTGGAACCTGGCTGGCAGCGCCAGCGGCGGGAAAACTTCAATGCCGTGGTCATGGGGCAGCCAGTGGAAGTGGATCTGGTGGACGACGGCTGGACGGACATCTTCCACAACATCCGCTCGCTCATGGTTCAGGCCGGCGAGGCACCGAAGGATCTGGAGACCTTCGCGGCCATGGCTGAGCTGGCCGACTTCCAGAAGATGAACAGCATTCGCTCGCGAGTGGACGAGTCGGTCAGCGACCGGCAGTCCGCCGAGGCCCTTAAGCCCTGGTATCGTCAGTTCTGCAAGCGCCCCTGCTTCAACGACGAGTATCTCCCTGCCTTCAATCGCGACAGCGTCCACCTGATCGACGTCAGCGATGCTCACGGCGTGGAGAGAATCACCGCCAACTCGGTCGTCGCCAACGGCATCGAGTACGAAGTGGACTGCATCATCTTCGCCACCGGTTTCGAGATCACCACCTCGCCGAAACGGCGCATCGGCTTCAATATCATCGGCCGCGACGGGGAGTCCCTTTTCGACCATTGGGCGAATGGTCTGCGTACCCTGCACGGCTTCTCGAGCCATGGTTTTCCGAACTGGTTCTTCGTTGGCATCTCCCAGAACGGCCTGTCGGTGAACATGACCTCCATGTTCGACGAACAGGCGCAGCACATCAGTTACATCATTGACGAAGTGAACAAGCGCGGGGCCAGGGTCGCCGAGGTCACCACCGAAGCCGAAGCGGCCTGGGTGGAGGAGATCAAGCGGGTGGCGGTCTACAACCGCGACTTTCTCGAAGCCTGTACACCCGGCTATTACAACAACGAAGGCGAGCTCGACAACGCATCCGGAGGGCTGGGCGGACAGACCTATGGCCTAGGCATCAATGCCTTCAACGCCCTGCTGCAGCAATGGCGCGCTGATGGCCAGCTCGAGGGTTTCACTCTGTGCTGATGGCCCTCAGATCATCGCGTCGTTATCCATAGCAGACGTCCACATTCAACTCATACCCAAGGAGACGCCATGACCACCGTGACCGTGACTGAGACCATCGCTGGACCTGCCGCCAAAGTCTGGGCCCTGCTCAGTGACTTCGGCGGGGTGAAAGTCGGCGGCCCCATCGCTTCTGTCACCGTGGAAGGTGAGGGGGTCGGCATGGTCCGCACGCTCGGTCTTGGCGGCGGCCTGGTGGTCGAACGCCTCGACGCCTACGACCCGGCGGCCATGACCTTCGGCTACAGTATCCTCAACGACGACAGCCCGCTTCCGGTGCAGGGCTACGCTGCCAGCGTACGCATCGCCGATCTCGGCGACGGTACCTGCCGGGTGGACTGGAGCGGGAACTTCGAGCCAAGGGGCGTAGCCGAGGCGGATGCCGTGGACGTAGTGGAAGGGATCTACAAGGGTGGTATTGCCGGCGTGCGAAAAGCAGTGGCCGGCTGACTGCCATCCTCGGGATCGTCCCCGTTCTGCTGATCTGAACAATCAGAGAACGAAGATGATCCCGACGTGACAGGCGACCACCACCACGGTGAGCTGCCAACGCAGCATCCGGTAGGCTGGGGAGTAGTCCCGATCAATCCCGCTAACGGCTTCGCTGAGGCGAAGTGCCAGGAACAGCAGGGCCTGTATCGGGGCGACCCACATGGGCAGCAAGGCGAAAGCGAGGAAGCTTAAGACGGGAAAACTCACGGCAACGATCGCCATGGTTGTCGCCGCCTGGGGGCGATACAGAACCGGCCACAGCACACCTGCCATGAAGCCCAGAATCAGTGCGCTGTAAATGTGGAAAAGCTGAATGGCCTGGGCGCTGGACCCGATCACGGGCTGCCAGGCCAGTCCCAGCAGGCCCACGAATGGCAGCAGTCCCGCGTAGCCCAACCCCCGGATCAAGATCATCAGAACAGCACGCGCGTGCGGATGGTCCCCTCCACCTTGCGGATGCCTTCCAGAGCTCGTTCGCTGTGCTCGACGTCGGTGTCGACCACCACGTAGCCGATCTCGGCATTGGTCTGCAGATACTGGGCGGAGATGTTCAGCCCGTTATCCGAGAACACCTGGTTGATGGACGAGAGCACTCCGGGAACGTTGCGGTGAATGTGCAGCAGGCGGTGCTTGCCCGGGTGCGAAGGCAGCCCCACTTCGGGGAAATTTACCGAGCCAATGCTGGAGCCGTTGTCGCTCCAGAACGTCAGCCGTTCGGAGACCTCGCGGCCGATGTTCTCCTGGGCCTCCACCGTGCTGCCGCCGATGTGCGGTGTGAGAATCACGTTGTCGAAGGCACACAGTGGGGACTCGAAGGGATCATCGTTGGATCGCGGCTCCTCCGGGAAGACATCGATGGCTGCACCGAGAATCTGCCTGGCTTCCAGGGCAGCGGCCAGGGCGCCGATGTCCACGACCTTGCCCCGCGACGCGTTGATCAGCACGGCATTGCGCTTCATGTAGCCGAGCAGTGTGGCGTCGATCATGTTGCGGGTGTTTGGCGTATCCGGCACGTGCAGCGTTACCACATCCGACTCACCGAGCAGGTCGCGCAGGCTGTCCACCTGCTCGGCGTTGCCGAGCTTGAGTTTGCGGGTAACGTCGTAGAAGCGTACGCGCATGCCCAGGGATTCGGCCATCACCCCGAGCTGGGAACCGATGTTGCCGTAGCCGACAATGCCCAGGGTCTTGCCGCGCAGTTCATAGCTTTGCTTGGCCGTCTTCTGCCAGCCACCGCGGTGGGCCACGGCGTTCTTCTCGGGAATGCCGCGCAGCAGCAGGATGGCCTCGGCCAGCACCAGCTCTGCCACACTGCGGGTGTTGGAGAAGGGAGCGTTGAATACGGGAATGCCGCGCATGAGGGCCGCCATCAGGTCTACCTGATTGGTGCCGATGCAGAAACAACCGACACCTATCAGACGCTTGGCGGCGGCGAATACCTCCGTATCGAGCTGCGTCCGGGAGCGGATGCCGAGCAGGTGCACGCCGGATACGGCTTCCAGCAGCTCTTCCCGGGACAGGGATCCAGAGATCTGCTCCACGTTGCGATAGCCGGCGCGGGCGAAGCCCTCCACTGCGGTGTCGCTGATGCCTTCGAGCAGGAGGATGCGGATCTTGTCCTTGGATAGAGAAGTGCGGGCGCTGGTCATGATTGGAGCCGTGCCTGGGTAGCGGGGAAAAAGGGCGCGCATGATAGCATGACATCCCCGAAGCACTGGCCCGCGAGCACCATGGAACAAGCGACCTCACGTACCGTCCCGAGCCCCCTCGCGACCGCCGCTGTGGCGGCATTGTCGAGCCTGTTCGGTGACCGCCTGCGCCAGGACGATGCGTCCCTCGAAACCTGGGGCCGGGACTGGACCCGCAGTTTCGAAGTGGCGCCGAGCGCGGTGGTGTTCCCGAACAGCACGGATGAAGTGGTGGCCCTGGTCCAGGCAGCCCGTGAGCATGGTTTCGCCCTGGTCCCATCGGGTGGCCGCACTGGTCTCTCCGGCGGGGCCGTTGCGCCAGCCGGTGAGGTGGTGGTGTCCTTCGATCGCATGAACCGCATCCTGGAGTTGGACGCGGCGGGGCAACTCCTGCGCTGCGAGGCGGGCACCATCACCCAGACCATTCAGGATCACGCCGAGGAGCACGGCCTGTTCTATCCGGTGGACTTCGCCTCCGCAGGCTCCTCGCAGATTGGCGGCAACGTGGCCACCAACGCCGGCGGCATCAAGGTGATCCGCTACGGCATGACCCGGGACTGGGTGGCGGGATTGAAGGTCGTCACCGGCCGTGGCGAAGTGCTGGATCTCGGCCGTGGCCTGGTGAAGGACAACACGGGTTACGACCTGCGGCACCTGTTCGTGGGCTCCGAAGGTACTCTGGGCCTGATCACCGAAGTCACCCTGCGCCTGACCCGTCAGCCGGCTGCCCAGCAGGTGCTGGTTCTGGGCCTATCCGCTTTCCCGGTGGTCATGGAGGTCCTGCATGCCTTCCGCCAGCGCCTCGAAGTCTCAGCCTTCGAGTTCTTCGATGCCAAGGCCTTGGCCAAGGTGCTGGCCCGGACCGGGTTGCCAGCGCCCTTTGCGGCCGATGCTGAGACCTGTCCCTACTACGTGCTGGTGGAAGTTGAAGTCAGCCATGATGCCGATGCACCGCTTGCGGTGTTCGAGCACTGCGTCGAGCAGGGGTGGGTGGTCGACGGGGTGCTCAGCCAGTCCGAGGAGCAGGCCAGAAAGCTCTGGCGCTTGCGCGAGGACATCTCCGAGACCATCAGCCACTGGACGCCCTACAAGAACGATCTGGCCGTACGCGTCGCGCGAGTCCCGGAATTTCTGGCCGAAGTGGACGCCTTCGTCGGCCGCCACTACCCCGATCTCGAGGTAATCTGGTTCGGCCACATCGGCGACGGCAACCTGCACCTGAACATCCTCAAGCCCGAGGACATGCCTCAGGCCGCGTTCTACGAGCGCTGCCACGCGGCGTCGAAGGAGATCTTCATCATGATCCGTCGCCATGGCGGCAGCGTGTCCGCCGAGCACGGCGTGGGCCTTCTGAAAAAGGACTACCTCGGCTACTCACGCTCGTCGGAAGAGATCGCCTACCTGCGTGCCATCCGAGCGGCCTTTGATCCGGATGGCATCCTCAATCCCGGCAAGCTGGTCTGAGAAGCTTGGGCTGCCGAGGGATTCGGCCGTGACACCGTGACCGCACATATCCTCGGCGGCATGATTGCCCTGATAGCAGGCGTGCTGGCACTTGCGGCCGAGAAGGGCGGGGCGCTGCATCGCGGTGGTGGTCTGGTTTTCGTCGTGGCCATGGTGGTGATGGCCGTGACCGGCGGCGCGCTGGCGGCCTTCATTCCTGAGCGCTTGTTTGTGGTGGCGGCAGGCCTGTCGCTGTACTTGGTGGTCACCGCGCTGTTGACCGTTCGGCCACCGCCTCCGGATGACCGGCTGGTGCATTGGGTGGCGCTGGGCGTCGGGGTGGCTGTGGCCCTGCTCGGCATCACCTTCGGTATCGAGGCTCTGGGGCGGGAGGGCGGCCAGCTCGACGGCTTTCCGGCGGCGCTCTACCTCGTTTTCGGTGGGGTGGCCGCGATGGGCGCCTTAGGTGATCTGAGCATGTTGCGAAGCGGGCCACTGAATGGGCATAGGCGCATCGGCCGTCACCTCTGGCGCATGTGCTTCGCGCTGTTCATCGCCACGGCCTCGTTCTTTCTGGGCCAGGCCCAGGTGTTCCCTGAATCCATCCGCTATTTCGCACTGCTTTCCGTTCCGATGATCGTTGTTCTGGCAATCATGGTGTACTGGCTCTTGCGCGTGCTGTGGTTTGCGCCGCGCAGAGCCAGGGCCGACTCCTTCGAGGATTGATTAATCCTCCTCTGTCTCCGCGTTCTCATCCGTTTCGCGTGCAGCCTGTTCAGCCTCCCGCTCGGCCTTCTCCGCTTCCTTCTCCGCTTCCTTCTTTGCGTTTTCGGCCGCCGTTGCGTCGAGGTAGAACTGCTGATCGCCGTAGTAGTTGTCGATGGCGTGTTCGGCCGACACCGGGCTCAGATAGTGTCTCTCGGTGAGGCCCTCCTTGTTCATGGCCAGCCCCGTCAGGCAGGCCTTGACGATATGAGCGCTGTTGAGCACCGTCATGTAGGTCGGGTCCAGCGCCGGATGCAGTTCGATGAGGTCGAAACCGATCACATTGGACTCAGCGCAGAGTCGGCGGATGATAGTGATCGATTCGCGCATGCTCAGCCCGCCGGAGACCGGCGTTCCGGTGGCGCGCATGTAGGCGGGATCGACCACATCGATGTCGAAGGAAATGAACAGTTTGCGGCCTTCCTCGCTGGCCTCCGCGACCACGCGATCGAGCACGGCCTCCCACCCGCGGCGCTCGATCTCCGCCATGGTGTGGTAGCGCATGCCGTTCTCACGCATCCACTCAAAAGCGGCCCGGTCCGGCCCGCTCGAACGCAGGCCCATCTGGATGTAGTCCGAGATGCGCACGTGGCCTTCGTTGAGGAGCCGATACACGGGAGCCCCGTGGCTGATCAGGTGAGGAGACCCCCACCAGGCATCGTAGTGGGCGTCGAAGTGAATGACGGTGATCTCTTCCTTACCGTAGACGTCAGCCAGGCCGGCGATGTTCGGATAGGACAGGGAGTGGTCACCGCCGATGATCAGCGGTATCGCTCCGGTCTGGGCGATTTCGCGGACCACCCGTCGCACTTCCTGCATGGAGCGCTCGGTGCTGTCGTTGTCGATGGCGATGTCGCCGTAGTCGACGATATTCAGCACGCTGCCGGGATTCACGTGCACATACTGATCGGGGCCGCCCATGCCGCCGCCCATCACACGCATCTCGGTGGTGCTCTGGCTGCCGGAGTCGCGCCAGGCGGACCCCATGTTCAGGGGCGCACCGACCACGGCCGCGTCCACCTTGCCTTCGATCAGATCTTCCTGGGTCAGGGCCAGCGGGAAACCACCGAAGGTGGGCGGGCCGCCACGGCCGTTGTAGCGACCCAGTCCAATGGGCCCAGCCTCACGCGCGGGATCCATGGATCGGGGACGAACCATGCGCCAGGCGTTGAACTCCGGTGAATCTGTGTTCAGCGGAATGTTCGGGGCGTCCCGGCCTTCCTTATAGCGGCTGCCTTCGACCACATAGACCATGGCCTGGACCCAGGCCTGTATCTCCTCCGGAGTGCGTTTCTCCAGTTCCTCCAGGGTCTTTTTCAGGTTGCCTGCGAAGCGGCGGGCGTCGCCGCTGGCGAGAAACGCGATTTCCTCTTCCGTCAGCAGTTCGAGCTTCGGCATCACCGATTCCGGCAGCTCGATACCTTCACGCTCCTCCTCTCGCGGATCGACGGTGTCGAAGGGGTAGGGATTCGTGCCGACTACGTGTTCAGGCGTCTCAGGCACCTCGAAGGTGGTGGGCGTCTCGGCCTCGTCAACGGCCTCGGCATCTCGCTCCTCGGCAGCGGCGGGCACCATGGCCGTCAGGCTCAAGGCCATCGACAGTCCGAGCACTGCGACGCCCCGACGGAGCGGGTGGGGCGTGAATTCGGCTTGCATCACAGAACCTCCAGGGCTTTGAAACGGCGCGGTGGCGGCAGATGATCCATCGGTATCAGCCCTGGCCATGATCGAGCGCCAGCGGATGAATGTAGTTGGGTCTGAAGCCGGCCGCCCGTGCGGCCATGCCCACGAGGCAGGCGTTGAGAATGGCATTGGCGTTCAGCGCCGACAGGCGCGAGTAGTCCAGCATCGGTGCCATGTCAGTGATCTCGAATCCCACGACTTCCTTGGCGTTGCAGATGTGGCGGACCGCCCTGGTCACCTCCCCGACCCGCAGGCCATTGGTGGCAATCCGTCCGGCAGCCACCATGTCGCTGGGGTCGATAACGCTGACGTCGATAGACACGAACACCTTGCTCGGTCCCCGTTCGACCTCTCTGATCACTCGCGAGAGCACCCTGTCGTAGCCGCGCCGCTCGACTGACGCCATGGTGTGGTAGCGGACGCCCTGGTCGCGCAGCCACTGCAGGTTGTCCGCCGTCACGTCGTTGCCCCGCAGGCCGACCTGCACCATCGACCGGCCTGCGACGATGCCCTCATTGAGCAGCAGGAAGATGGCCTGGGTATCGGAGATGGTGTGGACAGCGTTGCGATGTACATCCGGATGCGCGCTGAAGTGCACCAGTCCGAAGCTGCCGTTGCCGTGATGCTTGGCGACGCCTTTTACGCCTGGATACAGCATGGAGGTGTCCCCGCCCACCAGCATGGGTACGGCGCCGGTGGCAGCGGTCTCCGCCACCATGTCGGTGACATGACCTATGGTCCGCGCGGTGCTCATGTTGTCGACGGAGAAATCGCCGTAGTCCACCACTGACAGCACGTCCAGGGGATTGAGCAGCGTCTGCACGTCGGGTGTGGCCATGGTGTTGAGCGCGCGCATCACGCGGGGACCATGTTTGGCGTTCCGTCGGCCGCTGCCCATGTCATTGGGGATGCCTATGATGGCCACATCGACGCCACCGGCTACGAGGTCTTCCGGATAGATCGCCACCTTGGCTCCGGCGAAGGTGGGGACGCCGCTTTCGGGGAAGATGTAGCGGTGCACGCTGAAAGGGCCTGGCTCCCGCACGTGCTTGCGCAATGGCGCCGGCGTTGAAATCGTCTGGCCGTTGAAATTGTTCGAATCGAGGTTCAACGGTATGGCACCCATATCCCGCTCGGGGTCGTAGCCCATCTCGCCTGCCACCTGCATCAGGTCAGTGATGAAGGTGCGCAGGGAGTCCTCATCGCGCGCGGAGATCTCGTGTTCGAGCTGCCGCGACGGCAGGAACTCCAATGCGGCACCGCTGACAATGAACTGCTGTTGCTCCGGCTCGAGCATGGCGATTTCGTCGCGCAGTTCCCGTGGCAGTTGCCAATCGCTGGCGACAGCGCCGTTGGCTGCGAGCAGCATCGCCCCTGCAAGCACTGTGCAGGCAAGTCGCGCATGGATGGTTGGACCATTCATGGTTGGTTCTCCAGATCCCCGTAGGCGTCATTCCGGGCCTGCCGGAAGACACAAATGAAGCAAGTCTCACGCTCGAGCCCCATCGGTCGTCGATGCGGGCTGCTGGCGCGCCTGTCCCCACGTACTCACTATCGGCGCCGCGTAGCCGTGGCGTTCCACAACCATGCAATCTAGGCGCCATCCTGGCTCACGCTTACTCCGGCTGCCCAGGCCACATCCGGCAGCCGGATGTCTCTGTTTCTCCATCCGGCTGCCGGCAGGTCTGCCTGCCGTACTGAGCCAAGCCTCATCGTCTTGCCCTGGAACATGCGCTGAGTTAAGCGAATCAATGGCTTGCGTCTGCATTGGCTCAGACCGGTCGTCTTCACTCAATGCCCAAGGGCTCGGCGTCACATCCCGCCCAGCGTGCCGACAGCCCCTGCTCCTTAGCGAAGGCCCAGTGCCGGCGATGGCGCACCGGGATGCAGCCCGTTCATTGGGGAAGGGTCCATCACGGTGCGCTACCTGCTGAGACGAACCATCAGCGGGCACGGGTTGACAGCATCCATCTCGCAACGTCCACTTCGTCTTCAGCCATTGACAGCACGCCGCCGGAGCTCAAACCCCATGACCACTGTCCACGATATTGAAGTCACTGCCATCGACGGTCAGCCCCGCCGCCTGTCCGACTACAAGGGAAAGGTCCTGCTGCTGGTCAACGTCGCCTCCCAGTGCGGCCTCACGCCCCAGTACGCTCAGCTGGAAAAACTCTACGAAGACCATCGTGATGCCGGTCTGGAAGTTCTCGGCTTCCCCTGCAACCAGTTTGCTGGCCAGGAGCCGGGCAGCGAGGAGGAGATCGCTTCATTCTGCGAGAGCAACTACGGTGTTGAGTTCCCCCTCTTCGCCAAGCTCGAGGTTAACGGCCCCGGCCGTCACCCTCTCTACCAGACCCTGATCCAGGCTCAGCCCGAAGCCACGCAAAATCCGGACAGCCCCCTGCGCGGCAAGCTCACCGAAATGGGCCTGCTCGGTAACGACACCACCGCCGTCATGTGGAACTTCGAGAAATTCCTGATCGGCCGCGACGGCCAGGTCATCGGCCGCTTCGCCCCCGACATCACCGTCGAGAATCCCGAACTGGCCTCAGCCATCGACAAGGCGCTTGCTTGCTGAGATCTGAACCACTGCGGGCTTTCCGGGCTGGGAGTCCTTCCTGCGCCGATGTTCTGTCTCGTTCCAGCCCTAACAGGTTGCTGAAAAAGTCCGTCTGTGGACTTCTCCAGGCCCATCCATGACATGCTAACTCTGCCAACTTCAATCCAATGACAATACCAATCAGGGGAACGTCACCATGCATCGAGGGATACGCCTGCTCTTCGCGGGCCTGCTCGTGGCCAGCGCCACCATTACTCACGTCGCCACGGCATCCGAAATCGAGGACATCCAAGAAATCGATGCTCTTTACGCCACTTGGCGGGAGGCGGTGGAAACGGGGGACATTCCAAAGTATGTCTCCGTCCTGCATCCCGAGGTTCGTCTGCTGCCCCCAGGCGCGGCAGCCATCGTCGGCGCCGGGAACTACGGGCGCTTCCTCGAACCTGTCTTTGCCGCCGCCGACTATCGGGTCGAGGTTGTTGTGCCCCACATGATCGAGGTGGCCGGTGACGTAGCCGTCGCGGAATACGAGTACGTCATCCACCTGGACATGAAAGACGCTACCGGGGGCATCAGCGAGCCGGGTGCCCTGACTGATGCGCGCACCGCAGCGCGCTACTTCGACGTGCTCAAGAAGGTCGACGGTCGCTGGAAGGTATGGCGGCATCTCTGGAACGATCCCCCGCCCGTGGCCGCTTCGATCGACTGATGGGATGGGCTGCAGCTCCAGGAGTCTGAGCGGCATAACGTTGAAGTGCTGCCGCGCAGAATCCTGGAGATCGTTGCCTCAGCGATCCGGATGTTCCCAGCGCTGGACACCGGAGTTGCCGGCAATCAGCACTGCGTCCGCCGCCCGCAGCGCAAACAACCCGTTGCACACTGCGCCTACCAGATCATTGAGCCGTCGTTCCATGGCTGGAGGATCCCTTAGATCCAGGCCGGCCGTATCGACGATCAGATTGCCGTTGTCGGTAGTGAATCTTTCCCGCACCTTGGGTTGGCCGCCGAGTTCGAGCAGCGCTCGCATCACCAACTCGCGAGCCATGGGCAGCACTTCGATAGGCAGCGGAAAGGCGCCCAGGGTGCCCACGCACTTGCTGTCGTCGACGATGCAAACGAAGCGTTCGGAGGCGGCGGCGACGATTTTCTCGCGGGTCAGTGCACCGCCGCCACCCTTGATCAGGTTGAGGTCGGGATCGGCTTCGTCGGCGCCGTCCACGTAGACGGCCAGGGTCCCGGCATCGTTGAGGTCGAGGACTCGGATGCCGTGACCGCTGAGTCGGTCGGCGGTGGCCTGGGAGCTGGCCACTGCGCCATCGAATTGTTGTTTGTGTCCCGCAAGCAGATCGATGAAGGCGTTGGCGGTGGAACCGGTGCCGACGCCGATGATGGCGCCTGACACGATCTGGCCGCGGATGTCCTCGATGGCTGCTGCGGCCACCGCCTGTTTTTTGGCTGCCTGGTCCAT
Source organism: Pseudomonadales bacterium (assembly GCA_007130155.1). Taxonomy (GTDB): domain Bacteria; phylum Pseudomonadota; class Gammaproteobacteria; order Pseudomonadales; family Azotimanducaceae; genus SLTB01. The sequence goes on from SLTB01000004.1 coordinate 20,783, forward strand.
GCTGGGTTACCTCTACCGGCTAGGCGGCCATCTTAGCAGGCGCGTGGACGGCGGAGTGCTGGCTTGGTGGGATGAGGGTCCGTACCATCGCAGCGCCGATGGGGTTGTGGTGCTTCTTGGCTCGCGGGCATGGCTTGGGTCAGCTGCGTGGGGGCCATGGGGCGCCGGTTTGGTGGGCTGCGGACCGCACGCGGTCTCGCCCACAGGTGGGTGCAGTTTGCACAGCCGGTTGGCAGAACGCTGGGATCAGCCTATAGGAGTGCCGACATGCTCGAGCGTTACGTCAAACGGATTCTGGAAGCCCGGGTCTATGACGTTGCCATTGAGACGCCGCTTTCTGTGGCGCCGCAGCTGTCGGCTCGGTTGGACAATGAGGTTCTGATCAAGCGCGAGGATCTGCAGCCCATTCACTCTTTCAAGCTGCGCGGGGCTTACAACAAGATTGTCCGGCTGGAAGCGGAGCAGCGCAGTCGCGGTGTGATTGCCGCCTCGGCGGGTAATCATGCCCAGGGCGTGGCGCTTTCAGCAGCGCGACTGGGCATCAAGGCGCATATCGTCATGGGCCGTAATACGCCCCCCATCAAGGTCAATGCGGTCCGGGCTCTGGGTGCCCACGTGATTCTGCATGGTGACACCTACGACGATGCGGCGAAGCATGCGGCCGAGCTGCTGGCCCAATATGGCTATACCCAGGTGCCGCCCTACGACGATGTCGACACCATTGCCGGCCAGGGCACCGTGGGCATGGAGCTGTTGAGGCAGCATCCGGGGCAGCTCGATGCCATCTTCGTGCCGGTGGGCGGTGGGGGGCTGATCGCCGGGATCGCGGCTTATGTGAAGTATCTGCGGCCTGAGGTGCTGGTCATCGGTGTGGAGCCGCAGGGCTCTCACTGTCTGGCGGCAGCGAAGGCGGCGGGCCGACGGGTGACGCTGCCCTACGACAAGCTGGACCTGTTCGCGGATGGCGTTTCAGTGGCGCAGATCGGCAAGGAGCCGTTCCGTATTGCCAAGCGCCATGTGGACGACGTGGTGATCGTGAATACGGATGAGATCTGTGCGGCGGTGAAGGACATCTATGAGGACACCCGCTCCCTGGCGGAGCCTGCTGGTGCGCTGGCGGTGGCCGGCATGAAGGCCTGGGTGGAAAAGCAGGGCGCTGTCGGTAAGACCCTGATCGCCATCCATAGTGGGGCCAACCTCAACTTCGACCGCATGCGGCATATCTCTGAGCGGGCCGATCTCGGTGAGAGGCGCGAGGCCATTCTTGCGGTGACTATTCCTGAGCGACCGGGGAGCTTTCGTCGTTTCTGTCGGGCCATCGGCAAGCGCAGCGTCACCGAGTTCAACTATCGCTACGCGGACCCCACCCAGGCTCATGTCTTCCTGGGCTTGTCGCTCTCGCCGGCCCGGGACCGGGAGGGGTTCGTGGCCCGCCTTTCGGAGGAGGGTTACCCGGTAGTGGACATGACGGACAACGAAATGGCCAAGCTCCATGTACGTCATCTGGTGGGTGGCCGGGGGCCTGGGGATCACCATGAGCTGATCTTCCGCTTTGAGTTTCCGGAGCGGCCGGGTGCGCTGATGAACTTCCTCACGGTGCTGGGCGAGCGATGGAACATCTCGCTGTTTCACTACCGCAATCACGGTGCCGCCTGGGGCAGGGTGCTGGTGGGCTTCCACGCCCCGCAGTCGGATCGGCCGGCGTTGGTGAAGTCGCTGGCCGCGACGGGCTATCGCTTCTGGGAAGAGACCGACAACCCGGCCTATGCGCAGTTTCTGGCCTGAGGTCCGGCTGCTGTAGGCCCCGGTGCCGGCAGCGCGATCCCTGCAGATGGCTTCTCATGGAACGAATCGTGACTCTCTGATTTGGAGGGATTTCCGTGGGCCCAACCGTGTACCTTTGGCGAGTCTGCGGCGCGCACGCGCGTGATCCGAATGCGGCTGTCCGATAGAGACTGCCGCTCCATCGGCCACCTGTTCTTTTGGCGACGGCGCAAGATCAGTTGGTGGCCCGCTACAGAGCCCTCCTGTGGCCCGCCGGCAGGGTTCAATCGATGGCTTCGGCCGGGTTGCCGTAACGGGCGAATTCCTCCTCGAACATCAATTGGGTGCTGTCCTTAATGCGGTCGATGTAGAGGTGGCCGTCGAGGTGGTCGAACTCGTGCTGGAAAACGGTGGCCAGGAAGCCTTCGTAGTCCGCGCTCCGGGGCTGGCCGTCGAGATCCTGCCAACGCACGCGGATGCCGCGGGGGCGTTGGACGTAGCCGCGCAGGCCGGGTACGGACAGGCAGCCTTCCCAGAACCCTTGTTCTTCGGCGTCGCGAATTTCTATGGTGGGATTGACGTAGATCGTCAGTGGGACTTCCTCGATCTCGCCGTAGCGGCTCGGACCACCGGGAATGCGGATGATGGCGAGTCGCAGCGATTCGGCGATCTGCGGTGCGGCGAGGCCGATGCCTCCGGAGGCGGCCAGGGTGTCCACCATGTCGTCGATGAGATCGCGCAAAGCCGGGCTGGCGATCTCGTCGGCCGTTACTTCCCGTGCCCGCTGGCGCAGGGTGGGGTGCCCCATGCGGACGATCTCGCGGATGGCCATCAGGGTTGTTCTCCCCTTGGCGCTGACCCGGCTGGCCTCGCGGGCAGGAAGGCCCGATCGGTGGCGATGCCGTTGAGGGGGACATCATGCTCGGCGCAGGGCAGCGCATCCACCTGCTGTAGACCGTGGGCGAGGCCAATCAGGCGCGGCCGATAGGCCCGCGGCCGTCGGTGGTCGAACGTCCGATCGTAGAAGCCGCCGCCCATGCCCAGGCGGTTGCCGTTGGCATCGAACCCCACCAGGGGCAGGAACACCAGATCCAGCGTCCATGGTTCCAGGCTGCGCGACGTGACGGGTTCTGCAATGCCGAAACGGTTGGTCTGCCAGCGGACATCCGGTCGCCAGGGTGCGAAGCGCAGGCGCTGGCTGCCGCGGGCAATGGGGTCGATCACTGGCAGGCAGACCAGGCAGCCGCGGGCATTCAGCCATTCAGTCAGCGGGCCGGGGTCGATTTCGCCGTCCTGGGGCAGGTAGACCGCAACCCGACGCGCTCTTCGGACTTCCGGACGTACATAGAGCTGGGCAAGTACCCCGTTTGCGGCTTTGCGCTGCTCCTCCTCGGACAGCGCCCTGCGGGCATTGCGGAGTTGAAGGCGCAGGGATCTGCGGTCGTTGAGCTCAGCAGTCACAGGCAGTCCTTATGGTGATGCGGGGCACGCCGCCCCTGGTTCTGGGAGCGGCCGTGTCCGGATCCGCTCGCCCGCAAAGTGTGTCAATGACAAACGATACCTGGCGGCGCTGTTCGAGGATGTTGCGGGTGGTCGTGCATCCGCAGATGAATCCGCATCCACGGTTAGGTATAGAAGTATGGGGTGTAGGGGCATGGATCGATCGTGCCGCTCGGGTAAAGCTCGTTCCCCGGGCGTACCGCTGTCGATAGGGCCCTTGAACCTAACAGTCCAAGGTGGAGGCTCAGGCGATGCCTCAGGCTTTCCGTCGCGCGGACATGCACACCGGCATCTGCACTTCACCCCCTGGTGCTTCTATAAGCTCGAGGACGTACACCGACTGGCGCGCATCCCAGGGAACGAGGATGGATCATAGCGCAGAAAGCGTGGCGCCCCAATGGATGCACTGCCAATAGACGCGATGCATGCAGCGTTGCGTTGATGTCAGCCGGCGCGCCGCTCACGGACTTCATCGAGTACGCGGCCGATGCGCTCGCCGAGGCGCTTGACGGCGCGTTCCGTTTCGCCTCGATTCCGGTCCAGTCCGAGGAGTTCATGGGAGAGGTTGAGTGCGGCCATGACGGCTATGCGCTCGCTGCCGACGATTTTGCCGGTGCTGCGGATTTCGCGCATCTGTGTATCGAGGTGGCGGGCGGCACGCTCTAAGGCCTCGCGTTCCTCGGTAGGGCAGTTGACCTGATAGTCACGGCCGAGAATGTTGACCGAGACGGTGACCATGGTTTCGCTCATCCATCCTGCTCCAACGATTTGAGTCGGCTGATCATGGCTTCCACTTTGCTCTTGGCCAACTCGGTCTTCTCGATGAGCTGGGCGCGCTCGCTGGCCCAGTCGGAATGCCTTCCCATCAGCGCCTGATTTTCATGTACGAGTTGCTCGCATAGGCGGACGAGTTCGTCGATGCGACGTTCGAGGGCGTGCAAATCGGACTCGCTCATGGCCGGAACCTGGGGCAGGGCGGACGGGGAACAACCGCGTCACTATATAGGATTGGCCCAGGGGCCGGTCAACGCGGGGTCCCGACCAGTCACCGGTCGAGCGCGACACCGGTCGAGTCCAGTCATGGGAAGCAGGTATCATCGCCTTCTCTTGGTATTGGAGCTGTCATGGACGCCCGTATTTCCGCCGCTGCTCTGGATTGGGACGAAACCGAGTCCCGGCTTGTTGCCTTGACTGACTGGATACGGCCTGCCGAATTGCATGGGCTGCTTTGCGGCAGCGCCTGCGCTGGTGGGGCTTTGGATGATCAGGCCTGGCTGGGGCGTCTCGTGGAGCATGCCGGTGAGGATCTCGCAGGCAAGGCTGGCGGGGAGGCCCTGATCTGGTTTCGCAACCGGGCGCTGGTCAACTTGGGCGATGCCGACCTGCGGTTCGACCTGCTTCTGCCAGGCGAGGAGGCGCCTCTTGCCGATCAGTTGGATGCCCTGGCGGCTTGGTGTTCGGGGTTTCTTTCTGGCTTCGGTCTCGCTGGCGGTCAAAGTGATCGCCTCGATGAGGATGGGGCGTCGGGCCTGGGGGATCTGGCGGCCATCGCTGACCTGGACCCGGACACCGAAGAGGTGGACGCGGAAGAGAACTATGCGGAGCTGGTGGAGTACGTGCGGGTCGTTGTGCTGCTGCTCCTGCAGCAGCGGGTGGCGGACGAAGAGCGGGGAGCATCATGAGCACGGCGGGCCGCAAGCGCCATTCATTGGAGAAATCTGCCGCGCCGGAAGCTGAATCTGCCATGCTGAAGGCCACCGGCATTGCTGCTGCCGAGTATGCCCGGCGTCGCCGTCGCCTCATGGACGGCCTGGCCGAGGGCGCCGTGGCGTTGATCTCGGGGGCCAGCGTACGCCTTCGCAACGGCGATACGGCCTATCCGTTCCGGCAGGATTCCAACTTTCTCTATCTCACCGGCTTCGACGAACCCCAGGGCTTGCTGGTGCTGGTTCCAGGACGCGTCCAGGGTGAGAGCATTCTTTTTTGTCGGGAGCGCGATCCCCGCGGAGAGCTCTACGACGGCGAGCGCCTCGGTCCGGAGCGGGCAGCTGCGGCTCTGGGCCTGGATCACGCCTTTCCCGTCGACGACCTCGACGACATTCTGCCTGGACTGCTCGAGGGACGGCGGCGGATCTATTTTCCGCTTGGCGGCGACGCGGAGTTCGACCGCCGGGTGCTGGGCTGGGTCCACAGTCTGCGCAGCCGGGTGGGCTCTGATGCCCTACCGCAATGCGAATTCGCTGACATTGGCCACATCCTCCATGACTTGCGCCTGGTCAAGAGTGCGGCAGAACTGCGGCTGATGCGCCAGGCCGCTTCCATCTCCGCCGACGCCCATCGCCGGGCCATGCAGGCCTGTTGTCCAGGGATGAACGAGCGTGATCTGGAGGCTGAGCTGCTCTACGCCTTCCGGCGCGGTGGCGCGAGAGAGTCGGCCTACGAGTGCATCGTTGCCGCCGGTGTCCATGCCTGCACCCTGCATTACGTCTGCAACGACGGCGAGGTGCCGGAGGATGCGCTGGTGCTGATCGACGCCGGCTGCGAACTGCAGGGCTATGCTTCGGACATCACCCGGACGTTTCCGGCCTCCGGGCGCTTCACGGCGGTTCAGCGTGAACTCTACGAACTGGTGCTGGCCGCACAGCACGCCGCTATCGACGCCGCCCGCCCTGGTGCCCATTTCAATGCGCCTCACGAGGCGGCGCAGCGGGTCTTCACCGAGGCGCTCATCAGCTATGGCCTGCTCGAGGGCGGCCTGGAGGAATTGCTGGCGACGGAAGCGGCGCGCAGATTCTGCATGCACAAGACCTCCCACTGGCTCGGTCTCGATGTCCACGATGTAGGTGATTACCGGGTGGGTGATGCCTGGCGGGTGCTTGAGCCTGGCATGGTCCTGACGGTGGAACCCGGGCTGTACTTTCCGCCCCACCTCGAAGGCGTGCCCGAACGCTTCCGTGGCATCGGCATTCGCATCGAGGACGATGTGGTCATCACCCGCGGTGAACCGGAAGTGCTCACGGGAGGGGTGCCGAAGTCGCCGGATGCCATCGAAGCCCTGATGGCCGAAAGTCTTCCATGACCGCATCGATGACGGCCTTTTATGGAACAAGATTCAGCTTGGCGATTCGCATGTTTCTTCAGTCCGTCGACCGATTCGCCTGGAGCGAATCGGGTCGCAGGCAGTGCGCCCGCAGGGTGCGCACCATGGATGGTGCGCAACAGCACCGGCGGACCGGCAGGATGTGCCGGTATATCCGTGTCCACAGCCGTGAATCGGTGAGATATGCGGGCTAGACGCGCGGATATCGTCGTCGTCGGTGCCGGTGTGGTCGGGGCCTGCGCTGCGCTGGCGCTGGCGCGCCTGGGCGCAGAGGTCATGGTCCTCGAACGCCGCGCGCCCGGTGCTAAGGCGCCCACCGCCGGTGTCCTGGGTGAGGATCTGCGCACCCTGGCCCTGTCACCGGCTTCCATCGCGCTGCTTGAGGAGCTGGGCGTCGATGAGGCGGATTGGGCTGCGGCTGGTTGTGCCTATTCGGCCATGGAAGTCTGGGATGCAGAGGGCACCGGCAGTCTGCGCTTCACAGCGCAGGAGGTTGGGGTGTCTGAACTTGGCCGGCTCGTTCCGCATCACCCCCTGGCTTTCGCGCTTTGGCAGACCCTGGCCCTGGAAGGGATTACCTGCATCACGGGCGCGAGTGTGACTGGAATGGAAGCTCGCGGCAGTCGTACCACTGTCCGTTTGGATGACGGTTCCGAGGTGGAGGCTGCACTGGTGGTGGCCGCCGATGGCGGCGAATCCAGGGTCCGGGACTTGGCCGGCATCGAGCTCAGCGTCGAGGACACCGGCCAGCGCGCCATGGCCACCCTGGCTGAACTGGAACGTCCCCATGGCGACACCGCCTGGCAGCGGTTTCTGCCGACGGGCCCGCTGGCCTTTCTGCCCTTGCCGGATCGCCACGGACGACATCGGGTCTCTGTGGTCTGGTCACTGGATACGGAGCGCGCCATCGCCATCGAGGCGCTGGACGACGCTGGCTTCGCTGCGGCCTTGGGCACGGCCATGGAGGGACGCTTCGGTGCGGTGCTGGCGGTGGATCGGCGGGTGGGCTTTCCGCTCAGGCAGAGTCATGCCGAGACCTATCGGGCGCCGGGTGTGGTGTTGGTCGGGGATGCTGCCCACGTTCTGCATCCGTTGGCGGGGCAGGGCATGAACCTGGGCCTGCAGGACGTGCGCGTGCTGCGTGATGAGCTGCGCCGACCGCTGAGTGGCCTGGGCCGGAACCTGCTGGGTGATCCGGATCTGCTCTATCACTATGAGCGCATCCGGCGTGGCGAAAATGCGATCATGCTGCGGACGATGGATGCACTCAAGCGCCTGTTCGCCGCCGAGGATCCAGGGGTTCGCTGGCTGCGCAACGAAGGGCTGCGCTGGGTGGGTGACGCCGGCGTCGTCAAACGCATCTTGCTCCGTCAGGCCATGGGACTGGACAGCACAGCGGGAGAACCGGCATGACCGAACGCACAGCGCTTTACGCCGAGCATCTGGCCGCCGGGGCCAAAATGGTGGATTTCCATGGCTGGGACATGCCGCTGCACTACGGCTCCCAGGTGGAGGAACACCACGTGGTGCGCAAGGTGGCGGGCATGTTCGACGTCTCCCACATGACCGTGGTGGACATCGATGGCAGCGAAGCTGGCGACTGGCTGCGCTGGCTGCTGGCAAACGATGTGGCGAAACTCGAGCGGCCCGGCCGTGCGCTCTACAGTGCCATGCTTAACGACGAGGGCGGCACTCTCGACGATCTCATCGTCTACCGGCGTGACGGCAGCTGGCGGCTTGTGGTCAACTCCGCCACGCGCGAGGCGGACTTGGCCTGGATGGGGTCGAAGCTGCGAGGCGACGTGACGCTGACCGAGCGCCCCGACTTGGCCATGATTGCGGTGCAGGGGCCGGCAGCGTTTTTGCGCGCGGCGGCATGGCTCGGTGACACGGCGGAAGCCGTGCAGGGTCTGAAGCCCTTTGGCTTCCTGGAGCACGGGGATCGTTTCATTGCCCGCACCGGCTATACCGGGGAGGACGGCTTCGAGGTCATCCTGCCCGCCAAGGCGGCAGCCGTAGCTTGGCAGGCCTTGCTGGCGGCGGACATTGCCCCGGCCGGGCTAGGCGCCCGGGATACGCTGCGCCTCGAAGCCGGCTTGAACCTCTATGGTCAGGACATGGATGAGACGGCCACGCCGCTGGAGTCCAACCTGGCCTGGACCGTGGCCTGGAAACCGGCGGAGCGTGACTTCATTGGCCGCGGGGCGCTGACGCAACAACGCGAGCGGGGTGTGCCGAGGTGGCTGGTGGGCGTGAAGCTCGAAGTCCGGGGGGTCCTGCGCCGGGGCCAGCAGCTGTACTACGATGGGCGGATGGTTGGGGAACTCACCAGCGGCGCGTTCTCTCCGACGCTGGGAGCGGGGATCGGTTTGGCGCGTATCGCAGCCGATGTGGACGCTGCAGAGCTGGAAGTGGACATGCGCGGCAAGGCGCTGCCGGTGTCGCGGGTGAAGCTGCCCTTCGTTCGTCGTGGCGAAAGGGTATAGCGGATCCACCCAGGAAATGGGCGCTGCCGCGAGGGTGAGGTCGAGTTCCGCACCGTCTTGATTCATCGCCCGCACTGCGGGCTCCCACGAGGAACATCGCTGGTACTTGGCACTTCGTTCCATCAAAGGTTGTGGGAGCCCCGATTGGGGGCGATCAGGACCTCGAGACTGGCGAGACGAGACGATCGGACCTAGGGGTTCGCTGTAGCGCCGAATACGACATGAATCATCGGGTGACGCATCGCCTGCACACCCAAGCCATGGAGAAGAATGCAGATGAGCAACATCCCGGCCGAACTGCGCTACGCAGCCACCCACGAGTGGGCACGCCTCGAGGAAGACGGCACCGTCACGGTCGGCATTACCGACCATGCCCAGGGTGCCCTTGGTGACGTGGTGTTCGTGGAGCTGCCCGAACTCGACATCGACATTCAGGCCGGCACCGAGGCCGGGGTGGTGGAATCGGTGAAGGCCGCCTCGGACATCTACGCGCCTGTAAGCGGTACCGTAATCGCCGTCAACGAGGCTCTCGAAGAGGCTCCGGAAACGATCAACGAAGACCCCTATGGGTCCGGTTGGTTCTTCAAGCTTCGTCCTTCGGATACAGCCGAGCTCGAAGAACTGCTCGATTCCGAGGGCTATGGTGAAGTGGCGGAGAAGGAGAGCCACTGATCTCTTTCAACCGATTGTCACAGATCGTCCAACACGGGTCCCATCGGGCCGCGCCAAGCGCCGGCCCCGGCCTGGGCGCCGCCCGCAGCCGGCGCCGGAACCTGACGCATGCCCTTCATACCGCACACTGAAGACGACACACGGGCCATGCTCGAAGCCATCGGCGTCGAGCGCATCGAGAACCTGTTCGACGAGATCCCGCAGGCGCTGCGCGCTGGCGATCTTGACGAGGTGCCCGAAGCTGTCTCCGAGATGGCCATGCTGGCCGATCTCGGCGTCCGTGCGGCGCGGGATGCCGACGTCACCTGCTTCGCCGGTGCCGGGGCCTACGACCACCACATTCCGGCCGCGGTCTGGGACGTGGTGGGCCGTGGCGAATTCATGACCGCCTATACGCCCTATCAGGCCGAGGCCAGCCAGGGCACGCTGCAGGTTATCTACGAATACCAGACCATGATCGCCGGGCTGACGGCCATGGACGTCTCCAATGCCTCCGTCTACGACGGCGGTTCCGGTCTTGCGGAAGCCTGCCTGATGGCCATCCGCGCCAATCGCAAATCGAAGTCGCGTCGAGTGCTGGTGGCGGGCTCCCTGCATCCGTTGTATCGACGCGCCACCGAGTCCATCGTCCACAATCAGGACATGGATCTGGTGGAGCTGCCGGCGGACAGTGACGGTACGGTGGCGCCGGAAGCACTGGGGTCGTTTGATGGCGAGGACTTTGCGGCGCTGGTGATTCAGCACCCGAACTTCTTCGGTCGGCTGGAGGACGTGCATGCCCTCACCGATGCCGCTCATGCCGCCGGCATGCTGGTGATCGCGGTGGTCAATCCCACCTCGCTGGCGCTGTTGGAACCTCCGGGAAGCTGGGGGAAGGCCGGCGTGGACATAGTCGTCGGCGATGGTCAGCCCCTGGGCATTCCCATGGCTTCCGGCGGACCCTATTTCGGCTTCATCTGCTGCAGGCAGGAGCACGTCCGGCAGATGCCGGGCCGGATCATCGGCCGCACCGTCGATCTCGATGGCCGCACCGGCTACACGCTTACTCTGCAGGCCCGCGAGCAGCACATCCGCCGCGGCAAGGCCACTTCCAACATTTGCACCAATCAGGGGCTGCTGGTGACTGCGGGGACCTTGTACATGGCCCTGCTCGGTGGTGATGGCCTGCGCCGGGTGGCTGGCCATTGCCACGCCCGGACGCGAGCCCTGGTGGAGCGGCTCACCGCGATTCCCGGTGTCGAGCGGGTCCACGAAGGACCTTTTTTCCACGAAGCGCTGCTGCGACTGCCCAAGCCTGCTGCCGAGGTGGTGGAGGCCTTGGCTGGTAACCGGCTGTTGCCCGGCGTAGCGCTGTCCGAGTTCTGGCCCGACCGCAGCCATGAGCTTCTGGTGTGTGCCACCGAGAAGCGGACGGAGGCGGAAATCGAGCGGGTGGCCACGGCCCTGGAAGCGGCCTTGCAGGAGGTGCAGTCATGAGCCGTCCGGATACCCAGGGCCGCACCCTGTTCGAAGTGTCAGCACCCGGCCGCCGCGCCCACGCCCAGATGCTGCCGGAGCCCCCGCCAGCGGATGATTTGCCGAAGGCCCTGCTGCGGCAGGAGCCGGCGCCCCTGCCGGAGGCCTCCGAACTGCAGGTGGTGCGCCATTACACCAATCTGTCGCGGCAGAACTTCTCCATCGACACCGGCTTCTACCCGCTCGGGTCCTGCACCATGAAGTACAACCCCCGAGGCGCCCACCGGGCCGCCAGCCTGCCGGGTTTCCTTGGTCGCCATCCGCTGGCGCCGGAGGCCTTGTCCCAGGGCATCCTGAGCGTGTTCTTCGAACTACAGGAAACCCTGAAGGCCGTGACGGGCATGCGCGGCGTGTCGCTCACGCCCATGGCAGGCGCCCAGGGCGAGTTCGCCGGCGTGGCCATGATCCGTGCCTATCACGAGGCCCGCGGTGATCATGAGCGCCAGGAGATTCTGGTACCGACCGCAGCCCACGGCACCAATCCGGCCACGGCAGTCATGTGTGGCTACAAGGTGCGGGAGGTGGCGGTGGACGCTGATGGCGACGTGGACTTCGACAGCCTCACGGCCGCCCTAGGTCCCCAAACCGCGGGCCTGATGATGACCAACCCCTCCACCTGCGGGGTGTTCGAACGACGCATCAAGGAGATTGCCGACGCGGTGCATGCCGCCGGCGGACTGCTCTATTACGATGGCGCCAACCTCAATGCCATCCTTGGTAAGGTCCGGCCCGGCGACATGGGCTTTGACGTCCTGCACATGAATCTGCACAAGACTTTCGCCACGCCTCACGGCGGCGGCGGCCCGGGTGCCGGTCCCGTGGGTGTGGGTCAGCGCCTGCTGCCGCACCTGCCGACTCCGATCGTCGTCTGCGAGGATCGTGACTGCGCACCCTGGTATCGCTGGCTGGACGAAGACGAAATGCCCGGCAGCATCGGTCGGCTGTCCGCGTTCATGGGCAACGCCGGCATCCTGGTTCGGGCTCTGTCCTACGCCCTGATGCTCGGGCGCGAAGGCATGCATCGGGTGGGCGACTACGCCACGTTGAATGCCAACTACCTGGCCCGGCGTCTGGCTGCCGAAGGTTTCGAGCTGGCCTACCCGAAGCGCCGCGCCACCCACGAGTTCATTCTGACCTTCGCGCGCATGGCGAAGGAGCATGACGTCAACGCCATGGATCTGGCCAAGCGGCTGCTGGACTACGGCCCCCACGCACCGACCACCTACTTCCCGCTGCTGGTACCCGAGTGCTGGCTCATCGAGCCGACGGAGACCGAGAGCAAGGAAGAACTCGACGCCTTCATCGAAGCCATGATCGCCATTCGCACGGAGGCTGAGCAGACGCCGGAGCTGGTGCGCTCGGCACCGCTGACACTGCCGGTGAAGCGCCTCGACGACGTCCGTGCTGCCCGTCAACTCGATCTGGTGTGGAAGCCGGCTGAGAGCGGCTGAAGGTCATGCCGATTCAGTTCGACCTTCCCCCTGGACTTCGTGGCTGAGATCAACCCTTGAATATTCCATCACATGGAGAGCCCGGCATCATGGTGAGTCAGCTTATTCGACTGAAAGTCAAAGCAGGGAAAGCAGAAGAGCTGGAGGGGCTGGTAGCCAAGCTCATGCGGGACGTGGTCGCCAACGAGCCGGGTTCCATCTACGAGGTGCGGCGCGTTCGAGGCGAGCCGCTCACCTATCTGTATTTCATCTCCTTCCCTGATCAGGCGGCTTTCGACCGCTACGCGGCGGCCGACTACCACACCGAAATGTCGCCCAAGGCGCTCGCCCTGCTCGATGGTGACCCGATATTCGAAGACCTCGACGCGTTCACCTGATGCCACCTTGCGCGTAGGCGTCTGCGAAGGATCCGCAGTTGGTTGGCGCGCTACGATCGCCAAGGTCGTCGCCTTCAGCTACCGATCTGCCGAACCTTGAAGCTGCGCCCCTTGAGTGGGCCACTGGCGAGCTTGGCCAGCGCCTGTTTGGCGACGGCGCGCTGCACGGCGACATAGGCGCACTGGTCCTGGACGCTGATCTTGCCGATCTGATCAGCGGCGATGCCACCCTCGCGTGTCAAGGCGCCAACGATGTCGCCGGGGCGCAGCTTCTGCCGCCGGCCGCCGTCGATCTGAAGGCAGTGCATGGGCGGCTTGAAGACGGGCTCGTTCAACACACTCGCTGGCGGCAGTGGCTCAGTGGGAATCGCCTCACTGAAGTGTTCGGGAAGACGGTCGATGCGGTGCTGCTCGCTGGCCACGAACAAGGTGCAGGCCCGCCCCTGGCTGCCGGCCCGGCCAGTGCGGCCGATGCGGTGGCTGTGCACGTCCCGGTCCCTGGCGACCTGATGGTTGACCACGAGATCGAGGTCATCGATGTCGAGACCGCGGGCGGCGACATCCGTGCAGACGAGTACGGAGACACTGCGATTCGCAAAGCGCACGAGCGCCTGATCGCGGGCCCGCTGATCCAGGTCGCCATGCAGCGCCAGAGCCGCGAAGCCCTGCGCGACCAGATCCTTTGTCACCGCGTCGACGTCGACCTTGGTGTTGCAGAACACGAGGGTGGATTCGGGCCTGTGGGCGAGCAGCAGGCGCCGCAGTGCAGCGAGACGCTCGGAATCGTCCGCGACCTGGTGGAAGTGCTGGCGGATCGTGGCTGCGTCGTGAGTCGCATCCACCGTCACGGTCTCCGGATCCACCATGTGACGCTGGGCCAGCAGGCGGATCGCGTCCGGCCAGGTGGCGCTGAACAGGAGCGTCTGCCGTGGCTTCGGCAGGCAGGCCAGGATCTTCTCGACGATCTCCAGGAAGCCCATTTCCAGCATGCGATCGGCTTCGTCGAGGACGAGGGTGGTGGCGTCGTCGAGGTTCAGCGTGCCCTTGCGCAGATGGTCGTCGATCCGCCCCGGTGTGCCGACGACAGCGTGTACGCCATGCTCCAGAGAGCCGATCTGCGGGCCGATGGGTACGCCGCCGCACAAGGTCAGGATCTTCACGTTGTCGACGGCGCGCGCCAGTCTCCGCAGCTCGCCGGCCACCTGATCGGCGAGTTCGCGCGTCGGGCACAGGATGAGTGACTGCACGCGGAAGCGCTTCGGATCGAGCCGATTGAGCAGCCCGAGACCGAAGGTGGCGGTCTTGCCGGAACCGGTCTTTGCCTGCGCGATGAGGTCGCGGCCGGCGAGCAGAAACGGCAGAGCCTCGGCCTGTACGGGCGTCATGGTGTGATAACCGAGCGCGGCGAGATTTTCGACGAGCGCGGGCGCCAGATCGAGGCTGGCGAAGTCGGTGCTGCTCAAGGGCTGTCCTCGGATGATGAGTGCTTGATGAACGCGACGATACCGCTGACGAATCAGATGACCACAACTGCCAGAATCAGTCTCGACAGTAAGTCTGTGGTCCTGAGGTGGATCTGCGCGGCGCCGATACTTTCTCACAGTTCACGGCCGCGGCTACGACTTCCTGCTTGGCAGCCTTTCTCGCGACCTGTCTCGCAATCCTCCTGATCGATGCTTCTTGCTTAGCACGCCAAGGTGCTCGGCGTTCGTCAGCCGCTCCTCTTTGGCAGCAAGGCCATGGCCAGGACCGGGGGCACGAGCAGCGCCAGAAAGACGAACCACGCCACGTCATAAGACCCGGCGACATCCCGAATCCAGCCGGCGAATGTTGGCCCGACGGCACTCAAGGTCAGAAACGGGATCAGCAGGCCCATCACTTGGCCGAAGGCCTGAGGGCCAAAGCGGGCGCTGACGATGGCGCCCATCAGCGGCAGGAAGCCGCCTGCGGCAATCCCAAGCAGTGCGCTGATACCAAGCATGCCGGTGTGGGTGGGTTCTCCTAGCATCAGCACCATCGCCAGTACCAGCGCGCTCACCGCTATCCAATACAGATAACGGTTGTCGAAGCGGTCGGAGACGCTGCCGAAGACAATCTTGCCGCCGACCATGGCGGCGGAGATCACCGACATCAGGTACGCCGCCCGCTGGGGCGAGATGCCGAGATCCGCGGTATAGGGGCCGATATTCTGCTGGATGGCACCAAAGGCGGTGGTGGGACCGAGGAAGGCGATCATCGTGACCCAGAACGTGCGTTCGGAGAGGATGCTGCGGGTCGTCCACAGACGATTTTCGAAGTGGGCGGTGATGCCCTCGGATGCCGGGTTTTCTGGCTCAGGTGCGACTCCGCGCTCCTCCGGACCGTTGCGGATGATCAGCCAGGTGGGCGGGATGATGATGACCAGGACCGCCACGGCAAGAATGATGTGAGCCTGTCGCCAGCCGAAACTGCCTAAGAGTTCCGTGACGATGGGCGGGAACAGAAAGCCGCCGACCGAGGTGCCCACCGTCACCAGACCCAGTGCGAGTCCGCGCCGCCCTCGAAACCATTTGGCCGCCAGCGTCTGCCCGGCGATGGGCCCGGCCAGGATCAGCCCGGCTGCGATCAGGGAGGTGTAAATGGCGACCACCTGCCACGCTGCCGTCGTCATAGCCATCAAGGCGAGGCCGGTGGCGAAAAGCAAGGCTCCGGAACACACCAGTGTGCGGATGGGCAGGCGGTCGAGGGCGGGTCCCACGATAGGAGCCATCGCGCCGATGCCCAGGGTCGCCATCGTGATGGCGAACAGGATGGTGCCGCGGCTGGCACCGAACTCCGCCATCAGCGGACTGACCCAGAAGGTGAAGGAGTACAGGCCGATGCCGAAGGTGACCGCCTGGAACAGCATAGCTACGGCTATCACGTTCCAGCCGTAATACCAACGCATGGGCCACTCCGTCGTTGATCTGTGAGGTGAGAGAGGAGGGGGAGTTTGGCAGAGTTCGGGCCCTCATGGCGCCGGACTGCACGGCGGCGCGCTGCGCCCCTCAACCGCCGGACTGCGGAGGCGGCGATTCAGCCGGCGGACGACTGCTCGGATTTAAGGCCCTCGGCCACCTCGGTCGCATTTGCTCTGGTCCCGGCTTCTGCCTCGGACTCAGCTGCTTCCCCGGCGGCTCCGGATGGATGGACGAAGCGGTCGTTAAGGGCCTGCACGCAACGGTCGGCGTCCGCCAACGCCGCGTCGAGTTGGTTGCGCGCTCGCCGGTTCCAGCCCCGGGGCTTGGAGAAGGCGACGGACCGCCACCAAGCTTTACTGTTTTTGGAGACCGCCTGCAGCATCGGGGACTGATCGGCGGCCAAGACCTGATCGCGTCTCAGGCCACGCAGCATCGGATACGCAGCGAGCCGTCTCAGACCCCTATGCAGCGCTAGCGCCAGGACGACCGCGGCCACCCCCACGAGGATCTGGGGAACGAAGGCGAGTTTGGCGAGCGGGGTATAGGTGAGGCCGTCCCAATGTCCGGTCCGCAGCGTCGCGAACAGCACCAGCACCAGCGCCTGCTGCCAGGTAGCCGCCACTTCCTCCGGATTTTCCTCGCGGGCAGTGTTGTCGATCTGATTGAGGATGTAGAGGAGCTTGTTGGCATCGTGGCGGTTCACGGTGTCGGCACACGCGGTGCTTCAGTGTGTCGCCCATGGCGCCTGGATCCGGATGGCGGGCGTCGAAGAACACCAGCACCAGATCGGAAAGATCTATGATGTGATCGGTGATGTGCAGCGTCGAGGTGCGTTGCTCGTCGGCATCGAAGCCCGGCGAATCGATGTAGACCTTGCCCCGTAAAGGTTCAGCGCGAGAGGTTTTCGGCTGCAGATAGGAATCCACGCCGCGGCAGTCGCCTGCGGCCACTTTCGCGATGTTGCGGTTGGTGCGATAGAAGGGAAAACGCGGATCGCTGTCGAGAGCCAGTCCGGGCAGGAGTATGGAAGTATCTTCGGAGCCGTAGCAGATGATCGCGAACTTGTCGTCCACGGCCTGGTTGCCTGAGCGCTGTAGTTCCCGCCCCGCATACTCGTTGAGAAAGGTCGACTTACCCGCCGTAAAGGTACCGAGCACGGAGATCACCGGCCACCAGGAGACGTGGGCTAGGAGTCCCCGTCGGACATGAAGCCCAGTTGTCGGGCGACGCGGCCAAACCGGGTGATCGGAGCCGGCGCGTCGCAGCGCTTGAACGTCCTATTTTGCTGACTCCTGGCGCATTGGTTCTGATTGCAGCGAAGGGCTGACGATCACGGTCTCGGATGTTGCTACGCTTGGCGCTCGAATCGGGTGGAGAACGCGGTCATGGCTTATGTGATTACAGAAACCTGTATCGGCGTGAAAGGTGAGGCCTGTATCGAGGTCTGTCCGGAGTTTGCGATCTTCTCCGAGCCAGCGGACTTGATGTCCTTCATCGATCCGGCCCGCTGTACGGACTGCGGGGCCTGCATGGCGGCTTGTGTGGTGGAAGCCATCTATCCGCCGACGGATCTGCCTCAGGCGTCAGTCGAATTCACGCAGATCAACGAACAGTGGTTCCGTCGACGGGAAGGCGTTCGCCAGCGCGTTCGCGAGATCGCAACTTCACTTGGCATCCACATCTGAATCTCATGGCATGGTCAGGATGGGCTTGATCACCTCGCCGGTCACTGACGAATCATGGATGGCGCGCTCGATATCGGCGAAATCGTAATAGCGCACGAAGCGGTCGTAGGGTAGTTGCCCGGCGCGATGCAGATCCGCGAGATAGGGCACGAAGGTGGCCGTGGCAGCGTCGCCCATCACCACTCCTTTCAGGCCGCGGCCGAAGCCCATGTGATCCATGCTCATGGCAATCTCGGACCCTGCCGGCGTGGCGCCTACCTGAGCGGCCATACCAGGGCGGCCTAGGCAGTCCACCGCCTGCCTTACGGCGATCGGCACGCCTGAGCATTCCACCGCAAAGTCTGCACCGCCGCCGGTGAGCTCCCGGATGCGCGCCACCACGTGCTCGTCGGCACGCAGGGCATGGTGGGCGCCCAACTCCAGGGCCATATCAAGCCTGGCACCCAAACGGTCGACGGCAATGATCAAAGCGACGCCGCAGAGCTTTGCGCCCATTACCGCAGCGAGGCCCACGGTTCCGACGCCGAACACGACCAGGGTCGAACCTGGAGAGGGCCGCAGGGCGTTCATGACCGTCCCGACGCCAGTCGTGAGACCGCATCCGAGGGGGCCCAGCAATTCCAACGGCAGGTCGGCAGGGACCTTGATGGCAGAGCGTGCGCTGGCGATGGTGTGGGTAGCGAAAGACGACTGGCCGCAGAAGCGACCGCGCAGCTCCTCCTTGGCGTGACTCATGGGACTGCTGCCGTCGACGCGCTGGCCGCTGAGATTGCGAGGAACGAACTCGTCGCAGTAGGACGGAAGTCCACGATGGCAGGAGCGGCAATGGCCGCAGGAGTCTCCCGACAGGACGACATGGTCGCCCACTGCCAGATGGCGAACTTCGCTGCCAACGGCCTCGATGATGCCCGAACCCTCGTGGCCGAGGACCATGGGCAGTGGCAACAGGACGTCCTGGTTGCGTACCGCCACGTCCGTATGACAGATGCCACTGGCGACGATGCGTACCAGCACCTCGTCGGCCCGCGGCGGCGCCAGCTCCACGTCGATGAATTCGAATGGCCCGCCGGCGCTGCGAACCAGTGCTGCCTTGGCGTTCATGTGCTCACTCCCCCTAGCCGCCCAGCAGGAAAACCTGTCGGTCCGATATTGGCTGAGAAACTTGGATGTCCAGTATTTTTCTGGATGTCCAGTATAGATGGTTACCTTGGCCGCAGTCCGCGTGCCGTGCAAGCTTTCCAGCACGCATGCTTGTTAGTATGTATGCACTTTCAAGGAGGGTAACCCATGAAGTTCGGCATCGGCATCTTTCCCACGGATCAGAGTGCGTCACCCATCGAAGTAGCGAAAGCGGTGGAGGAGCTCGGATTCGAATCGCTTTGGGTTTCCGAGCACTCCCATATGCCGACCGCGACCGAGTTTCCCGCTGGCGGTCAGGTGCCGCGGGACTATTGCGCCATGCTCGATCCCTTCGTGGCGCTGACGGCTGCGGCCGCGGTCACCACGCGCATCCGGCTCGGTACGGCGATTTGTCTGGTCACTCAGCGTGATCCCATCAACTGTGCGAAATCGGTATCGACGTTGGATCTGATCAGCGCCGGCCGCTTCGAACTCGGTATCGGTGCAGGCTGGAACGAGGTCGAGATGCAGCATCACCGCACCGATCCTGCCACCCGCTTTCGGCTCATGCGAGAGCGGGTGGAAGCCATGAAGGTGCTGTGGACCCAGGAAACCGCCGAGTATCACGGACGCCTGGTGGACTTTGGACCGTCATGGCAATGGCCCAAGCCAGTGCAGTCACCCCATCCGCCCGTGCTCATCGGTGGTGCCGGACCCAACGTGCTCAAGCGGGTGCTCACTTATGGTGACGGCTGGATGCCTTCGGTGACACCCATGGCGGTTCCGGCCATGGCTGGTCGGGTGACACCGTTGGACGAGCTCGAACAGCTCGTTCCGGAATTGCGCAACCATGCCGAGGATCTCGGCCGGGATCGCCCTGCGGTGGTGGTCACCGGCCTGCCGCTGGAAGAGTCGGCACTGCATCGCCTGCTCGAACTCAATGTGGAGCGCTGGGTGCTTCGGGTGCCGCCGAAGCCCATGGCAGAAGTGCGCGAGGCACTGGAAACCTTTGCAGAGAACGTCCGCAAGTGGGGCGGGACGCTCGAGGCTCCTGCGGCGGACTGAGTTTGGAAGCCTTACCGGACCCGTTTTCACGCTGACGACACAACACGGCTGTAGGTTGCCACGACCTGGATCGGGCAACGGGTCGGAGGCGCCCCGGCGTGTGGCCTTAGGCCCAGAGGCCCAGAGGCGCAGGGCGCCGGCACGAAGCGCTCGCGCGGTACCCGCAGCATCGCCGCCTCGGTTACCCGCGCTTTGCGCAGGCCCCGAAAGAGCCCATTGGGAGCTTCGAGCGGCTCCGGGTTAGACTTCGACCTTTCCTCCTGGAGTCGCGCATGCCGCAACGTCCCGTGCTTTACATCGGCAATCGCAACTACTCCTCCTGGTCGCTGCGGGCTTGGCTCGGTCTGCGCTTCATGGGTATGGACTTCGTCACCGAACGCCTGCCGCTGGATACCCCGGAGTTTCATGATCGCATCCGCAGCATCTCTGCTGCCGGGCGGGTGCCGGTGCTGCGTGACGGCGATCGCTTGGTGTGGGATTCGCTGGCGATCTGTGAGTACGCTGCCGAGCGTGCGAGTCGTGGCAGTTGGCCCGAGGACGAGCGCCTGCGGACCCACGCGCGCTGCGCGGTGGCGGAGATGCACTCGGGATTCGGTGCCCTGCGCAGCGCCTTGCCTATGAACATCCGCTCGCGGCGGCGAGTGGACCTCGACGCCGTCGTGGAACGCGACATCGAACGCATGGTGGGGCTCTGGTGCGAGGCCCTGACCCTGCACGCCGGCGCTTCGGGCTGGCTCTACGGTGAGCGCAGCATCGCCGATGCCTTCTTCGCGCCGGTGCTTCTGCGTTTCCTGACTTACGGCGTGCCGGTTCCCGAGCTCTGCCAGCCCTGGATGCAGCAGCTCTTCGCCGATGCGGATCTGCAGGCCTGGTGTACCGAGGCGCTCGAGGAGACCGAGATCGTCGAAGCAGACGAGGCGGGGGCGCCCGTGGAAATCGAGGCATGATCGAGCATCGCGGCGGCTGCCACTGCGGACGCGTGCGTTGCGCGGTCCTCGCACCGGCGAGGTTGCCGGTGCACGAGTGCAACTGCAGTATCTGTGTGAAGTTCGGCTACCTGCACCTGATGGCTATCTGCACCTGATATTGTTGTGGGGTCAGACCACGATAAGGCGTTGATTCTTCGAAAAGCATGCCCCTGCAGGAGTTCAGATTCAACGCAAAGAAACGCTTGCTAGGGCTACGGGAGTTGCGGGGCGGTATCAGCGATGCCGAATCGAAAGCATGCCCGGTTGGCCCACGAGAATGCGGCGCTAAGGTTTCGAGATACGCTCGCTGCGTGTCCAAACGAAGGTGAATCAAGGCATTGCGGACCGTTGCTGTCGTCCAACCCCGGCAGATCCGTCGAGTCAAACCGACAGGGGGCCATGCAAGCAGGGATCGCCATGGCCTGCGGGCGGCGGCGTTCAAGACAAGGAGGGGTTAGGGAGGCTCTGAACTGAGTGCGCCGCAGCTCCGCGGGACTCCGGCGGTGTGATTTTTGGCGCGCTGCGCAGGGAAGACTGGTTGCCTTTCCAAGCCGCGTAACGCAGCCAGCGCGCCCTCTGAAGGCCAGAGCGGGGCGCACTCAGTTCAGAGCCTCCTGAGCCACTTCCCATCCATCCTCCGCCTCGGGGCGGCTCAGTTGATGCGTTCTACCAGCAACAGGAGACCGGCCAGCAGCCCTGCGCCCATGGCGAACGGAACGGGACGCCCCTGTTTGTAGGCGGGGATCTCCTCACGAAAAACCTGCAGCGCGATCGCGCCGCCGAGAAAGGCGATCAGCGGCCGCACGGCTCGATCCCAGGCCTCTGGCCCCAGCACGATGGCGAGGGCGACGCCGCCGAGGAGTCCTGCCGAGTGGGTCACGCGCGCATGGGCGCCGTAGCGGCCTCGGTGCACTTCGGCGATGGCGTGATCCAGGACCAGCAGGTGCACGCCGATGGCCAACACGTAGACCCCGGTGATCCATGGACCGTGAGTCGCGACCTGGTGCGGCAGCAGAAACGCCAACCCCGCATTGAACAGGGCAAAGGTGACGAGCAGCAGGTGATAGACCCGATCTGTCTTGCGTCTGATCGTCTCCGATGTGCGTCGCCGATGGGCCCACACCTCGGCCGCATAGAAGACTACGAATCCCAGCAGAGCGATGGCGAACGCTAGGCGGCGTCCGCCTGCTTCCGGTTCCTCACCGACGACCTCACCGGGTGCTCCGAGTTCAGGCAACAGCTTGAGGAAGAGATAAGCGGTGGTGATCCCGGCCAGGAAGGAATGGACACGGCTCCGCCGCGAACCGACCAGGAAATGGAACCGGCCCGCCAGCAAGTGAATGCTCACCAGCAGGGACGTCGCCAATACCGTCCAGAGGGTCGCGTTTGTCATCCAGGGCCCTCCAGGATCGCCAGGGATCAGCCCACCCATACCACCTCGGCCGTCGACGCCGCTCCTGACTTGCCGGGTCCGGGGGGGCTGCGATACGAGCACTGCAGTTTCCGGAGTGGCGTCGCCGCTTGAGAGATCGGGCTGACGCAGGGGCTGCTCCAGCCTCGAATGGCTGAAGTTGGTGTATGAGTCCGGTCCGGTCAACTGGGTGCAACGCCTTGGGATCGAGATGACCGTCAAGGCCCATCGGGTAGGTGTCTGGCGGTCAAGCCTCTAATCTGGTGGTCAAGCCTCTAAATTGGGGCGAGAAAGGTCCTTAAAAGGTCCTTAGAAGATGGTCTCTGGGCACCCGGAGCGTCAGACACGCGCCGGCGCATCGATAGGGATGGTGCCGGCTGCCACCGCTGTCTTGTACCCGCCACCAGGGCTGGCGCGGGGAGCAGCCTTGGCGGCCGCCTGGGTCTCCGAGACTGAAGCTTGGAACTCATGTGACGACGAAGGCGCGATGGGTCTTGCGTCGCCGAAATCGGACAACGAGCGAACGGCAAAGTCGACTTGGCGAGGCTCTGAACTGGGTGCGCCGCAGCTCCTCGGGCGATCGCTGATGGCCTGGCGTCTGCCCAAACCTGCATCACGTTTTCCAAATTTGGTCTTGTTTTCCCAAAAATATAGGATTATGTTCCCATTTAATTTGAAGGCCACCTGGAGATTTCGAGCCATGACGTCCAGATTCCTGACCCTCATCAAGCCCTGTGCCGTCGCATGCGGTACGCTGATCATCGCTGCCGGCTGTGGAGGTGGAGCGGGAGGGGGCAGTGGCTCGACCCAGCCTGATCCCGTCCAGGGTTCAACCGATGAAGTCAGTACGATTGGCGTGGTCACCGGCTTCGGTAGCGTATTCGTCAACGGCGAGCGCTACGAGGTCGTGAGCAGCACCACCGTCAACGTCGAAGGCGACGGTGAACGACTCGGCGACGACAGCGCACTCAAGCTCGGCATGAAAGTCCGCATCGACGCCCAGGAGAGCGCGGACGGCTCCGGACTGGTCGCTGCGAGCATCTCTCACAGCAGCGACCTGCGCGGTCCGGTGACCCGCGTCGTGGTGGATCCAGACGATCCTTCGCTCGGCACGTTCCGGGTCGCCAACACGCCCGTCCAGGTCGATGCCGAAACCGTCTTCGACAGCAACATTGGCGACAATGACGGCATTCCTGGCGTCGACATCCGCGACTTGAGCCTCGACAGCGGCCGAATGGTGGTGCGGGTCAGCGGTTTCGCGACAGCAGACGGCTACGTCGCCACCCGCGTCAGCCGCATTAACGTCGGCAGCGACGACGATGAGCTGGAAGTGAAGGGCTTCGTCACCTCAGTTGACACCGAGGCGAACACGGTTACCGTCGCCAATACTGTCTTCCATATCAACGGAACCGAATTCGACGACGACCTGGTCTTCGGACCGGAACTCGTCGGCATCTTCGTCGAGGTCGAAGCGCGTATCGTCGGTGATCGCTTCGAAGCCACCGAGATCGAGCGCGAAGACGACGGTGACAACCGTCGCGGCCGACTCGAGATCGAAGGCATCCTGCTCGCCGTCGACACCACCGTGACGCCGAACCGCATCCGGATCGGCGGACTCGTCATCGAAGTCAGCGACGCCTCCTCACTCGCGGATCACGTCGGCACCAAGGTCGAGATCAAGGGCCGCTTCGACAGCAACGGTGTCCTGGTGCTGAGCCAATCCCGGGGACGGCCAGGCAACAACGTCGAACTCGAGGATCGCGTCGCGATGGTCGACACGCAGGCTGGAACCTTCACCACCCGCCTCGGCATCGTCATCCGCCCCGAACCCACCAGCCGTCTCGAGGACGACGACGACGACGGCGATCGCCTCACGCCCGAGCAGTTCTTAAACCGGCTGCGCAACGGCGACGAAATCGAGGCCCGTGGCTTCGTCAACGACGATGGCGCCGTGACCTGGACCCGCATCGAACGCGAAGACGGCGATGACGATGACTTCGAATGCGAACTGCGCGGCCCGGTGGAATCCATTGCCGCGGACCAGAACAGCTTCGTCATTCTCGGCGTGACTATCGACGTTTCCAGCGGCCGCGACGTGGAGTTCGAGGACGAGAACGGCGACGACATCAGCCGTAGCGCCTTCTTCGGCCGCCTGGAGATCGGCGACATCGTCGAGGCCGAAAGCGACGATGACGACATCAATGCCTGCCAGAGCGGACTGATGCTCGCCGAAGAGGTCGAACTCAAGCGCGTCCAGGCACCTCGCTTTCCTACGCCGTCGCCCGATCCCGTTAACGGTGACGTCGTCACGGACGTCGACGTGGTGTTCCTTCTCATCGACGAGGACAGCATCGACAATGGCAAAGCGCCGAATGAATTCTCGGATACCGACGTCAATGACGACATCGCGGCGGTCGGGGCACGCCAGCCCCTGCGCTGGTTCACGGACAACATCGGCGTCAGCATCGACCTGTTCACCGGTCAGGTGGGCGACGAAGGCTGGTTCACGCTCAAGACCATTCCGGTGAGCTGGCAGGACGCGGGACCGACCGGCAACGGCGTCCGCAACTACCTGCTCGCCGGCCCCGGCCTCGGGGCTGCCGAGGGGGACGACCGCGAGGTGCTCCTCGACGACATCCCCGACGTGACGCCACTGCGGGCGACGGGCTTGGCGATGCTCGTTGACCGCAGCGTCTGCGCCCTGGTCTACGACAGCGACGTCAGCATCAACTACGCGCCTTTGCAGGGTAACCTGCAGGGAGCCACGCTGGGCGTGGTGGCGTTCGACGTCACCGCCGTCGCCGCGCGGACAGACGGCAGCAGTTCGGACCTGCCGAGGGTGACGATCCGGGTTCGGGACCCGGCGCTCTGTGAGACGGACCTCTTCCTGTTCCGCAACGCACCGGTACCGTCATCGTCGTCGGAGCCTTTCGACATCATGCCGCCGGCAACGCCTCCGGCGCCTCAGTTCATCGCCGCGCCATGATGCTGCGGCCCATGGGCCACTTTCCCGGCATGCATGGCAGGCACGCCCATGGTCTCAGCGTCAGCAATGGGCGAACATGCAAGACATCGTGACGACTTCAGCCGAGAGTCTCCAGGCCACACTGAGGGCCGCGGTGCACAAGGTACTGCGGCCCTTGGTGCGTCTGCTGATCCGCAACGGCGTCGACTGCGCCAGCTTCGAAGAAGAAGTCCGCTGCATCTACGTCAGGGTTGCCATGTCCGACTTCGCCCTGGGAAACCGCAAGCCCTCCGTCTCCCGTGCCGCCACGTTAACCGGCCTTAGTCGCAAGGAAGTCTCACGTTTACTGAGCCTGCCGAGGGACACCGACCTTGAAGCTGCGCCCATGGGTGCTCAGAATCGCGCCGCGTCTGTCGTGTCCGGCTGGGTCCGGGACACCGAATTCCAGGACGGGACCACCCAGCCACGACCACTTGCCATGGAAGACAGCGCGGCGGGGTTTCCTGCGCTGGTCAGGCGCTACGGCGGAGACGTGCCGCCCCGTGCGGTCCTCGACGAACTGATCCGGGTAGGTGCCGCCGAACTGCTTCCCGACGGGCGCGCCCGACTGACCGCCCGCTCCTACCTGCCCGCACGGGACGACGCCGCCAAGATCGAGATCCTCGGGACCGATGTCAGCTACCTGCTCGAAACCATCTACCACAACCTGGAGCACATCGGTCCCGACGCGCGCTACCAGCGCAAGGTGCTCTACGATGCGGTTCCGGCGGAGCACGTCAAGACGTTCAAGCGGCTCGCAGCAGAGCAGTGCCAGACCCTGCTCGAGTCCTTCGACCGGGAACTCGCCCAGGTCGATCGCAGCGCCAATCCCAAGGTGTCCGGAACCGGCCGTCACGTGGTCGGGATCGGAATGTTCTACTTCGAGGAAGATCTGAGCGACGACCCGCCGTTGGATCCAGGAGCCAAGCAGCCATGAAGCCACGCACATTGCGATTACTGCCCGTCGTTGCTTTTGTATTCGCCGCGCTGACCTCTGCCTGCGGCGGTGGAGGTGCAGGCTTCAGCCAGCCTGAGGGGGGCACCTCGGGCACCGGCGTCTCGGGCGGCACGACGGTCACCGGCATCAGCAGCGGCCAGGTCTCCTCCTTCGGCAGCGTCCTGGTGAACGGCCGCAGCTATCTGACCAGCGCCGACGATCCTGACATTGCCACGACCTTCATAGGTCCAGCGCAGGGCTTCGGCGAGCCCGATCTCGCGGTCGGGATGCTGGTGCAGGTGCTCTGGGACCAGGAAGCGGAAACGGGTCCGCGTAGGGCACGCCGTATCACCTACCTGCCGGAACTCATCGGCACTGTTAGCGCCGCTTTCGTCGACTCCAGCCGAACCCTCGAGATAGGCGGCCGCACGGTCCGGCTCTCCGGCACTGTCGTGTTCGACGATGTCTTCGGCCGCAGCACCGCCGGTACGGCGACGCTCAGCGGCCCCGAACGTCTGACCGTAGACGGTGACCGGGTGGAGGTCAGCGGCTTCCTCATCGTCACCCATCCGGCCACCGGTGAGAGCCTCATCGAGGCCACCCGGATCGCCCGCATCGGCACCGCCGCTGCCGCAGAAGTCGTCGTCACCGGGGCCGTGACCAATGCCGCCACGGGCTCCTTCGACCTCATCGATGCGTCCGGCCGCGTCCTGAGCGTGAGCTTCGATACCGGCGTGGTCGACGACGCTACCCTCTTCGTCGATTCCGGCAGCGCTCAGCTTCTCGAAGGCGAAGCGGTTCGCATCACTGGGGAGCGTGACGGCGACAACATCGTTGGCGTCACTCGCATCGGCCGCCCGCTGGCCGACCTGCGGGTCGTGGATCCCGACCTGCCCGACGAAGTGGAGGGTGAAATCGAGGGCGCCATCACTCAGGGCGTGGATGCCGACAACCGATTCCGTATTGCCAACCAGCGCGTCGTCTTCGACGCCGACACGGTGTTCCTCGCCGACAGCGCAGCATCGGATATCAAGGTAGGCCGGCGCGCCAGCGCCACTGGCATCCTGCAGCTGACGGCCGGGGGCACCCAGGAACTGCTGGCCACGGAGATCTTCATCGAGCCGGACGCGGACGTGGAACTCGAGGACGTGGTCGCAACGGCAGCCGGTCCGGTGGACAGCGAAGGCAATCGGAGCTTCGAGGTGCGGATCGGCCTCACTGTGGTGATACGCCCGAACTCGCTGCTGCAGGACGACACCGATGCCTCCGATGACGGTCGCCTCGATGTGGACAGCATCGCCCCAGGCGACTTCGTCGAGATCCGAGGCTTCTTCGACCCTGCAGGGCGTCTCGTCGCGGTGAAGCTCGAGCGCGACGACGACGAAAACCATTGCGAACTCGAGGCACGGGTCGCCGGTTCCAAAGTGATCAACGGCCAGCGCCACTACACCATCGCCAATCGGCCAGGTCTCGTGATCGTCGACATCGACGACGACTCCGCCGAGGAGAAGGTTGCGCCGGGCGGAATCGGTGAGTTCGAGTCGGATGATCCCGGCAATTGCGCCATGCGTCCGGATGGCGATGACATCAACGACCAACCCATCACTGCCGGCTTCTTCGCAGAAGACGTGGACGGAGAGGATGCTGACGACCTCGACGATGACGATGACGATGACGATGACGATGACGACTGACCTCGTTCCGCCACGTCGCGGTCAGTGAGCCTGCGCTCCTCGCGTCGAGGAAGAGTCGCAGGCCAGGTTTTGGCATGGTTGTCTCTTCGGGAACAGACGAGACGATGCTGAAACCACGCTACCGGGCTGACCAACCGGAGGATGGGGGCACCGGTCCCGGCATGTCTTCATTGCACTCGTGCGGGATCGGCCTGACCTGGAATGCACACCGACCCGCTCGTCAACGCGTGGGTCGTTCTGTACCGACGGGGCCCAGCCGCACAGCGCTCGCTCCTGCTGCGAGCACTCGAGGCGCGGATTTACGGTGCGGTGCCGGTCGACGTCTCGGTCAACGAGTTGCGTTCGCTTTGGCTGCGGGCGCTACGGTGAAGTCGTTGCCGGCCTGCCGCCGCAGGCTCGGGGCGAGCGGCAGGGGCCGGCGTTTACGTGGCTGGGGGCGTCAGGCGCTGGCCTGGACGTTGAGCCGGGCGCAATCGGCCATGAAGCGTATGGCGCGTTCGTCACCGGCGACGGTGAGCCCTGAGGCACCGGAGTCCTCCCAGGCGCGGAAGCGCGCTCGGATGCGCTGCTCCGGCCCGACCAAGGCGCCCTGATCGACGAATTCGTCGGGCACGGCGGCGATGGCCTCGTCCTTGCGCTTGGCCAGATACAGTTCCTGGATGCGTTCGGCGGCATCGCCGAAGCCCCGGCGGATCATCATCTCCTTGTGGAAGTTCGTGTTCTTGTGGCCCATGCCGCCGACGTAGAGGGCGATGGTGGGCTTCTGCCGGTCGAGGGCGGCCTGCACGTCGTCGGTGACCTCCACCTGAGACATGGCCTGGATCTCGAAGTCATCACGCTTGCGACCGGAACGGGCGAGGCCCTCGGCGATCCAGTCTTCGTAGAGACCTGCGGTTTCCGGAACGTAGCCCAGCGGCAGCCAGCCATCGGCGATCTCGGCGGTGAGTTTCACCGTGGCTTCCATGCCGGTGCCCAGCCAGATCGGCAGTTTCGGATTCATGTGCAGAATGGACTTCAGCGGTTTGCCGACGCCCATCGCCCCGGGGCCGGTGTAGGGCAGGCTGATCTCGTCGCCTTCGTGGCTGACCGGTTCATCTCGGGCGAAGATCTTCTTCATGATCTGCACGTAGTCCCGCAGACGGTAGTAGGGCCGACCCCAGGGCTGGCCGTACCAGCCCTCGACGATCTGCGGGCCGGAGACACCCAGACCGCAAATGGCCCGCTGGCCGCCGGCCAGCGCATCCAGGGTCGCCATGGCCATGGCGCAGTTGGCCGGAGTGCGACCGGCGAGCTGCAGTACGGCAGTGCCGAGACGGATGCGCTCGGTGTGGGCGGCGATGTAGGCCAACGGTGTAATCGCGTCGGAGCCGTAGGCCTCGGCGGTCCACACGGAGTCGTAACCGAGGCGCTCGGCCAGCTTGACCCGCTCCAGGGGAATGTTCAGTTCGGCGCCGGAGTAGCCCAGCATCAAGCCCAGTTTCATGTCGTCTCCTGCTCGTGATCTCGTAGGTTTTACCGTCACATAGTCCTGCGCGCTGCGGGCTCAGCTGTGCGGCTTCAGGCTGGCGAAATCCGGTTTGCGTTTCTCCATGAAGGCTTTGATGGCCTCGCGATTCTCCGCGTTGCCGACGGTCCGCTTCAGGGCCAGGTTCTCGGCCGCCACGGCTGCGCGAAGGGCTTCCCGCCGGGGTGCCCAAAGCAGTTCCTTGGTTTCGCGCAGGGCCTGCGGGGCCTGGGCCGCCAGCGTCGTGGCACGCTTGAGGACATGGTCGAGGAATCCCTCGTCTTCGAGGACCTCCAGGGCCATGCCCTGCTCGACGCAGTCCCGGGCGCTCAGGGTGTCGGCGGCGTAGAGGAACCAGGCCGCCCGCTGGGGACCCATCATCTGCGGGAAGGTGAGGGAGCTGCCGGCCTCTGGAACGATGCCCAGTGCCGTGAAGGGGCAGCGCATACGCGCACTCTTGGCCACGTAGACGATATCCACGAGGCCGCATATCGTCCCACCCACCCCGATGGCGAGGCCGTTGACCGCGGCGATCACGGGTTTTTGGTAGTCGATCAGGAGGTCCACGGCCCCGGCGAAACCATGCTTGGGCGGAGCGGTCTTCTGACCCATCTCAGTCAAGTCGGCACCGGCGGTGAAAGCCCGGCCCTTGCCGGTGATGACTACCACGGCTACGTCGTCATCGGTCTGGGCGTCGAGCAGGCCCTCGACTAAGGCGTCGAAAAGGGCGCCGTTGAAGGCATTGAGTGCCTTCTCGCGGGCCAGGGTCAGGACGCGAACGGCGCCCTCGTCACGGATTTCCAGCATCGTTCCTCCTCCTTATTCACGATCCAATATGGGCTGCCGACCAACGGCGTCGTTCTGACGCCGGTCGTCGCAGCAGTTTACTGGGAGTCGAACGCTACCATGAGGGGCCTTCGGGCAGTGGGCGTCGGACTGCGAATGTTGTGGAATACTCCCGTTGGCGGCGACGTTCGCGGAAGTCGGATCCTGGGCAGGTCGTCGCCATGGCAATGATCAGGGTCGTCGGAGATTTGTCGGGCTGGCTGTGAACTGACGCCGGTCGAGGTGTGAGATGTCGCTACTCTGGTTGGCCTACATTGCGTCAGGGCTGCTGATTGCCATCGGTCTTGCCGGCGTCGTATTGCCGATCATTCCCGGGATTCCGCTGATGTTCGCCGGCATGTGGCTGCTTGCCTGGGCGCAGGATTTCGTCCAGGTGGGTCCAGCGACGCTGTGGATTCTGGCGATCCTTACGCTGCTTTCCGTGGCGGTGGATCTGCTGGCCAGCGTGCTCGGAGCCAGGCGTGTCGGTGCCAGTCGCGGCGGGCTGATGGGGGCGGCCATCGGCACCGTCTTCGGTCTTTTCTTTGGCCTTCCTGGCATCCTGCTCGGACCGCTGATCGGCGCCGTGGTCGGCGAGCTGCTCCATCGTCCCGGACTGCATAGCGCCACAAGGGTGGGCCTCGCCACCTGGGCCGGCATCATCGTCGGCGCCGTGTTCAAGGTGGCCATCGCCTTCGTCATGCTCGGTCTGTTCGTCTTCGCGCTGCTGTTCTGATGGCCTTCAATGCGGGTCCATCAGCCGCTGGATGAGAAACTGGAACAGCATGGCGTCGCGATGGGCCGTCTCCTCCAGGTTCGCCGCCCCGGCGTGGCCACCCTCGATGTTCTCGTAGTAAAGGTAGGGATGGCCGGCCTCGCTCAGCAGGTGGGCAAACTTGCGGGCGTGGCCGGGATGCACCCGATCATCCTTGGTGGAGGTGTAGAGGAAGATTTCGGGATAGACACCATCGTGCCTGACGTTGTGGTAGGGCGAGATGCGTCGCAGGAAGGCTCCCTCCACCGCATCTTCGGGATCGCCGTATTCACCCATCCAGCTCGAGCCGGCCAGAAGGTGGTGATAGCGCAACATGTCCAGCAGGGGCACACCGCTGATCACCGCGCCCCACAAATCGGGCCGCTGAGTGTACATCACGCCACTGAGCAGCCCGCCGTTGGAACGCCCGTCCACGGCGAGCCGGGCAGGGCGGGTGACCTGGCTGACGATGAGGTCCTCGG
Organism: Pseudomonadales bacterium; assembly: GCA_007130155.1. GTDB lineage: Bacteria > Pseudomonadota > Gammaproteobacteria > Pseudomonadales > Azotimanducaceae > SLTB01. The sequence continues at coordinate 52,035 of SLTB01000004.1, forward strand.
CCACCGCAATGAGATCGTCGTAGATGCGCTGCCGTTCGGTCTTCAGCCCGGCCTGATGCCAGGCGGGCCCGAACTCACCGCCGCCGCGAATGTTGGCCAGGGCAAAGGCACCACCCTGCTCCAGCCACAGGCAGCCGCGGATGCCTGAGTAGCCGGGCGTCATGCTGATCTGGAAGCCGCCGTAGGCGTAGAGCAGCACCGGCGTGTCGCCGTTGAAAGCCATGTCCTTGCGGCGGACCAGGAAGTACGGCACCCGGGTGCCGTCGTTGGATTCAACCTCCTTCTGCTCGACGATCAGGCCGTCACTGTCGAACCAGGCGGGGGCGGAGCGGATCGGGTTGGCGCTGGCCGTGCTGGGATCGACGGCGTAGAGCGTCGCTGGCTCGAGGAAGCCCTCTGCGGCCAGGAAGGCCACGCTTTCCCTGACGTTGCTGTCCACCAGGTTCAGGCTCAGGTTATCCGCCAGTGGTACTTCCCGTGATTGCCAGCCCTGTGCGAAGCCCAGCACCTTGAGCGTACCGACCACGTTGTCGTCCACGATCAGCAGCACCCCGGTAGCGGTGACGCCGGCACTGCGCAGGGCTTGGCGTTGGCCGGGAGCGAAAACGGTATGTACACATGGCAATTCATGGGTGTCCAGGAATGCCTTCAGGTCGAAGGACAACAGTGTGCCGGGCGCATGGTCGATACCGTCGCCGGGGGACCAGGGCTCGTTGATGGTGAAGATGAGCTGGCCGTGGTAGAGGCCTTGGATACTCACCTGTCTTGGCAGCGGCAGGGCAACCGGCGCGCCTGCGTCCGGGATCAGCCACTCGGTGGATTCGTAGAAGGTATGGCCTTGGCTGACGAGGACATGGGATTCGCTGTCGGTACCGTCGAGGCGATAGGCCCACAAACCCACGTCCTGTGGCTCGCCGCGCAACACCTCCTGCGCGTCACCGATGGGAGCGCCCCGCTGCCAGCGTCGGGCGACGAAGGGGTATCCTGAGGTTGTGGTCTCGGCGGGGTCTGCTGCCAGCAGGATGAGCAGCTGATCTTCGTTAATCCAGGTCGTATTGCCCTTGGCCTCGGGGGTCACAAAGCCACCCTCTACGAAGCTTTTGTCTGCCAGATCGAACTCGCGCCTGACGGCGGCGTCAGTGCCGCCGTCGGACAGTGCCAGCAGGCATCGCGATGAGCCATTGGGCGCGCAGTTCGCGCCCTGCCAGACCCAGTTTCGACCCTCGGCTGCCGCCAGGACATCGAGGTCCAGCAGGGGTTCCCACTCCGGGGCCGCCGCCGTGAGGTAGCTGGACAGCGATGTGCGCCGCCACAGTCCGTGGCGGCGATGGGCGTCTTCCCAGAAGTTGTACACCCGACCTTCCCGCAGGCGGCCGTAGGGGATCCGTTCCGGGCTCTGATAGACCCGAAGTGCTGCTTGGAAGCGCTCTGCGTAGCGCGGATCGTCGCGCAGGCGCGCGTAGCTGCGCTGATTCTCACTCCGGGCCCAAGCCAGGGCGCGTTCGCCCTCCACTTCTTCGAGCCAAAGGCGGGGATCGGCCTCCGGGTCGGGGCCGATGCGCCCGTGGGCGCCAGAGCTGTTGGATGCGTTGGGCTCCATACGGTTTCCTTACGGGCTTCTTCCTTATGGAACGGGAACTTCAGGGCGGGTGCTGACCGTCAGCAGCGGCGTCAGAATCCAGGCCGACTTGGCCTTCGTGAACGTGCTCAAGCACTCAGATGGCGTCAAGTGGAAGCCATTCTCGGCCGTGAGCGATGTCTCACAACCTGTCGGGCGTTGGGCGTAAAGTTAAGTCCATACTCAGGGTATAGCCTTGCCGCCATGTCCGCACAGGGGGGCAGGACGGACTCGACCATTGCGAGGATCGTAGCCATGACTGCACGTCCCCTTGTCATCCTCCACGGCTGGAGCGATGACGGCAATTCCTTCGATGCCCTGGCCAGGCATCTCGGGCCCCGACTGGCCGGCTTCAATATTGAGCTGGTGTCCATTGGTGATTACCTGTCGATGCACGACGATGTGCGCTTCGACGACCTGCAGGCCGCGATGGAACGTGCCTGGTCCGAGCGCGGCCTGCCGCGGAAGCCCCATAGTGTGGATGCCATCGTCCATTCTACCGGTGGCCTGGTGATCCGCGACTGGCTCGAGCGCAACTTCGCGGCGGACCAGTCACCGATCAAGCACCTGGTGATGCTGGCGCCAGCCAATTTCGGTTCGCCGCTGGCGCACAAGGGGCGCTCGTTTCTCGGCCGGACGGCCAAAGGCTTTTTCAGTCGTCAGCCCAACCAGCCCCTTTTCAATACCGGGACTCATATCCTAGAGGGTCTGGAGTTGGCGAGTCCTTACTCCTGGGATCTGGCCATGCGCGACCGCTTCGGTAGCGGCAAGGGTCGCTACGCACCGGGGCGCGTGCTGTGCACGGTGCTGATGGGCAACACGGGCTACGGCGGCATTCGGGCCATTGCCAATGAGGCGGGCGGCGACGGTACGGTGCGCACCTCCACCGCCAATCTGGAGTGCGCCCATCTGACCATCCGCTTCGACTCCAAAGCCGACCCCGAGAATCCCTCGCGCTGGCGCAGCGTGCCGCGGCCGATCAAGCTTTTGCCATCTCAGGGACGGACGGCCTTTCGCCTGTTGGACAAGATCGATCACTCGAGCATCACCCTCAATGGCAAGGTCAAAGCGAACAAACCGGAGATGGCAGTCCTCGAGCTCATTGAGCAGGCCTTGACCGTCGATGACGCCGACTTCGATGGTTTCTGTGACCGTTGTGATGCCGAGACGGCCGCGCTCACGCGCCAACCCGGCAGCCGCAAGGGCTCTGCTGCCATGCAGAACATGGTGGTGCGGGTCAGGGATGATTTCGGCGTCGGCGTCGAGGATTACCTGCTCGAGTTCTATGACATCCGCAAGCATGATGGGGGCGGGCTGGCCAAGGCCATCCACGATGGTGCGATCAACAAGGTCCATCTGTACCGGGGTGATTCCTCCTACCGGTCTATCTACATCGACACGGCGGCGCTGCTCGCAGCTCTTGGCAGGGGCGATACCCGGTTCGGCCTCTCTATTACCGCGACGCCGGTGCTTGATAGTCGCCAGCCTGTGGGATTCCAGACCTTCGGCGATGAGGACATTCTCGATCTCAGCCTCGATGCTGAGCAGGCAGAGGCACTGTTCAAGCCGCACCGAACGCTGCTTGTCGACCTCGAGTTGCCGCGGCTGCAGAGCCCCGAAGTGTTTGCCTTCCGGGGCGCAAAGCCTTGACAGGCTGCTGAAATACCAATTTCTGCAGCCTGATAGGCGGGCCATGGATGGCCCGCGCGCAGATCAATCGTGTAAATGATTGATCTGTCGTGCCCGAGCTGCGGACATTTGCCGTGGATCGGCCTGAAAAAGTCCATGGACGGACTTTTTCAGCAACCTTTTAAGGGGGTCGTGGAAGCGTTGAGGGCCCAAAGTCTGCCCACCAGCAATGTGGCCCTGTTGCGAAAGGAAGCGTCGAGTTCCGTCGGCCTTGTTCATCACCCGCACTGCGGGCTGTGGCCGCCCTTTCATGGCCCTACCCCTTCTGGCGCTGAGGGACGACGCATTGCGCTCCTGGCGTAATGCGTCCACAGCCCTCGATGCAGCGAACTGCCAGGTGTTCGCGCTGCCCTCGTGGGAGCCCGCATTGCGGGCGATCAGCACCTTCCAGCGCCTCCTTTGCCCAGAACCTCCTTTGCCCAGGGTCTCATTAGCTCTTGCTCCAGAATAGGTGAGTGCCTGGAGCGCATCCTGCGCGCCGTGAGCTCAGGGCCTTCGCAGGCTCACCACCTTCTCGCCGCCGAGTTCCGCCGTCAGTGCCGACAGTTCCGTAATGGGCAGGGAGCAGGTCATGTTGCTGCACAGCCAGGCTGTGGTGGGCGCGGGCAGATCCGCCGGCAGGTAAGTTGGAAGCAGCGGATCGCTGCCGTCTTCGGCGGTATCGATGGCCTCGGGCAGGGCGAAGACCAGTCGGAACGGGCGGTACTCGTCATCGGCCTTCCTGGCCCAGGCCCTGGCATCCCGGCCGCGAATCAGGAGTAGCTGGGGCGGTGTGATGGCTTCCTCCAGGGCATGGCAGAGCGCGGCGTGGGCTTGGGGTGCGCGCCCCATGACCGGCCCCGCCCAGCGCAGCACGCCGTCGGCCGCATCGAGATAGTCCTGCCTGCCGAGTAGGTGCCCAAGTCGGCCGAGGGCGCTGGCCGCCACCGCGTTGCCGGCGGGGACCGATTCGTCGAGGGTGGGTTTGGGGCGATAGATCAGCGCTTCCGCGTCATGGGCGGTCTGGAAGAAGCCGCCCTCGCCACGATCGAGGAAGTGTTCCAGCAGGGCGTCGGCCAGGGCCACGGCGAAGCGTACGTCCGCGTCCCGCCAGCGCACGGCGAGCAGGGTCAGTAGTCCATCGAGCAGATAGGCGTGGTCCTCGAGATAGGCCCGTTCACCGAGTCGTCCGTCCATCCAGGTGGCGTGCAGGCGACCGTCGATCACCATGTCCTGACGAATGAAGTCTACCGCCCGGGTGGCGGCTTCGGCCCAGGATGGGTCATCCAGCACGGTACTTGCTCGCGCCAGACCGCGAATGGCCAGGCCGTTCCAGGCCACCAGGATCTTGTCGTCGCGGCCCGGCCGGGGCCGCTGTTCGCGGGCCGTAAACAGTTTCTGCTGCGCGCTGGCAAGCAGACGGTTCGCTTCCTCTGCTGACAGACTCAGGCGTTCCACCACGGCCCGCCAGGCGTCGCGGCGATGGAGAATCCAGCTGCCCTCGAAGTTCGCAGGTTTCTCGATGCCGTAGAGGGTTTCGATCACGGCGTACTCGTCGTCGTCGAGGAGGCGGCGGATCTGCTCCCGGTGCCAGACGTAGAAGCGGCCCTCCTCACCTTCCGAATCGGCGTCCAGGGCAGCGTAGAAGCCGCCTTCAGGGTGCTGCATTTCCCGCAGCAGCCAGCCTGCGGTGTCACGGACCACGGCCTCGAACAGGTTATCCGGGGCAATGGCCATGGCATCGGCGTATAAGGCCAGCAGGGCGCCATTGTCGTAGAGCATCTTTTCGAAGTGCGGCACCAGCCACTCAGCGTCCACCGAGTAGCGGCAGAAACCGCCGCCGAGATGGTCGAAAATGCCGCCGCGGGCCATGCGGGTGAGGCTTTGTAACACCATGTCCAGCGCTTCCCGGTCGGGCCCGCCGCGGGTCTCGCGGCTGCGCGCCCAGTGTCTGAGCAGTCGTTCGAGGCTGCTGGGCATGGGAAACTTCGGCGCCGTCCCGAAACCCCCATGGCTGGAATCGAAGGCATTGGCGAGCTGGTCGCGGGCGGCATCGAGCACCGCGGCCTCCGGCAGGGCGGCGTCCGGGTTTCCCGGCGCGTTGAGGCTGTCGAAGATGTCCTGTACTTTCTCGCCCTGCTCCGCGAGCTCTTCCCGCCGTTCGGCCCAGACCGCAGCCACCCGTTTCAGCAGTTCGGTGAACGCTGGCATCCCGTAGCGTGGGGTGCGGGGGAAATAGGTGCCACTGAAGAAAGGCAGAAGGCTGTGAGGATCGAGGAACACGGTCAACGGCCAGCCGCCGGTCTGCTGGGTGAGGATCTGGTGCGCAGTCTGGTAGACGCGATCAAGGTCCGGTCGCTCTTCCCGGTCCACCTTGATGTTCACGAACAGCTGATTCATGAGCTGTGCAGTGGTGGCGTCCTCGAATGACTCGTGGGCCATCACATGGCACCAATGACATGCCGAATAGCCGATGGACAGCAGAATGGGGACGTCCCGTTCCCGCGCAGAGGCCAGGGCATCCTTGTCCCAGGGCTGCCAGTGCACTGGATTGTCGGCGTGTTGGCGGAGGTAGGGGCTACTGCTCGTGTCGAGGCGGTTCGCATCCGGCATGGGCAACGAAACTCCGGTCGCCAGAAGGGGACTGGATCATAACGCAAGGGAGCTTTGACCCGCATGCAGCCAGGTGACTTGCCCAGACTCAAACTCAAGCCGCGGGAAGACAAGCGGATGCGCCAGGGCCACATGTGGATTTACTCCAACGAGGTGGATACCGCTGCGACCCCGCTCAAGGGCCTTACGGCCGGCACCGAGGTGCTGGTGCTGGCAGCCTCAGGGAAACCTTTGGGGCGGGCCCTGGCGAGCCCGCACTCCCTGATCTGCGCCCGCCTTTTTTCGCGGGATCCGGATCAGGGCTTCGACCGGCCGCTGCTGGTGGAGCGGTTCCGGGCGGCGCTGGCGCTGCGCGAGCGCCTGTATCCGGGCAGTGGTTGTTATCGCCTGTTCTATGGCGAGGCGGATGGCCTGTCCGGGGTCATCATCGACCGCTATCGGGATGTATTGGTGTGTCAGCTCAACACTGCCGGGATGGAGCAGCGTCGGGATCTGTTGGTGGATGCCCTGCGCGAGGTGGTCGGCCCCCGCACCTTGATCTTCAAGCACGACGCGGACGTTCGGGAAGCCGAAGGACTGGGCAAGTACATCGACGTAGTTGGCGAGACGCCGCCGGAGCTGGTTTCGTTGGCCGAAAATGGCGTTGAGTTCCTGGCCCCAGTCAGTGCCGGCCAGAAGACAGGATGGTTCTACGACCATCGTGAGAACCGAGCGCGGACGGCTGCGTTGGCGCCGGGAGCCCGGGTGCTGGATGCCTTCAGCTATATTGGTGGTTGGGGTCTGCAGGCCCTGGCCTGGGGAGCAGACAGCCTGCTGGCGGTGGACAGTTCCGCGCCAGCTCTGGAAATCCTCGAACAGAATGCAGTGGCTCAGGGCGTGGCGGATCGGGTACAGGTCCAAAGGGGTGATGCCTTCACCGTTCTGGAAGCACTCGCGGATGCGGGTGAGCGCTTCGGTCTGGTGGTCATCGATCCGCCGGCGCTGGTCAAACGCCGCAAGGATCTCGGTGCCGGTCAGCATGGTTATCAGCGTCTGGCCAGGCTTGGAATGCGGCTGACTGATCAGGATGGTCTGCTCCTCTTCGCGTCCTGCTCGTTGCATTTCACGCAGGAGATGTTGCGGGATACGATTCGTGCCGCGGCTCGCCATGTGGATCGCCATGCCCAGCTCCTCGGGCAGTGGGGGCTCGGGCCGGATCATCCGGTGCATCCGGCGATCGCCGAAATGGACTACCTCGGCGCCGCACTGGTGCGGGTCCGGGCGCCTGGTCGCGGTGGCGTGCTGTGATTGCGCCGGCGCTTGCGGGACATGGAGACCTTCGGCCAGTCGGCGTCGGTGCCCGCCGCGTGCATCTTCCGGCCGGATCTTGGGACCGGATTCGCACTCCGTTCGAGAAGTCGTTTGCCGTCTTGGCCACTCTGGTAGAAGATTGAGCGCAAGATGACATTCACGTAACGGTGCGGCCGTGATCGATCGAGACGGTTTCCGCCCGAACGTCGGCATCATCCTGGCCAACGATCGTGGCCAGGTGCTCTGGGCGCGCAGAGTGGGTGGTCGTGACGCCTGGCAGTTCCCGCAGGGCGGGATCCAGGACGAAGAGACCCCGGAAGAGGCCATGTACCGTGAGCTCTGGGAGGAGGTGGGTCTTACCCCGGAGGCGGTAAAGGTAGTGGCTTGCACCCGCGGATGGCTTCGCTACCGTCTGCCCCGGCGCATGCTCAGAAATAACGCGACGCCGAAGTTCGTCGGACAGAAACAGAAGTGGTTCCTGCTGCGCATGGAGGCCGCCGATGGCGCGGTCTGTGTGTCGGCCTGCGACAAACCCGAGTTCGACTTCTGGCGCTGGGTGAGTTACTGGTACCCGCTGGGTCAGGTGGTATCTTTCAAGCGCGACGTCTACCGCCGTGCCCTGGCTGAGCTCGCTCCCAGCCTCCCTTCAGGCGGCGCATGACGCCCTCCATCGACTCTGGATTGCCCATGCTCGACACGCTGCGTAGCATCGTGCAAGAGGTCAACGCGGTTCCAGATCTGGACGCCGCGTTGGCCATCATCGTACGGCGGGTCCGCGAGGCCATGGGTACCCAGGTCTGCTCCGTCTATCTGGCGGACCAGGTGTCCGGGCGCTTCATGTTCATGGCCACCGAGGGTCTGAACGAGGCCATGGTCGGCCACTTATCGCTGGGGCAGGGGGAAGGGCTGGTAGGCCTGGTGGGGCAGCGGGCCGAGCCCATCAATTTGAACGATGCGCCGGGTCACCCCAACTATCACTACTTCCCCGAAATCGGCGAGGAGCCTTTCAACGCCTTTCTCGGCGTACCCATTATCCACCACCGCCGCGTGCTGGGCGTGCTGGTGGTACAGCAGCACGCCCGTCGTCGCTTCGACGAGAGCGAAGAGGCCTTCCTCGTCACCCTTTCGGCGCAACTCGCCGGCGTCATCGCCCATGCTGAAGCCACGGGTGGCATGGACCAGCTTGGCCAGCGCGGCGCCGAGCGGCAGGATGCCCGCTTCATCGGCGTCGCGGGTGCGCCCGGTGTGGCCATTGGCATGTCGGTGCTCATGTTCCCGCCGGCCAATCTCGATGCGGTCCCGGACAAGGAAACCGAGGACATTACGGTCGAACTGCTGTTGTTCGATCGGGCGCTGAACGCGGCCCGAAGCGACATCACTTCCCTTCGGGACAAGCTCGCCAGTGCGCTTGCTCCCCAGGAGCAGGCCCTGTTCGACGCTTACCTGCATATGCTCGACGATCGCGCGCTAGGCGGCGAAATCACCGCCCTGATCCGCCAGGGTCAGTGGGCTCAGGGTGCTCTGAAGAAGGTGATCGCAGAGCACGTGGCCCATTTTGAACTCATGGAAGACTCCTACCTCCGCGAGCGGGCAGCGGACGTCAAGGAGCTCGGTCAGCGGGTGCTCGCTCATCTGCAGGAGGCGGCGCGGCCAAAGAAACACTTCCCTGAGAAGACCATCATCATCGGTGAGGAGATCACGCCCGGGATGCTCGGGGAGGTGCCTGAGGAGCGGCTCGCCGGCATTGTTTCCATGCGGGGTTCGGGCAACTCTCATATTGCCATCCTCGCCCGGGCCATGGGCGTCCCCACGGTCATGGGTGCCGTGGACCTGCCGTTGTCGCAGCTCCAGGGCCGGGAGCTGATCGTCGACGGCTTCTACGGGCAAGTGTATGCGAATCCGACCCGGACCTTGCGTGAGCATTACGAAGAGGTCATCGAGGACGAGCGCCAGTTCTTTGCCGGTCTCGGTGAACTGCGTGATCAGCCCTGTGAAACCACCGACGGTCATCGCATTGCGCTTTGGGTGAACATCGGTCTGTCCGTAGACGTGGAACGGTCGCTGGACCGGGGGGCCGAGGGCGTCGGTCTTTACCGGACCGAGATTCCGTTCATGTCTGCGGACCGGTTCCCCACCGAGGAAGAACAGCGGGTGATGTACCGGGAATCCATGGTGGCGTTCAATCCCCGACCCGTGACCATGCGCACCCTGGACATCGGTGGCGACAAGGCCCTGACCTACTTTCCTATCCAGGAAGAGAACCCCTTCCTCGGCTGGCGAGGCATTCGGGTGACTCTTGATCATCCGGAGATCCTGCTTGTGCAGGTGCGGGCCATGATGAAGGCCAGCGCGGGCCTGAAGAGTCACCTGCGGATCATGCTGCCGATGATCACCAACCTGTCGGAGGTGGAGGAGGCGCTGGGGTTGATCTACCGCTCCTACGATGAGTTGCTCGACGAGGGACATGAGATCCGCAAGCCGGAAGTGGGCGTGATGATCGAAGTTCCGGCGGCGGCCTATCAGTCGCGCCTGATCGCGGACAAGGTGGACTTTCTGGCAGTAGGCAGCAACGACCTCACTCAGTACATGTTGGCGGTGGACCGCAATAATCCGCGGGTGGCCGATCTATACCAGGACCTGCACCCGGCTGTGCTCGGTGCCATCCGCTGGGTGGCGGATTCCGCCCGGGCGGCCGGCAAGCCTTCCGGGATCTGTGGAGAGCTGGCGGGCAACCCGGCCGCGGCCGTGTTGCTGATGGGCATGGGTTTCGATGTGCTGTCGATGAACTCCACCAACCTGCCTAAAGTGAAGTGGGTGCTGCGTTCGTTCAGCCTTGCCCGGGCCCAGGAGCTGACGGCTCAGGCCCTTGGGATGCATTCTGCGGAGGCCATCGTGGAGTTCATGCACGGGGTGCTTGTGGCAGAAGGTCTTGGTCGCGCGATCCGCCCGGATCCCCGCGTCGCGGCCTGAAAGCCTGTGCTCAGGGCTTCAATGGGCCTTCTTGCAGACACCCCCTGCCGAGGAGCCCGGCGCTATCGGCAAAGGAAGCAGGGGGCGGCTGCAGCGTGCTTTTGCAGTGGTCTACCCACTACCTTGGTGGATCGCTACAGATGCCCTGCCAAGTCGAAGGGATGCGTCACTCATCAGAGTGAGCTTCCGTCACGCCCTGGCGGCCCCTGAGCCCTGGGCAGGCGACGAGGGCGGCGCCTGGGTGTACTGGAAGCTGAAGTCCTTGCGCCCGATGCGGCGGCCCTCCGCCGCGAAACCGATTTCGGTGAACTGAATCTCCCCTGAACCCCGGGCCACGACCACCGTGCTGGCACGGGTGCCGTAAACGGGGCCGCGGATGAAACAGGGTGTGATCCTGCTGGCATGGCTTGGATCGAGACCGGAGGCGGCGATCTCGTCCGCGGTAGCTGCGGTTTCATCGGCCAGCAGCGCCAGCAGTTCGTCCACATCCGGTTGCTGTTCTGATTCCTCGAATACGGCCAGGGCCGACTTGCCGCGCTTGACCCGGGGCCATTCGGTGTCCAGCAGGTGGTTGGAGAGGCCGTAGGTGCCGGGTTCGAGCCGCTGGGGCCGGGGCAGACGGTTGGAGTAGTACCAGAGCTCCTCGCCGTCGCTGACCAGCAGATTGAAACCCCTGTACGCCTCGCTGTGGTGGGCGATGCCCTCCAAATACGGTTCTGGCCCCATGGTCCCTGACAGGAAGTCGCTCACCAGAGCGCCCCTGGAGCGCGGTGGCAAGGGCTCGAGGGGCTCCTCGCTGAAATTGGTGACGGCGGCGAAACGCCCGCTCCTGGAGACGCCGAGCCAGGTGCCACCCGCTTCGAGGTCGCGGCCTGCCAGCACCCGCGGCTGGTCCTGCCAGAAGGCAGCGGCCGCTGCCGGCCTGCCGTGGAACTCGTCCCGATTGGCGGCGACGATCAGCGGGAACTGGGGATGGACCCGGTGGGCTAACAGGATCAGGCACACGGCGGGCAGGCTCTGTCACGGCTAAAGGAGCGAGTCTAGCCCGCATCGCTCACCGATTCAGCATCCTGGCTCGGTTGGTAACCCCCCGCGTGCAGATCAATCGCGTCAGTGATTGATCAGTCGTGCCCGATCTGCGGACATGTGCCGCAGATCGGCCTTAACCCGAGAATCTCACCGATTCACGGCTGCGGACGCGGATATGCCGGCCAATCCTGCCGGTCCGCCAGTCCGCCAGTCCGCCAGTCCGCCAGTCCGCCAGTCCGCCAGTCCGCC
>SLTB01000347.1 GCA_007130155.1 Pseudomonadales bacterium
CCAACCAGAAGAAGGTGGTGGCGGACCTGGTCGCCGGGCGCGACCCCGACCCCGCCCTGGGCGAGATCGCCAAGCTGCGCTCGACCCACAACAACTACCTGACCCTGCCGGTCATCTTCCTGATGCTGTCGAATCATTATCCGCTGGTGTTCGCCACGCCCTACAACTGGCTTATCGCCAGCCTGGTGTTTCTGATGGGCGTGGCGATCCGTCACTTCTTCAACGAAAGCCATGCCGGCCGAGGCCGGCCCTGGTGGACGTGGGTCGCCACAGGGCTGCTGTTCGCTGCCATCGTAGCGCTGTCTTCTGTCCCGCCGCGTCCTGCTGGGGATGAGCGTATTCCGGACAGCGTTGCCGGTGCCATGACGGCAGAGGGCTTTGCGGATGTGCAGATGACGCTGTTGATGCGCTGCGTGATGTGTCACGGCGATCATGCAGCCTGGCCGGGGCTGAACAGTGCTGCCCTGGCCGTCAAACTCGACACGCCCGAACGGATCGCGCAACAGGCCCGGGCCGTGTACCTGCACGCCGGCGTCAGTCAAGCCATGCCGCCAGGGAATCGTACCTATATGACGGCAGCAGAACGGTCCGGCATCGTCACCTGGTATCGGGCGTCGGGTGGGGCTGCAGGGTCTCGAGCAGGCGCGCCTTGATGGACGGGCCGCCAACGGGTTCGAAGGGCAGCGTTTCGCCGAGATAACGTGGCTGATTCGCGGGCATGGCGATCCAGTCCGAGGTCAGCAGCCGATAGCGCCGACCGTCCTCGGGTTCCGGCCATATTCCATGCAGGCGATCTCCGCTGCGCTCGGCCAGGGGCAGGGACTGCTGTGCTTGTGCCCGGGCTGCGATCCTGAGCAGGGTGGCTGCATCCACCTCCACCTGCATGAGGCCGTTATCGAAGCGCAGGAAGCGGTCAAAGCGGTAGCGGCTCAAGGCGCCGGCGGGGAGGCCGGCACCGAAGGAGGTGTGGTTGAGGAAGACGGCATCGACACCGGGGTCCTGCTGCAGTTGTGCGCTGGCCCAGCGCGCGGCATCAGGCAGGGCCATGGCCTCGTCGATCCAGCCTACGGCTTGCCGCTCGCAGGAGGCCAGCTTGGTGTCCTGCAGCTGCTGCACCGCCTTGGCCATGACGGCATCTTCCGGCCCCTGCGCCGCGATCAGCGTGATCTGTGCTTCAGGATGAGCATCGCTGTCGAGACGGATGGTGGCCAGCGCGAAGTATTCTGCACCGGATCCGGAGTGGACGTAGGGCGTGCCGGCGATGCTGTCCAGCAGCAGGAGGTGATCGTGAGCAGCGAAGAACAGCAGCGGCTGAGGCCCCCTTGCAAGCGTGGCCAGCATCTGCCGATCGGCCTGCAGGCCGGCATGACTGGCCAGCACGATGAGCTCGGCACCGGCGGTCAGCTCCTGCCAATGCTCTTCGATCCAACTGGCGGGTTCGGAAAGCTGGAGCTGCTCGCGCAGCCGCGGTGGCCAGGTGGCAAGCTGATCGGTGGTGACACCGACGATGCGCAGCTCGCTGTTGCCGACGGTCACGTTGACGGCGGCGGGAGCCGGTGCGGAGCCATCGGTCAGGGCGACGTTGCCCACCAATATGATGTCCAGTTCCGCCGCCCGGCTGACCAGGGCATCGGGGTCGACGACATCGAATTCATGATTGCCGATGTTGAGAACCACCGGTCCGAAGCTGCGCAGGCGTTCCAGTAACACCCAGTCGAGTTGCCCCGCGCTGCGGGCTGCAATCGGATCGCCAGCCTCGAACAGATCCCCGTTGATCAGGATGAGGCGGGGCGTACGGGGCTGATCCGCCTGAAGGCGAGTGAGGGCCCCGAGCAGTGTCGGGTACTGATCGACGGCTGAATGCAGGTCGGCCAAGTGAATGATCTGGAACTTCGGAGCGCTCGCAGCATGGGGGTGGGCGATCAGTGCGAGCAGCATCAGCAGGGTTGCGAGCATGCGCCAGGTGGCGGGAGTCATCGGCAAGTTTCTCCGGGTGGGGCGCAAGGCTTGGTCCAGGCGAGGCGAGGAAACAGGCTGCCCACGTTAGCGGAACCGGGGCCGCTCGGGGAGTCTGATGAGCATGGCGATGCCTGCGCCGGAACGCCGCGGCTCCTGCGGCCTCGATGTGACGTCTTTGGAGACGCCGCCCGAGGGGTGGCTCTGCATTGGTGCGACCCAGAAGCCTGCGCACCTCATTGGCGCATAGCGGTGGCGGAACCGGCGACGGCATCGCGTAAACCGGTGTGGTGTCGACGCCGTTGCCCCGCAGGTATGGTGCGGGCATTGCATGGTGCTCGCCGCACCGACACTGGGTCGGCGGCAGGATGCTGGTCGGGAGAGTGAGTTGGGATTTCTCGCGCGCTACTTCGAATTCGAGGCGTTGGGTACGAATCTGCGCACGGAAATCGTGGCTGGACTCACCACCTTTCTGGCCATGGCCTACATCCTGTTCGTGAACCCCAACATTCTCTCCCTGAGCTCGACGGCTCCGGAGTTGGGCATGCCGCGGGACGCCGTGTTCACGGCGACGGCGCTGGCCGCAGCCTTTGGCTGCCTGTTGATGGGCATCCTCGCCCGCTATCCGGTGGCGCTGGCCCCGGGCATGGGTCTGAACGCCTTTTTCGCCTACACAGTGGTGCTTGAGATGGGCATCCCCTGGCAGACCGCCCTGTCTGGCACCCTGGTCAGTGGCGTTCTGTTTCTGATCCTGTCGGTATCCGGTTTGCGGGAGCGGGTGGTCAACGCCATTCCCATGGCGCTCAAGCATGCGGTGGCAGCGGGAATCGGCCTGTTCATCGCCTTCATTGGCCTGCAGAACGCGGGTATCGTTGTCCGCAATGACGCCGTGCTGGTATCGCTCGGAACTTTGTCTTCGCCGCCGACGCTGCTGGCGATCTTCGGCTTGGGCTTGACCGCGTTGCTGGTGGCGCGAGGGGTGGGCGCCGGTATCTTCTTCGGCATCGTCGTCACGGCGGCGGTGGGGGTGTTGACGGGTGTGATCCCGCCACCCGAGGCCATTGTGGCGCCGGTTCCGGACCTGTCGCCAACCTTTGGCGTGGCCCTGCTGAATCTCGGCAATCTGCTGCAGCCAGAACTGGCCGTGGTGGTGCTGACCATGCTTTTCGTGGACTTCTTCGATACTACGGGCACCCTGGTGGGCGTCGCGAATCAGGCCGGCCTGGTGAAGGACAACCGTCTGCCCCGGGCCGGACGCGCGCTGTCGGCCGATGCGCTGGCCACCATGTTCAGCGGCCTGGTCGGGACCTCCTCCACGACGGCCTACATCGAGTCGGCCTCCGGTGTCGCGGCTGGGGGCCGCAGCGGTTTCACTGCCGTAGTCGTGGGTCTGCTCTTCCTGCTGGCGCTGGCGTTTTCACCTCTGCTGGGTGTCGTCACGGCAGCGGTCACGGCGCCGGCGCTGATCCTGGTGGGAGCGCTGATGACGACATCGCTGCGCCACGTGCCCTTCGAGCGCATCGAGATTGCGCTACCGGTCTTCATGACCCTGATCATGATGCCGCTGACCTTCAGCATTGCCATGGGCATCGCCATCGGCTTCATCACCTACGCCATCACCCTGCCGGCTGCAGGTCGGGTACGTGACCTGCATCCGCTGATGGCGGCCCTGGCGGTGTTGTTTCTGGCCTACTTCATTTTTCTTCACTGAGGCTTGCCGTGGCTGCGTTGGACGAAGCGAAACCCGATGGCCGTATCCGCTTCCTGCTTAATGGCGAGCGGGTGGAGGTGCCTGGGCTGGCAGCGACCACCACCGTGCTGGAGTATCTGCGCGAGCACGCGGGGCTCACAGGCACCAAGGAAGGCTGCGCCGAAGGTGACTGTGGTGCCTGCACGGTGTTGATGGCCACGTGGTCTGGCGATGAAGCGCCTCTGGCGTTCCGGTCCATCAACAGCTGTATCCGCCTGCTGCCCACCATCGATGGCTGTGAGTTGCTCACTGTGGAGGGCCTGGCCGACGGGGATCGCTTGCATCCGGTTCAGCAGGCCATGGTGGATCATCATGGCTCCCAGTGCGGGTTCTGCACACCCGGCTTCGTGATGTCGTTGGCGGGGCTGTACCTTCAAACGCCAGATCCCGATCGTGAACAGGTGCTGCGCGCCATTGCCGGGAATCTTTGCCGCTGTACCGGGTACCGACCCATCATCGAGGCCGGGTTGGCCATGGGCTCGATGCCCGAACCGGCAGGCTGGCGCCGGCAGGGCGTGGACACGACGGATCGCCGTGCTGCGCTGCGCGCCCTGCAGCGCGAACAGACGCTGACGCTGCCGGACTACGTCGCGCCACGTTCAATGGATGAGTTGGCGAAGATCCGGCTGGCGGAACCTGAGGCACGGCTGTTGGCCGGTGGCACCGATCTTGGTCTGGAGGTCACCAAGGCCTTGAAGTCGATGCCCATGCTGATCCACGTCGGCGCGGTGCCTGAACTGCTGCACATCGAGTCGACTCCTGGCGGACTGCGCATTGGCGCAGCGGTCCCGCTCAGTGATGCCTGGACGTCGATTGTTGAGCACTTCCCTGGCTTCGCCGAAGTGGCCGAACGCTTTGCGTCGCCACCGGTGTGCCACTCCGGAACGCTCGGCGGTAATGTGGCCAACGGCTCGCCCATTGGCGACGGCATGCCGGTACTGTTGGCGGTCGATGCACGCCTGCACCTTCGGCGCGGTGATGACAGTCGGGTGCTGCCCTTGTACGAGTTTTACTCAGGGTATCGGCAGACGGCGCTTCAGGAGGGTGAGTTCCTCTGCGCCATCGAGATTCCCTGGCCGCAGGCGGATTGGCGTTTTGCTGGCTATAAGCTCGGTAAGCGCTGGGACCAGGACATTTCAGCCGTCTGCGCTGGCTTCGGGCTGGCCATCGCCAATGGCCACATCGAGGGGGCGAGGCTGGGCTTTGGCGGCATGGCAGCCATTCCGGCGCGGGCCCGCGCGGCGGAAGCAGCGTTAACCGGAGTGGCCTTGGACGCGGAGGCATTCGAGGTCGCCGCCGCCGCGTTGGCCGAAGACTTCGCACCCATCGACGATTTCCGTGCCAGTGCGGACTACCGTCTGCAGGGGGCCGGCAATCTGCTGCGGCGCTTTGGCCGTTCGCTGCTGGCCGGGGGTGAGCGCATTGCTGTTCGGGAGGTGGTTGGGTGATGGCCTCTGACGTCCCTTCGAAGCCGGTCAAGGCCAGCGTGATGGGCGGGCGGTACAAGAGCTCGTCCGGTTGCCGGCCACCAACAACCTTGGCGCCGTTGCCATATCAACCGTCGACATCCGAGCCGGTGTGGGTAATCGCCCGCACTGCGGGCTCCCACAGGGGCCGCGCCGGCAGCTGGACTTCGTTCCATCGGAGGTTGTGGGAGCCCCCATTGGGGGCGATCGGTGCCTGCCACAGCGATGTGAATGCGCTGGATAGCAGTTCGTTGCAGGCTGAGCCGGCATGCTTGCAGGCCTGCAGAGCCCGACGCCATGGAGTGGCGTTATGAAGGCTTCTCCCCATGACAGTGCGGTGCTGCATGTCAGCGGTGAGGCCCGTTACACCGATGACATTCCGTTGCCTGCCGATACCCTGCACGCGGCGTTCGGCGTCAGCCCGGTGGCGCATGGTCATCTGCGAGGCATGGATCTCGAGGCCGTATGCGCCGCAGCCGGTGTGGTGGCGGTGCTGACCGCTGCCGACATCCCGGGGGCGAACAATTACGGTGGCGTCGTCGCCGACGATCCGATTCTGGCGGAGCAGACGCTGACCCACGTCGGCCAGCCCCTGTTCTTGGTGGCTGCCCACACCCGCACAGCGGCGCGCAGAGCAGCGCAGCAGGCAAAACTGGACATCCAGGAATTTCCGGCGCTGCTGGACATCCGCTCGGCCCTGGCGGCCGAGTCCTTCGTCATTCCGAGCAAGCGGCTTGCGCGCGGCGATCCCGAGCTGGAGCTGGAGCGGTCTCCGCAGCGTCTCAGCGGAACCGTGATCATGGGCGGCCAGGATCACTTCTATCTGGAAGGGCAGGTGGCAGTGGCCCTGCCCCAGGAAGATGGCGCCATGCTGCTGCACAGTTCCACCCAACATCCCAGTGAGGTGCAGCATGTGGTGGCCCATGCCCTTGGCGTGGCCAGCCATGCGGTCACGGTCATCTGCCGGCGCATGGGCGGCGGCTTTGGCGGCAAGGAAAGTCAGCCGGCGCTGTTGGCGGCAGCGGCGGCGGTGATGGCGCGTCACACCGGAAGGCCGGTGAAGCTCAGGCTTGATCGCGACGCGGACATGATCAGCACCGGCAAGCGCCATGACTTCCTTGCGGATTACGAGGTGGGCTTCGATGAGGACGGGCGCATCCGGGCGCTGAAGGTCATGCTCGCCTCCCGCTGTGGCCATTCCGCCGATCTCTCCGGGCCCGTGAACGACCGCGCTGTCTGCCACCTCGACAATGCCTATTACCTCGGGCACGTGGACATCGTCTCCCATCGCTGCCGCACCCACACCGTGTCCAATACGGCTTTCCGCGGCTTTGGCGGTCCCCAGGGCATGATGGTGATCGAGCACATCATCGACGACATTGCCCGCAGTCTCGGGCGTGATGCCCTCGATGTCAGGCGCGTCAATCTCTACGGTGTCGGTGAGCGCAACGTGACGCCCTATGGTCAGACGGTGGAAGACAACATCCTGCCGGAGCTGATCGAGCAGCTGGTGCATGACAGTGACTACGCCTCCCGGCGGGCCGAAATCGCAGCCTGGAATGCGCAGCAACCGGTCATCAAACGTGGGCTGGCGCTGACCCCGGTGAAGTTTGGCATTTCCTTCACCAAAACCGCGTTCAATCAGGCCGGCGCACTGCTCCATGTTTACCGGGATGGCAGCGTGCTGCTCAACCACGGGGGCACGGAGATGGGCCAGGGCCTGCACACCAAGATGGTGGCCGTGGTGGCGCGTGAACTCGGGCTGCCGCTGACGGCGGTGCGCATCACCGCTACCGATACCAGCAAGGTTCCGAATACGTCCGCCACGGCGGCCTCCAGCGGCTCTGATCTTAACGGCATGGCGGCCCAGGCGGCCGCACGCACACTGCGCGAGCGGCTGATCGGGTTCGTTCGTGAGCGCTACGGTATCGATCTCTATGCCGGTGACTTTGCCGAGGGGCGGGTGCGCCTCGGGGATCGCAGCATCCTCTTTGCGGAGCTGGTTGAGCAGGCCTACCAGGCGCGGATATCACTTTCCGCCACCGGGTTCTACCGGACGCCGAAGATCCACTGGGACATGAATCGGCTAGAGGGTCGACCCTTCTATTACTTTGCCTACGGTGCTGCGGTGGTGGAAGTTGCCGTGGATGTGCTGACGGGAGAGTCACGGCTGCTGGCGGTCGACATCCTCCACGATGTGGGCAGCTCGCTGAACCCGGCCATCGACCTCGGCCAGATTGAGGGCGGCTTTCTGCAGGGTGTAGGCTGGCTGACCTCTGAGGAGCTGTGCTGGAGCCGGGATGGCGCGCTGAGAACCCACTCGCCGTCCACCTACAAGATTCCCACCGCGACGGATTGGCCCGAGGAAGCCAGGGTTCGGTTGTTCCAACGGCCCAACCCGGAGGGGACCATCTACCGCTCCAAGGCCGTGGGTGAACCACCGCTGATGCTGGCCATTGCGGCATTGCATGCCATTCGCGATGCGGTGGCCGCCACGTCTGCAGGAGCCGGGCGGCCTCGTCTCATGGCGCCGGCGACGCCGGAGGCGGTGCTGTGGGCCACTTCGCGGTGAAGGCGGTGGCCGCCAGGGATGGAATTCGGTGAAGGGTTTCTGGGGGCGGCTCGCTGACGAGCTCGGACGAGGGGCGCCCCTGTGGCTGGTCATGGTCGTGGCGCATGGTCGTGGCTCGCCTGGTACCGTCGGCGCGCGCATGTTCGTCTGCAGCGATGGCCGACAGGTCGGCACCATTGGCGGCAGTGTCCTGGAATTCGCTCTGGTGCGGCGGGCGCGTGAACTACTGTCGGCAGCGCGGTCCGCGGCTGACATGCCACAGCTGGAGCGCTTCGTTCATCGTCGTGCCGATCCTGACCACATCGCTCCGGGCGAGTCGGGGCTGATCTGTTCCGGCTGGCAGCAGCATGTCAGCCTCATCCTGTGGCCGGCGCGTGACCTCGACACCATCCGTGCCATCGCGGCTGCTGCTGCCCGTGGCGATCACGGCTCGGTCGCCATTACTTGCGAAGGCATTGCCCTCGACGAGGCGGGCCCGGATCTGACGCTGCCGGCCATCGATCTGGACTGGGATCATGGCTGGCGGGTGCGGGAGCAGCTGCTGCATCGCCAACGGGTGGCCATTTTCGGCGGTGGCCACTGTGGTCTTGCTTTGAGCCGAGTGATGGCCGAGCTCGACTGGCACGTCACCGTCATCGACCGGCGGCCGGATCTGGCCACGTTCCGGGACAACTCTTGTGCAGAGCAGAGCCTGTTGGTCGATGATTTCGCAGCGGGTGCTGCGGCTCTGAGCTGGCCAGAGCTCACCGACGCCATCGTGATGACCCCGGACTATCACAGCGACGTCCGCGCTCTTCTCGGATGCCTGGATCAGCCCCTGCGCTCCATCGGTGTCATGGGCAGTCCGGCCAAGCTGCGAGCGATCCGAGCGTCGCTCTCCGCAGCGGGGGTGGATGCGGCCGGCCTGGCAAGGATCCGTGGTCCGGTGGGTTTGCGAATGAAGAGTGACACGCCGTCGGAGATCGCAGTTAGCGTCGCGGCGGAACTGCTGCAGTTCGCGGCGCGCTGAATGATGGCCCGCTCTGCGGGTTCTCACGTGGCAGCTTGAGGCGTCAGCCCCGTTCCGGATCGTCACGACTTGGTGACGCACTGTTTCAGGGCGAAACCCCCGCCCTATGGATCCCTTGGCGCCATGCCAGCATGGCATGAAAGCTGCTTCTCGATCGCTCAGTGCTGATATCGGGGTGGTTCGGATATGTTCTGGGCAGTTTGTCTCAAACGGATGCTGTTGATCTTTTCGCTGCTGCAGTCGGCAGCGGTTTGGGCGGAACCGGATGAGTCGATCTTCATTGCCGTGGTGGGCGGTACCAGCTTTGGTGCACCGGAGCGGTTCGGCCAGGGCCTGGCGGAAATCGAGCGGGAGTTCACGGTAGAGACGGTGGCCGGCACCAGTCCTGTTATTTATCAGATGCGCTACCAGGGCGTGCCCTTCTACTACATCCGCATGTATGGCCATGAGGTGCGCCGCGTCGGTCTCCCGGAGTACATCGGCCTCATTCGTACCTTCGCCGCGCTCTACGATCTCGGTGTGACCCATGTCTTAAGCGGAGCGACGGCCGGAGGCATTCGACCGGATTACGACTATGGCGACATCGTCATCCTCTCCGACTTCATGGAG
>SLTB01000229.1 GCA_007130155.1 Pseudomonadales bacterium
AAAACCGGACCAGGGCGCGAAACGGGCCGCACAGGCTGCAAAACAGTCAAGCCCAAGGGTCTGCGCACCAAAACAGGGCCCACCAAGGCCAGCGGCGTTCACCTGCGCCCCAGCTGAAGGCATCCCCGGAAGCTATCGCAGCGATGCGGCCACCGACACCGCCAAGCGCCAAGCGCCAAGCGCCAAGCGCCAAGGTTCAAGCGCCAAGGTTCAAGGGTGAAGCGGTCAAGCCCTGTAATCGCCACCGCGCTCGGGCTGATCCATCACTTCTTCGATGCGCACCGCGATGGAACCGCCGCCGGGCTTCGGCCAGTCGATCTGATCGCCTTCGGCCAGACCGAGCAGCGCGCTTCCCACCGGCGCCAGGATCGACACGGTATCGCCGGAGTCCCCGGCATCCTTGGGGTAGACCAGCTTTAGGGTGAACGATTCCGCCGAAGACTCGACCCGGAACCGCACCGTCGAATTCATGGATACGCGGTCCGGCGGCATGGCTTCAGGCTCCACCAGGTGTGCCCGAGCCAACTCGTCCTCCAGGTTGCGCTTACCCGGAAAGGCCTTGGCGGGCAGTTTTTCGAGCATGCTTTCCAGACGCGCAGCGTCCAGGGTCGAAATCACGACCTGGGGTTTAGTATCCATGATGTCCACTACTCCGAAATAACCGCCCCAAAGCACACGAACCCCGGCTGCGGGGGCAACCGGGGTCCGTCGCTTGGGCATTGGTGATTTTTTACTGTATCAACAACATTGGGTTTTGGGGCCGGAAAGTCAATGGCCAGCCAGCACCGGGCTCATGCGCTCACCGGGCCGAGGCTTCATGGACGAGCTCTACCAGTCGCTTGACGTTGTCGACCGGAGTCTCGGGAACAATGCCATGGCCAAGATTGAAGATATGGCCCGGGCGACCATTGACTTGCTGCAGAATGGCTCGGGTCTGGGACTCCACTGCCGACCATTCGGCGCAGAGCACAATGGGGTCCAAATTGCCCTGCACCGCCTTGGCACCCACCGCATCCCAGGTTTCCACCAGTGGACTGCGCCAGTCCAGCGCCAGGACGTCACCGCCGGCAGCATGCATCAGGCCGTTCAGCGCAGGATTACCAGTGCCGAAGTGGATGACCGGTATCTTGCCCTTGCCGATATCGTGCAGCCGGGCGATGAGCTCGCGGGTATGGGGCTGCACGTAACGGATGTAGTCGGAAGGTGACAGGCAACCCACCCAGGAGTCGAACAACTGCACAGCCTGGACGCCGGCACGAATCTGCAAACCCAGATAGTCAGCCACAGCATCCACCAGCTTGCCCATCAGCCGCTCCCAGGACCGCTGATCGCTGTACATCAGTTTCTTCACTTCGATGTAGTTGCGCGAGCCACGCCCTTCCACCGCATAGGACGCCAGCGTGAAAGGCGCGCCCGCAAAGCCGATGAGGGGAATGTCGGCCGGCAGACCCGAACGACAGTTGCGCACCGTGTCGGCGATGTAACCGGTGCCCTCCTCCGCCACCAGTGGTCGCAGATCATCGATGGCCTTCGGGGACCGCAGCGGATTCGCAAACACTGGACCCACACCTTCCACATAGTCCAGTTCCAGGCCCATGGGCTCGAGAATGGGCAGCAGGTCCGCAAACATGATGGCCGCATCCACACTCAGGATGCGTTGGGCATCCAAGGTCGCCTGGGCAGCCAAATCGGGGTTCTTGAAGAACGCGAGGCTCGGTGTCTTGCCCTTCACCTGATGATATTCGGGCATGTACCGCCCCGCCTGACGGTTGAGCCAGATCGGGGTGTAAGGGGTGGGTTCCCCGCGACAGGCGCGAAGAAAGGCAGAGTCGTGCAGAGACTGATCCATTCAGGTCATCCAGGAGCCAGGAAGGGGCGGGATGGGCACCAGGGGCAACAGCTCCCGGCGACCTCGGGCACATTAGCCGCGGCTGCTGTGAACGGTCAACTCGGACGGCTCGCCATGGTGGGCGACACATGATGAGTCCGGTTCTCCACCACAGCAGGTCGCCGATGCAGCTCAGCCCGCGGGGCCGTGGACGGCTGCTGTATCCCAGCCATCATCGGCCCCGTCCATGCGGGGGCATCGAGAGCACGCTGAGCCTCGGCCAAAACTCGGCGGATCTGGATCGGATCGGCAGCCTCCGGGTCCATCTGCACTGCGAAGCCGTCACCCTGCCAGCGCATTGGTTCACGGGCCTCCGTCGGTCCGATGTACTCGAACACCTCGATGGGTTGGGCGATGCCCTTGGCCGTGATCGGCCCGAGCCTGCGACATTGACGCACCGCAGGCCCAAGCAGCAGCCAGGTATTGCGCGAGAGCAGCACCTGGCCGGGGGCTGCGGCACTTTCGAGGCGGCTGGCCGCGTTGACGGTCGCGCCGATGACCGTGTATTCCATGCGGGCAGACTTGCCGAAGCTGCCCACGGTGCACCAGCCTGAATGAACGCCGATGCGCAGACCAAGTTCGCGGCTGATACCGCCACCGAGCCAACGCTGGCGCAGGCTGGCGAAGCGCGCCTGCATGTCCGCAGCCATGGCGACGCAGGCCTGGGCGTCCTGCTGCCGACCCTGACTGGCGGGTTCACCAAAGAACACCATCACAGCGTCACCGATGAACTTGTCGAGGGTGCCGCCCCGGGCCAGGGCCGCCTCGGCCATGGCGGTATAGAAATCGTCGAGCATGGCCACCACCTCTTCGCTCTCGGCGACGTCCGTGAGGGCGGTGAATCCAGCAAGATCGGCAAAGCACACCGTCAGCCAGCGGCGATGGCAGCCGCTCACGGTGCCGGACTCCTGCTCGAAAGCCACCCGATGCACGGCTGGCGGCAGATAGCGTGCCAGGCGTTCGGCCAGCGCAGCATGCCGCTCAGCGCGCCGGGAAATCTCCTCCTGGGCCTGCTCGAGCATGGCCTTCTGACGATGGGAGAGCAGCGCCGCTGCCAGCGCGAACACCACCACCAGGGCCAGGGCGCCAATTTCGCCTGCGGCACCGCCCCGCCAATCCGGCCAGGACACCAAGATCACTGAGAAGGCCAGGGCAATCGTGAGGGTGGCCAGCGCCCGCAAACCTTCTCGCAGGCCACCGACATTGCAATGCCCCAGCAGCAGAGTGAAGCAGAGCGCCGCGATCAGGATGCCGGGCAGGCCCAGCGCGAGGGCACCTACGGGCACCAGAACGTTCTCAGCGGTGGCCAGCACGCGCGCCGTCGGCGGCGAAAGCTCGACCCAGGTCAGTCCCGGCAGGGCCAGAAGCCAGCCCAGGAACAGCCAGACCGGAAGCCGGCCTGCATCGGCTTCCAGAAGCACCAGCAGGCAACATCCCAGATAGGCTGCGATACGGGGCAGCAGAACTGTTTTGCGGCGAGGGTGGACGGACATGACTTCGCTCCAGGACCAGCAAAAGCTTCGCCCGTGACGAGCAGCTTGAATGTCCGCCAGCAACGTCGGGGTCTGTAGGATGCTGCCCTCAGGGCCTGTAGGCGAATACCCCCAAGCGCCAAGCCGCGTGACTGGCGAAATTCAAGACCGGTTCAGGCGCCAACAGGCAATGGTGATGGCTGAGATGCACGCCAGAGAGGGAGTTTGATGATCCGACGCCTGGAAACCATCGCGCTGTCGCTGACATTCGCAGCGCTGCTGACGAGTTGCGCAAGCAGCCCCCAGGCCGTGCTGGAAGCCGCCCGTAGCGGTGACGCCGAGCGCGTTGCCCGGGTGGTCCTTCGCGACGAACTTTCCCGCCGGGGGCTGCCAAGCGACGTGGCCATGAGCGACATCGAAAACCTGTCGGTTCTCATTCGCGCGGTAAGCGAGCTGCTTCGCGAACGCTGGGGCGAACCGGAGCCTGAGATCGCCTCCGAGAAGCGCTACGTCAAGTACACCAATGCCTACGAGGCCCGTGCCATCATCGACTTCGAACAGGGCTGGCTGCGAGTGGAGACCATAGCTACAGAGGCAGCGCTCGAGAAGCTGAGGGACGCCATCGTGACCACTCTGCTCACGCCCAGGGACATGTCCATTGAGGACATCTTCACTGATCGTGAGCCGACGCCCGGCAGCGAGCCCTTCCTGCTCGGCCAGATTCTCGACGAAGACGATGAACCCATCCGCTGGCCATGGCGGGCGGAACGCTTCGCGGATCACCTGATCGCTACAGCGCTGGAGCGCACTCGCCAGCAAGACCGCCCCCTGCACGCCGTCACGGCAAACCTCATCGACGGCCACCTGCATTTGCGCCAGCTGGAGTACGCCGAGTACGTGATAGCCGCTTCGCGGCAGTACCGGGTCGCGCCGTCGGTGATCTACGCCGTGATCGAGGTGGAGAGCGCCTTCAATCCCTTTGCCGTGAGCCCGGCCAACGCCTATGGCTTGATGCAGGTAGTGCCGGCGACGGCCGGCCGCGACGTTTACCAAAGGGTCAAGCGCCTGCCCGGCGAACCGACCCGCCAGCAGCTCTTTCAACCCGCCTTCAACATCGACGTGGGCAGCGCCTACCTGCATCTGCTCGACGAGCATTACTTGAGTCAGATTCGTCACGCCGACAGCCGCCGCTACACCATGATCGCCGCCTACAATGGCGGACCCGGCAGCGTCTGGCGCGCCTTTCATGAAGACCGAAGACGTGCCCTCGACCGCATCAACAGCATGAGCCCGAATCAGGTCTATCAGCAGATCGTGGCCGCCCACCCCTTCGGCGAGACCCGCCGCTATCTTGAGAAGGTGCGCCAGGCCGAGAACCGGTATCGCTGACCAAGCTTGGAACGCAGGACACCGAATCCTCCGACCCTTAAGACCATCCCAGAAACCGCCTAAAGGAACTTGCCATGCCCATCATCAACGACCTGCTGCGATCCGGCCTGACCCCGCTGATTCTCGCCGGCGCGCTGTTTACTTCGGCGGGAGGGGCCCTTGCCGATTCCGGATTGGATACGCGCTGGCTCACCGACCACCCGGACCTGCTGCGCGCCCGCGAACGCCAGGCCCGACTGCTACGGCACCTGCCGCCGGGTCAAATCAGCTTCAAGGACACGGCCACCTACTCCCGCACCACCATCCACGAGCTGCCGCCTGGCTTCCATCACCTGCGCATCGAGCGTGAAGCGGATGTTCGAGACGCTCTGGCGGCGCTGGCGCCCTATCTGGCACTGACTGAACAGGATCGATTCGACATGATCACCCCGGGACCAGAGGGCTCCATGAGCCAGACCTGGCTGGCGATCTCCACACCTAACGGCCACCTGATGCTGAACCGGGTGCTGGTGCTCGCGGTAGAACGGGACACCAACGAGGTGCGCGGCGTTCACGGCGTCATCGAACACGCCGCACGTCTGCCCACCGAACCGCCGATGTCAGCGGAAGCCGCGATCGACCGCGCGCTGGCCACCATGGCCGACCGCTCCCAGTGGGCCGAGGAAGGCCACGGTGCCTATCCGGTGTATGTCAGCGGAGCACCGAGCTGCCTGGCCTGGCAGGTGATGCTCGTCCCCGCGGCAGCTGAAGCGGACGCACCCCAGGATGTCCTGCCCGCGGAACTCACGCTGTTCGTCCTTGGCGACGGCGCGGTCAACCGGGATCGCGGGGTCCTGGCCTGCCCCACTCCGGCGGAGTCATGACCAGGACCAGACAGGCCTCTGTCCAGCGATGTCCGCAACGGCTCAAGCCTCCTTCACCAGACTCTCGATCCTGAGCCCGAAGCTGGCGATACCAGGGAACGACAGCTCCTTGCTTGCCAGCAGGTGAATGCGTCCGACCCCTAGGCTCGACAACACGGCACTGCCGAGTCCCACTCGGCGCCAGACGCTGCCACCCGCCTCCCGTCCATTCGCAGCGGGCGGGTCCGGCGGCAGATAGACCAGCACGCCCGACGCTGACTCCGTGAGCAACTCCAGGGTCCGGTGCACGGGGTTGCCGGGGGTGAGCGCGCTGGCAAACAGGTCCCGATGCGCCAGACCCTTGACGACCCTCACCAGGGTCGGGGTCTCAGCCCGTATGACGCCACGCACCAGGGCCAGGATGGGCCGTTCATCGAAGCGCGCCTGAAACACATGGACCGTGAACGACTGTCCGCCGAGTTCCACACGCTCCCGGGCCCGTTCATTGACCAGCACGTCATGGCGGGCGCGATAGCGGATCAGCGCCTCGATGCTGATCACCGGCAGGCCATGGCGTTCACCAAAGGCCAGCAGATCCGGCAGGCGCTGCATGCGGCCGTCATCATGGACCAGCTCGCAAATGGCACCAGCGGGCTGCAGCCCCGCCAGACGGGCGAGATCCACCGCCGCCTCGGTATGGCCTGAGCGGACCAGCACACCACCCGGTTCGTAACGCAGGGGAATCACGTGGCCCGGTCGGACGAAGTCATCGGCCACCGCGTCTGGGTCAGCCAGGGCATTGAGAGTGCGCGCGCGCTCGGCGGCGGCAATACCGGTGGTCATGCCGGCGCGCGCGTCCACGGAGATGGTGTAGGCGCAGCGGTGGGCTTCCTGATTCGCCGCCACCATCAGCGGCAGCGCGAGCTGTTCGAGCCGGTCAGGCTCGCAGGGCGCACAGATCAGACCGCTGGTGTGTCTCACCATGAAGGCAATGGCCTCCGGGGTGGCCTTCTCCGCGGCAATGATCAGGTCACCCTCGTTCTCCCGATCCTCGTCATCCACCACAATGACGAACCCGCCGGCTGCAATCTGCCGGATCGCGTCCTCAACGCTCGCAAGCCCCATGTCGCACCTCCTGATGTCCACTGCCGACAGGGTAAGCGACCACACATTGTGTCAATACAGCCAAACAGGCACATTTATTGTTCAAAAACAAACAATCGCCCCTCAAACGAAAAAGAGAAAAAGCGGACATCCACAACATTACTGGACACCCAGAATATTACTGGACACCCAGAGAACGAACGGACACCCAGGAGATGTGCCTTGCTTCAGTGGGATCAGGTGCGGTACTTCGTCGCGGTCGCTCATGCGGGGTCGGTCAGCCGCGCAGCAGGAGAGCTCGGTGTCAGCCATGCCACCGTGCTTCGGCAGGTGGCGCGGCTGGAGCAGAGCCTGGCCACGCCTTTGTTCGAACATCGCCAGACCGGCTATCGCATCACCCGGGAAGGACAGGAACTGCTGCGGCTGGCCGAGGAAATGGCCGCCAACGCTGATGCCCTGCTGCGACGAGCGGCGGGCCGGGACGCAACGCTGACGGGCGACCTCCGCATCGCACTGCCGGACCCGACCCTGTGCGACCTGCTGCCAATGCTGAAGGACTTCAAGGACAGCCATCCTGCCATTCGCCTGCTGCTCGCAGATTCGAACGAGCGCGCGACGCCGCCCGAGGTGGATGTCTCCCTGCGCATTACGGATGCTCCTCCTGAAGCCCTGGTTGGCCGGCAGCTCCGACGGGTGCCCTTTGCCTTTCAGGGCACGGCAGAACGCTGCACCGAGCCACGACCGCGATGGATTCTCTGGCGGGATCCCATCGAGCCCGGGGCAACTCTGGCTTGGCAGCAGCAACAGCTATCCACGATCACGCGAGCTGCCGACATCGCCTTGGAGGTAGCCAGCCACGGGGAAGCTCTGGCCGCCGCACGCGCTGGATTCGGTCTGGCGCTGCTCGTCGCGGACGCTGGAGACGATCTCGTAACGTGGCCAGAGACTCCGCCGATAGCGCCGCGCAGTCTCTGGCTGCTAACCCATCCAGACCTGCGCCGATCTGGCCGCGTCAGGGCTTTCATGCAACACACGATCAAGTTCTGAGCAGGGTCCAGCGTGAGTGCGGGCGACCTGGACGCCTGCCGCGGTGCGCAGAGCAAGGCGCGACCACCCAAGCGTGGCGGGTCTCGGCCGAGCAGCCCCAACACAGTCCAGCAGACCTACGCCCAGAGTTAAGCCCGCAAACTTCCCTCAAGAAGCATCAGGCAGCCTGCTACCATCTGCACTTCACACAGCGGGGAGCGGGAACATGCAGCAGATCGACATCGAGACCTCCAAAGGCCAAGTTCGGGGCCGTATCGATCCAACCTTCGAAGGCGTTCTCGACGCCTTCGTCACCAACTTCGAGCAGCGCGACGAACTCGGAGCCTCGGTGTCGCTGCGGGTGGGCGGCGAGGTCCGGGTCGACCTCTGGGGCGGACGGGTCAACGAGACCGACGCCACCCCATGGGCCGAAGACACCGTGTCACTGGTGTTCTCCGTTACCAAGGCCTCCACAGCCATCTGTGCGCACCTGCTGGCCGAGCGGGGTCAGCTCGACCTCCATGCGCCGGTCACTGACTACTGGCCCGAATTCGGCCAGGCCGGCAAGGAGGGCACCACCGTCGCCATGCTGCTCAACCACTCGGCGGGGCTGCCCGCCTTCCGCGACACCGTCAGGTCTGGTGGCTACTACGACTGGGACTACATGGTCGGGCGCCTGGAAGCGGAGCAGCCCTTCTGGGAGCCCGGCACCCGCAATGGCTACCATATGATCAGCTTCGGCTGGACCGTGGGCGAGATCGTCCGGCGCGTTTCGGGCAAGTCTCTCGGCACCTTTTTTGCGGAGGAGCTCGCCCGCCCCCTGGGCCTCGATTTCTGGATTGGCCTACCGGAGCCCATCGAGCCCCGAGTGTCCAGGCTGATTCCCTGGATGCCCGGCCCCGAGGGTCTGTTCACCGATTTCACCAAGGCCATCATGGCGGATCCGAAGTCCATCTCGTCGCTGTCGCTGCTCAACTCCGGCGGCTACTCGCCGGACTCTCGTGAAGCCCATGCAGCCGAGATCGGTGGTGGCGGTGGCATCAGCAACGCCCGCGCTCTGGCTGCCCTGTTCGAGCCCCTGGCCCTCGGCGGCAGTGCCGGTGGTCACAGCTTTTTCAGCCGCGATGCCATCAGCCGCATGAGCCAAGTGTCCATGGCGACCCAAAAGGACGCCACCCTGCTGATTCCCAGCCGCTTCGCCCTCGGTTTCATGAAATCCATGGACAATCGCCATCGCCCTCACGGCAACATAGAAAGCGTGATCTTGGGCGACCGCGCCTTCGGCCATGTCGGTGCCGGCGGCAGTCTCGGCTTTGCCGATCCCGACTGCGAGCTGTCCTTCGGCTACAGCATGAATCGAATGGGCGCCGGCCTGCTGCTCAACGAGCGCGGCCAGGCCCTGGTCGATGCCGCCTACGGCGCACTGGGCTATCGCAGCAACGCCAGCGGAGTATGGAGTACCTGAAAAGCTCGCATCCCTTGCACGACAGCAGGCGGCGGCTCCCTATCGCCCTACATCAATGAGGCCATGGGAGGCAGCCTACTGAGCCAAAGCCTGCGCGAGGATCCTGGACGCCACGGACGTTCGACAGAACCTTCCAGGATCGACACTTGAAGTCTACCAGCGCTGGGCCGAGCGCTGCGGCGTCGGCCAAGTGGGCGCCATCGCCGCTCTTCCCGCACAACCCATGGTCTCAGGCAGCCGCCATCAACCCCGAAAGGAACAACGTCGCCAGCCCAAGGTAGATCGTCACGCCAGTGATATCGGTAATGGTGGTCAGCACCGGTCCCGTCATCATCGCCGGATCGCCGCCGAGGCGTCGGATGAGGAAGGGCATGGTCCCGCCAACCACACCAGCCAGCAGCACGTTGCAGCCCAGTGCAAAGCCGGCTACCAGCGCCAGCACCATGTTGGCCTCGAACAGGTAGGCCACCACACAGAACAGGACACCGAGGGCCGCGCCATTGACCAAGCCTATCATCACCTCCTTGTGCACGGCCTTCCACATGTCACCGATGCGCGCTTCACCGAGAGCCATACTGCGGATGGCCACCGACAGGGCCTGAATGCCCACGTTGCCCCCCATGTCGGTGATCATCGGCAGGAAGGCCGCAAGGATGGCGACCGCGACGATGGTCTCCTCGAAGCTGGCGATGACCATGACCGCGCCGAGATTGAGAAAGACATTACCTGCCATCCAGGGCAGGCGCTTCCTGACCGCTTCCCGCGGCGGTGTGAAGAAGGACTCGTCCGGGGAGGCTGCATTCAACGACACGAAATCGTCGGAGAGCTCCGCAGCCAGGATCTCCATGGCATGATCGATGGTCAGCACGCCGCGCAGGATGTCGCTGTCGTCCACCACCGGCATCATCTTCAAGTGCCGGGAGCGGATCCGCCGAGCGGCCTCCTCGGCGTCGTCGCGGGTACCCACTGCCACCACTTCGGTAGCCATGACGCGACTGACGGGGCGGTTCGGGTTGGCGATGATCAAATCCCGCAGGGAGATGACCCCGGCCAGCTTGCCGCTCTGCTTCACCACGTAAACATAGGGAACCCGTTCCGCAGTGTGCACGGTACTGCGCACCGCCTCGATCACCTCATGGACCTGCGCCGTTTCTTCCACGGAGAGGAAGAACGGCGACATGGCGGCGCCACAGGTTCCCTTCGGGAAGGCGGCCAGGGTTTCCACCTGCTGCCGGTAACCAGCCTCGAGTTGCCCGAGCAGTTCCTCACGCAACTCGTCACTCAGATGCCGCACCACATCCACGACGCGTTCAATCTGCATCTCAGCGAGAATACTGCCGGCACGATCGACATCGACCTCAGAGAGGAACTGGGCGGCCAGACCCGGCGCACAGTGCTCGATGATCAGCGCCGCGCGATCATGCTCCAGGCCGGACAGGAAGGGCACCAACGTCTCTTTCGGCGCCTCTGAAAGTAGACGCGCCGTTCGCAATGGCGAAACTCGATCGATGATGTTAAGCGCCCTCGGCACCTCACGAAGTCTCAGAGCATCACGCATCTCGCGGGCATCGGCTTCAAGGTTACGGGTATCGAGCAGCATGGCTTGGTCTCCAATCGTCGCAGCAGTTCCGAATCCTATCGTTCCTGCCGAGCCTGTTCAGGGTAACGGTGAATTCTGAGCTGCTCAGGCAAGGGGCGTTGCTCAGAGCTAGGATCAGCTCGAGTCCGTGTATGCTGCCCACAACGCTCCTGACTCTGAAGCTGACTGACGGGTTCCGGCTGCTTGAGGGTGCGCAACGGAGAAGCAGCATGTTCAAAGTCTGGGCTTTCGTCCGGCGTAATACGGCGCGGCTGAGCCATGAGGCCTATCGCACTGGCCATGTGGGCCATCATGCTTCGACGCTGCGCCGCATGAAGGGACTCCGGGGCTACTGCGTCGACGTGCGCGGCGATACCCTGCACGAGCGCCTAGGCCCGCTCCATCGTGAGATCAGCTTTGGCGAACCGGCGGACTTCGCGAAACACTGGGATGGGCTTTCGACCCTCTACTTCGACAGCGCCGAGACCGCCGCCCGGGCCGCCTCACCCGAGGCGACTCGGGCCACGGTCGAGGGGCTGAGTGTCGATCCAGACTGGCCTTGGGACGATGTTCACCATCTCTTCGACTCCGCCCAGGATGGCGCTGGAGTTTCGCCGCATTGGCAGGTGGAAGAGCATGCGCTGCTGCCTGTGGCCAGGCCGGAACGCCGGCTCACCAAGTTGCTGCAGTTCTTCCGCCGTCATCCGGCCCAGCCGGAGGCGGCGTTCCGAAATGCCGTGCTCGAACGCTACGCCCGCCTGACAGCAAAGCTCCCCGCCCTTCTGGGCTACGCGGTGAACTTCAAGGGGCGTGACACAACGCCCGCCAGGCTCGGTTTTCCGACCAACACGGCGCTGGACGCGTCGGCGTCGGCTCCCACCGCCGCGTTCTGGGCACTGTGGGACGGCGTCGGTGAGCTCCACCTCGAGTCATTGGAGGCCTTCATGAACGCCCGCGTTGATCTGGCGCTGCATCCGGAGCTCTGTGTTCTGGAGCGGCACCTGTTCGAATCACTGTGGTACGCGGAAGTGGATGAGAACATCATCGTGATGCTAAACCGTGATCCAGCTCCCGACTTCTATTTCCGGTGATCTGACATGCTCAAGGTGTTCGGCTTCGTCAGACGTCATCCACGCTTGAGCCACGATGAGTACCGCGCTGCCCACATCGGCTATCACAATTCCTTCGGCCGCCGCTTGCGCAACATCCGTGGCTACGTCCTGAACGTCCGCTCGAATCATCAGATCGAGGACCGTATCGGGCCTCTTGCCTCACGCATCACCCACCATGAACCACCAGATTTCAACGCCAGCTGGGACGGCTGGGGGCAGTTGATGTTCGACTCGCTGGATGACTATCTGGCGGCGCGGATGCCGTCTCCGGACCGCGCCGGACCCAATGGACTGGAAGTGGATCCCAAGGTCGCAAAGGTGGGCGGCGACGGCCCTCATCTCTACGCGGGTTCACCCTTCCAGTTCCACGTCAGTGAGCACATCTTAAAGCCGGTGCAGCGGCCCGAGCGGAAACTGTTCAAGCTCGTGCAGTTCGCGAAACGCCACCCTTCGGTTCCCCTGAAAGCCTTCCGGGCCTATTGGACGGGCCGTTACGCGGCCCATGTCCTGCAGTGGCCTGGCTTGCGCGGTCACGTAATCAATTTCCGGACAGAACTGGACGTGCTGACGGGCTTCTTCGAGCCCGACGCGGATGCGTTCTCACCCGAAGGGTCTGCCCTTCGGCAAGGTTTCTACGACAACTGGGATGGCATTGCCGAATTCTGGTTCGACGAGCCCGGGCAGTTCATCGCTGCGCGCTCCGATCCGGGCCAGAACGCGAAGCTCGATACACTGGAACAGGAACTGTTCGCCAGCGTCTTCTATCGCGAAGTGGACGAGACCATCGCCGTCCTTCCCAACCGCGGACCGAGTCCGGAAAGATACCAGCGTTGAGGTCTCTGCGACCCTGGTCGGCAACGAGGCAACCCTGAAGCCATCTCACATGAACGTTCCAGCAGCGGAGGAAAGAGCATCCCATGGGCGCCAAACTGACCCTCGACCTGCATCCCATCTTCAACAAGGGCGGACAGATCGAAACGGAGCTCGAACGGGTGATGGATGAGGCTGAGCGCCGCAAGATCACCACGGTGGAAATCATTCCAGGCAAAGGAAGCGGTCAGCTCAAGAAACGGGTGCTGCGCTTCCTCGACCGCAAGGACATCAAAGCCCGCTATCACCGCCTCGACAAGGACCGGGACAACCACGGCCGCCTGTTCGTCCACTTCCGCTTCAAAACACTCTGAAGGACCCTGTGGGTCCTTCCTGGGCGACCCGTCCAAGCAGCTGCCCGCTTCCCAAGAGCCCAGGCTCGAAGAAGCAGCCACGTCGAACGCTTCGCGAGGCGTGAATACCCGGAACTCTCCAGACATCCAAAAAAATCGGGCAAAAATTCGGGGACATCCAGAAACTTTTGTGGCTGTCCTGTAATTCGCGGACATCCAGAGACTTCTTTGGATGTCCGCTAATTTCGTGGATGTCCCGTTATTCTTGGGTATCCGGCTTTGGGGGCGCCAGGGAGGCTCTGAAAGCCAGAGCGGCGCGAACCCAGTTCAGAGCCTCCCTAGGGGTTTTCGAGCTCCTCGGGTTGCCATGCGGCGCGTTGCGCTTCGTTGCGGCCGAGGTAGTCCTGGGCGTGGGTCAGAACCTTCGGCGCCAGCAGCAGCGTGGAAATCACAGTGGGTATGGCCATCAGGCCGTACATGCCAGTGATCAAACCCACCACGGCGTCGATGGACAGTACCGATCCGATGACCACCAGCAGTACGTAGAACCAGCGGTAGTAGTGCTGGTGCTCGGCGCCTATCAGGAATCCTAAGCACTTCGCCCCGTAGTACCAGAACGTAAACATGGTGCTGACGCTGAAGAACACTACCAGCACCACCAGCAACCAGGGTCCGGCCACCCCGATGGCGCTCTCGAAGGCCTGAGCCGTCATGGTCACACCGCTTTCCGTGCCCGTCTCCCAGACGCCGGTAACGAGAATGACCAGCGCTGTTGCGGTACAGACGATCAAGGTATCCACCACCGGGCCGATCATGGCCACCAGCCCCTCCCGGACCGGCACCTGGGTCCGCGCCGCACCGTGGGCCAGGGATTCGTTGCCGATACCCGCCTCATTGGAGAACGCGCCCTGACGGACACCGATCAGCAGCGCCCCGAGGAGGCCGCCCGCCGCAGCCTGGCCGGTGAAGGCATCGGAGATGATCAGGGAGAAAGCGGCAGGAATGGCACCGGCATTCATCGCGAGGATCCACAACGAGGCAACAAGATAGACCAGCACCATGAACGGCACGATGCGCGCGGCCGTGTAGCCGACGCGGCTGATGCCGCCGAAGATGACCGCGCCCACTACCAGCGCCACCAGAACACCGAAGCCAAGATCGAAGCCGAAGTGGGCGTCCGCCGAAGTCCAGCCCTGGGGCACGGCGATCACGTCACGAACGATCTGGGTGAGCTGATTGACCTGGAACACCGGCAGTGTGCCGAACATGGCCGCCACCGCGAAGAACACTGCCAGCGGATACCAACGCTTCGGCAGGCCCTCGCGAATCACGTACATGGGTCCACCCTGAAGCACGCCCATGGAATCGCGCCCGCGATACATGATGGCCAGGGAGCAGGTGAAGAACTTGATCGTGACCCCGAGCAGACCGGTCAACCACATCCAGAAGATGGCGCCCGGACCGCCGACGAAGATCGCCACCGCCACGCCAGCGATGTTGCCGAGACCCAGGGTTCCCGAAAGCGCCGCGGACAGCGCCTGAAAGTGGGTGATGTCGCCGGGATCATGTTCGCTGTCCCAGCGTCCGGTGAGAAGCTGGAAGGAATGATTGAAGTGGCGATAGGCCAGCGCGCGGGAGTAGAACAGCAGCCAGAAACCGGCCCCAAGCAGCAGCCACAGGACCAGATAGCCCCAGACGAGGTTGGAAAACGCAGTGAAAGCGGTGTCGATCCAGGCCAATGCTCATTTCCCCAGCGGATTCGGGCAGCGGGTACAGCTTGCCCGACCCCGTCCCTGGATGCGATTCGGCGGCAGCCAGCTGGGAATGGCGAGGATCGCCGGCAAAGCCGATCGTTGCCTACCATCCCTGGGCCGCATCCCTTCGGGCTAGCGACCTGTTTCGCTCCAGGCGAAAGAGGTCTCCACCCGCCGTCCCAACCCTTCGCTCAGGCCAGCGGCTCGATGCTCTGCGGGTCCACCTCGGCGTCGTAGTCCACGCCCGGCACTCCAAAACCGAAGATGCGCAGGAAATCGTAGCGGAAGCCGGCAAAGTCGGTGAGTTCATGAAGGTTGGCCGTGGTCACCAACGGCCAGCGCCGCTTCACCTCGTCCTGAACCTGATCCGCAAGCTCGAGATCATCGACGCGAATGCGGCGCTCTTCGTCCAGGCGCTGCCCGGCATCACCGTATAGCTGAGTCTCGAACAATCGCTGCACGTGTTCCATGCAGGTTTCGTGGCTGTCCTGTTCTTTCATGACCTTGAACAGAAGGGAGGCATAAAGCGGCACGACAGGTATCGCAGCGCTGGACTGGGTCGTCACGCACTTGAGCACCGCCACCTTGGCGTCGCCGCCGATGTCGTCAAGGCGAGCCGCGATAGCCTGCGCCGCCCGGTCGAGATCCTCCTTGGCCTTGCCCAATGTTGCATGCCAGTAGATCGGCCAGGTCAGCTCGCTGCCAATGTAGGTGTAGGACACCGTCTGGCATCCCGGTGCCAGCACGCAGGCTTCGGCGAGGGCGTTCATCCAGCGCTCCCAGTCCTCGCCGCCCATGACCTTCACGGTGGCCTCGGTTTCCGCCTCCTCCGCCGGCTCGAGATCCACCTCGTGCACTTCCGCCTTGTCCACATTCAGTGTCTTGACGTGAAACGTCTTGCCGAGGGGCTTGATGGCACTGCGATAAACCTCCCCTGTAACCGGATCCTTGCGCACCGGAGAAGCGAGGCTGTAGATGACGAGATCGATGGGACCCATCTCGTTTTTGATGACATCTATGGTCTCGGTTTTCATCTCATCGGAGAAGGCATCACCATCCAGGGTCCTCGCCCAGAGCCCCGCTTCCTTCGCGAGCTTGTCGAAGGCGCGATTGTTGTACCAGCCGGCCGAGGCCGTCTTGCTCTCCGTGGGTGGCTTTTCGAAGGACAGGCCGAGCGTGGCGGCACCGGAGCCGAACGCTGCACTGATGCGCGAGGGCAACCCGTAACCGCCCGAGGCACCGATCACCAGCACGTTCTTCGGGCCGTTGCTGAACTGCGGCCGCCCACGGACATAGCGGACCTGCTCCGCGACATTGGCGGCACAGCCGATGGGATGAGCGGTGGTGCAGATGAATCCCCGCACCCGTGGTTTGACGATCATGGATACCCCCAAAAAAAGTCTGCTGCTTACTGACATCATGCGATGATTCGCAGGCCTGACGTCAACCGAACAATCCGTCCTGCGCGGCGCGCCTGAGCACCGCATCGACATCGATCAGCCTCGGGCCGGTGCGTTCCACGTGCAGCCGCGCCCGCTGGCGTGCCGCCAACTTCAATTCCCGATCGCCGTCCAGCGCGATGACTCCGGGGCCTTCGAACAGCAGGGTTACGGCTGCCGCGACCCTGTGTGCTTCAGCCACCCGAACTTCCCGGTACAACCCAGGCGAGATCGGCACCAGCAGCCTACGGTCCTTGCTACTGCGATTGCAGGTGACCAGCAGCCCCCCTTCCTCCTCTGCACTGACCGGGGCCACCAGTCCACCCACGGGGGACATGCCCACAGCGGCGGGCGAGGCAACGGTGAGCAGAATGCGATCGATTTTGTCCGGGTCTACGGGCAGCAGGTTGCCGCGGAAGTCGTCGCGCAGCAGAACCGCATCCACCAGCGCCAGGGTGGCATCGCCCTCATAGGGACGCACCCGGATCACCTTCACCCGGCGGGCATGAGCATGCAGCGGCACCCTTCCTGCCGCCACCAGAGCAGCCGCGGCCCCCGCAAGGGTCGGTTCCACCAGCCGTGGAAAGACGTTGTTGGTGCCCGTGGACACCGGGACCAGTGCTGCATCCGGCCAGGCCTGGGCAACAATGCGATTGGTCCCGTCGCCACCTAAAACCACCAGGGCCGTTACGCCGAGTTCGCGCATGGCTTCAACCGCTGCCACCGTATCCTCGGGACCATTGTGGTAGCGGACGCGGTCCTGCCCAACCACGTGAATGCTGGCGCCGAGTTGCATGGACTCCACCGCAGCGGTGGCTATCCGGAAGGGCTCGGCCTGCACCACGATGCCGCCGATCCCCGCCGCATCGGCCCCGGCGACGATCCGCGCCACCATGTCGCGCTTGGCCTGATGGGTGACCTCGGAGGCTCGTGCTGCCAAGCGACGGACATCCCGCCCCGCCATGGGATTGGCAATGATGCCGACGCGGCCACGCCGCGGCGTCAGACTCATGGGCGATGTCCGCTTGCTGGCAATGAAGCAGGACCGCTATGGTGAGCCGGCGCATGCGGGGGCATGCCACCAAGGAGGCAGGGCATGACGCAGGACGGGGGCAGCACAACAGCGGGCACGGCGACTCCAGGGCGGCTCGGGCGCATCCTGAACGCTATCGAGGTCGCGGGCAACCGGCTGCCTCACCCCGCCCTGCTGTTCGGCTGGATGGCGCTGGGCGTCCTGATCCTGTCTGCGGTAGCGGTCCTGTTTGGCGTCAGCGCCATCCATCCGGTCACCAGCGATCGCATCGAAGCGGTGAATCTGCTTTCGGGCGAGGGTGTGCGCAGGATCCTTGCCGGCACCGTCACCAACTTCACCGGTTTCGCGCCGCTCGGGACCGTGCTGGTGGCCATGCTCGGCATCGGTATTGCCGAACGCTCCGGACTGCTCGACGTCCTACTGCGGCGGCTGGTGCTGGCAGCCCCCGTGAGCATGCTGACCTTTTTCGTCGTCCTGGCCGGGGTGCTGTCCTCGCTGGCTGCGGATTCAGGCTACGTCGTACTGATTCCTCTGGCCGCACTGGTGTTCATTGCCGCCGGCCGCCATCCCATCGCCGGCATTGCCGCAGCGTTTGCAGGGGTTTCCGCGGGATTCTCGGCCAACCTGCTCATTGGCCCGCTGGACGCCCTGCTGGCCGGCATTTCCACCGAATCGGTGCGACTGGTGGATGCCGACTATGAAGTCACGGCAGCGGGCAACTGGTGGTTCATCATCGCCTCCACCATCCTGATCGCCATCGTCGTCACCCTCGTCACCGAGTTCGTTACCGAACGACGCCTGGCGCCTGCTGAATTGCCTCAGGATGCGCCGGTTCCAGAGCAACAGTCTGGTAATCCGGCAGCGGAGCGACGTGGCCTCATGGGTGCCGGCATCGTCACCCTCGTTCTGTTGGGACTCATTCTGCTCGGCCTGCTTCCCGCCGACGGCGCCCTGCGCGATCCGGCCACCGGTAGCATCATGCGTTCGCCGTTCATCAACGGCATCGTCGTGGTCATTGCCCTGTGGGCCGCCCTCTGTGGTGCCGCCTACGGCCGGCTGTCAGGAAGCTTTGCCGACGGCGGCGAAGTCATCCGCAGCATGGAAAAGACCATGGAAACCATGGCCGTGTATCTGGTGCTGATGTTCTTTGCCTCCCAGTTCGTGGCCTGGTTCGGCTGGACCAACCTCGGCGTGATCACCGCCATCGGTGGTTCCCAGGTCCTGGCCGCCATCGACCCCGGCACCTTGCCCCTGCTGCTGATCTTCGTGGTACTGGCTGCAGGCATCAATCTGGTGATCGGCAGCGCCAGCGCCAAGTGGGCGATCATGGGTCCCGTCTTCGTACCCATGCTCTACCTGCTCGGCATCTCTCCGGAGGCTACCCAGATGGCCTACCGTATCGGCGATTCCGTGACCAACATCATCACCCCACTGATGCCCTACTTCGCCCTGGTGCTGGCCTTCGCGCAGCAATACGACAAACGCGCCGGCCTCGGCACCCTCATCGCCACCATGATTCCCTACTCCATCGCCCTGATGCTGGCGTGGATGGGCCTGCTGACAGTCTGGGTGGTCTTCGATCTGCCGCTGGGGCCGGGTGCGGCCATCAACCTCTGAATCAGCCGCCCGTTCAAGCGGGCAAGGAATCACCATGCGACTCGATCTCTGCAGCTGGCAGGAAGTCCAGGCGTATCTGGGCCAGAGAACGGACATCATCCTTCCCATGGGTTCCCATGAGCAGCATGGCCCCAATGGCCTCATCGGCACCGACGCCATCTGCCCGGAAATCGTCGCCCGCAGCTTCGGGGAGCGGGACAGCGTGATGATCGGACCCACCCTCGGCATCGGCGTCGCCCAGCACCATCTCGGCTTCACGGGGTCCATCGCGCTGCGACCCACCACGCTGATTGCGGTGATCCGGGATGTGGTGGCATCGCTGACCCGCCACGGCTTCTCCCGCCTGCATTTCCACAATGGCCATGGCGGCAATATCGCCACCGTGCAGGCCGCCTTCGCCGAGATCTACGGCGAATACAGCTTCCGCGGTGAACCGGCACCGATGCATCTTCGACTCGGCAACTGGTTCATGGGTCGACGGGTCATGTCACTCACCCGGGAACTGTACGGCGCCAGCAATGGCCAGCACGCCACCGCCAACGAAGTGGCACTGACCTATCACGCCCATCCCGATCAGATGAAGTCCGTCACCATGTCGCCGCAAGTAGCACCGACCGGACGCTTCCGGGACGCCGCCGACTATCGGGCGCGCTTCGCCGACGGCCGCATGGGCTCCGATCCGTCCCGCGCCACGCCGGAAGACGGCGCCCGTTTGCTCGAAGCGGCGGTGGAGGACCTGCGCGAGAGCCACCGGGATTTTGTTGCCGGCGGCTGAGATGCGGACTGCCAAAGAGCCAGGAACAACCACAGGTTGCAGGGATGCATACCGATGGTTGACTGCAGGGCTGATCATTCCGGGCCTTCGAAGACTTCCTTGGCAACCCGCATACCCTCCACCGCAACCGGAAAGCCACCGTAAGCGGCTATATGCAAAATAGCCTCGCTGATTTCCTCCTGGCTCAACCCGTTCGCAACGCCACGTTGAATGTGGAGCTTCAGCTCATGAGGCATGTTCAGTGCCGTGAGGACAGAAACAGTCACCAGGCTCTTGTCTCTTTGGGACAGGCCTGGACGGTCCCAAACCCGGTCGAGCACCGTGTCGATGATCAGGTTGTGCCAATCTTCGCGGATGTTCTCTGGTGCCGGGAGTACGTCCTGAATCTGTCTGGCGATCTCCTGTCTTTTCTCTTTATCCATGTAAAGCGCTCAACCAGCCAAAAAACAAAGGGTACACGGAACAGTAAACAATGCGGATGGGGCGAATATCTTGGCTTCTTCTTGCTGACCGCATACATGCCGGCCGGATCAGCAACAGTCAATGACTCGCCCCAGTCATCAGCCGTGGCAAAGTTTCACAAAACAACAGGTTGCCTTACGCCGCGCGGCTGCTCCGACCTGCCGGGGAGCATCTCGGGGAGAGCCACCGGGATCCTGTTGCCGACGACTGAAGCCACGCAATGCAGCGGTCGCGGGATAGTCCGATTCCGGAGCTATGGCCAGCTCAGACCACCGAAACGGCTTAATCGACCGTCGTTTCAGCCCCTGGCGAGCGCATTTTTGATGCCTTAACCCGCAGCCCACCGTTGCATGGCGCTGCGAGAATGTCTCGTTCAAGCCACTTGGCCCCGAAAAACATGCTTGGCGCTTTGGCAACCGATCCGCCACGCTCCGGCTCAGTATGCACCACATGTTTTCGAGAACACTCCGCATCATCCAGCTCGCCAGCGAATCGCCGCTCCGATCGCCCCGGGAGCAACGTCTTCCGCCTGCGATCCATCTCTGCAAAGAAGAGGCTCCGCCCTCCGGGAATACGCGCAGGTGGATTCCCATTGCAGAAAATCGTGCTCATCGGCGGCGGTACCGGGGCCTGACCCATGCCATCGCCGCGCGGCGGGCCGGCTCCGAAGTCACCATCCTGGAGCGGGGCGCCAACGTCGTCCGCGCTGGACTCCGTGGCGGACTGGGACTCAGCCCCCTCACAGCAGTTGTTGGAACACCATGACACGCCAGCCCGCATGTCTGACCGATGCGCGAAGCGAGGGCGTGGAGGTGCCGGTAAAGACAACGCGCGCGACAGTTCGGGCGCGCAGGGGTACTGGAAAGTACGTCGCGCACCCAAACAGAGCGAAACCGCAACGGCGGACCGACAGGATTTGCCGGTAGCTCCGCGTCCGCAGCCGTGAATCGGTGAGATTCGCCGGCCAGCTGCGCTTCGCGAACAGAGGCGCAACCAAAGTCGGATATCGATTCGGAGCACACCGACGCAGATGATCCTGCCTCGCCACGGACCGCAGTGCGCGGCTGGGTCACCGAACCCGACGCCCTCAAGCAAGGGCGCGAGCTTCGCATCGCCTGATGGCGCGAGCTAGAAGCCGCTGCTGCCAGGCTCGCAGAACCGCCAAGCGGGTCAGGCCCGATGTTGGCCGGGATCGCGAACCTGCACTTCAGGGCCGTGCCGGGGCAGGGCGAGGGACTGTTGCCCCAGCCTCAGCGCGAAAAGTCCTTCGTTGCTTTGAGGCCCAGGCCCGGGCAGCGGCAGCAGTCGATGGCCAGAGCACAGCGCCAGACCGCCTTCAGATTCAGCTTAGCTGCCCACCTTGCCACCGCCGCGCTTGCGAATCGCGACGGTGGCCGACCGCGGGATGCTGTCACCACCATCAGGCCAGTGACTGCTGTGCTCACCGGCAGCGAACTGTTCTGCCGAAGTCACGCCGCCGCCGGGATGCTGGACATTAATGAAAAGAGTGCTCTGATCCGGCGTCGATACACAACCTGTGATTTCCTGGCCAACGGGCCCCGTAAGAAACCGGCGTATTTCACCGCTATCCGGGTCAGCAGCCAGCATCGCGTTATTGCCCAGCGATGTGTACGGATCTCGATTGACCGACGATTCCGGCATGTCGGTCTGGATCCAGAGTCGACGGTCCGCATCGAACCAGATTCCGTCCGGCATAGCGAATATGTTGTCCGGGGTCAGCGGCTCACCGTTCAGATCCCGGCTTTCATGAGTGGGCCCCGCAATAACATAAAGATCCCAGTGGAAGCGCGTGGCATGATGCGGGCCCTCCTCGGACCAGCGGACGATCTGGCCAAAGTGATTGGGGCCACGCGGATTGGGACCATCGGTGTCAATCGGACTGCGCGAGGTATTGTTGGTCAACGTAAAGTAAACTTGGCCAGTGCCCGGATCCACTGCGCCCCACTCGGGCCGGTCCATGGGCGTGCCACCTGCTATGTCGGCGGCACCGCGTGTATTCAACAAAATGTTCTGGATGGTTCCGAAACCATTGTCCGCATTCAATCCGTTTTGCCCCGGCACCAAGGCAAGCCAATGGCCACTGCCACCGTCATCAAACCGGGCAACGTACAGTGTGCCTTCATCCAGCAAGGCACCGCTGGCTGTTGCTTTGCGATAAACGTCACGCGACACGTACTTGTAGATGTACTCACCCGAAGCATCGTCGCCGGAATAACAAGCCAGCGGCTGACCTTCGACCACCGGAGCGAACACTACCCCCTCGTGAGAGAAGCGCCCGAGGTGGGTACGCTTAACGGGCGTTGAGTTCGGGTCGAATGGGTCAATTTCCACGATGAAACCGAAACCGTTGGCTTCATTTCGATAGTCCGCCGTGGGTGAGCTGCTGCGAGGCGTGATGTCGAAACGCGCCGCCTCCTCAGTCTGATCGCCGGCACGATGCCACTGCCAGAGCGCGGCAACACCAACGCGATATCGTGTCAAATGGGGTGGCAAACGTCCCGGCTCATCGGCGTAGAAGTAAAACCAGAAGTTTTCCTCACAGGTCAGATAGGTGTTCCAGGGTGTCACGCCGTGCGAACAGTTATTGATGGTGCCCCGGGACCTTGTGCCCTCAGGACTGAACCGCGTGCGCAGCGACTCATGTCCTCTCAGCGGTCCGGAAAATGACATTCCAGTGCGCGCTGTGATGCGTCGATTGCGTGGATCCGGCACGACCTGCCACTGCTCGCTAGCGTCCAACCTGATCCGGACGATCGACACCCCGTGGGCATTCATCTCCTTCAAGACCTCGTCGGCGTCACGCGAACCATCAGGTTTGACGGGCGCCTGAAAGGACCCCAGGACCTGTCCTTGCGCCGCGGCATGCATCAAACGTGGTTCACAGTATTCGTGATTGAGCACCAGAAGTCCGTCCAAGGAGCTGCCCTGCCAGGGGTCATCACCCTCTATCGGGAAGTAGTGCATACCGTCGTGGTGTGTGCCGACCTGCATGGCCTGTTGCTGAGACGTGTTGCTGATATCGAAAGCAGGAAAGTCGCCAGTGATAGGCTCTCCCCATGGGATCATGACCTGGGCGCTATAGCCTTCCGGCACTACCAGGGTATCAGCCGTGCTGGTTGGCACCGAGTCGAAACCAAGCAGAGACGGCCGCGGGCTTCCGCTGCCGTTGTCGCTGAAAGCGAAAGCCCTGCCAAACAAGACCATTGACGCCAGCCCGAGCCCTCCAGCAAGCACCTGGCGACGCGGATATCGTTGCTCAAGCACCTTCCGGAACGGGATATTGTCTGACGGGTTAATGGAATGATCATCCATGGACTCCGGTGCGATAGAGCGGGTCGTACGAACGTCACGGATCATGGCCTTTACTCCTGCCTGCTGTATTGCAAATCGATTGTGCACAGAACGATTGCGATCAACCCATGACAACAACCGGAAGCGGAGTCTCCAGCAACCGCCCGTTGCGCAACGTCCAGCATGAGCCGAGGAGTCTGTATGCAGACTATCGTATTCAAACTATCACCAGACCTGCGAGACGGTGCCAGTTTCTCCCGAATCAGAACGACAAGGATAACTCCAAACCGTAGGTACGCGGCCTGCCGAGAAATTCAATATCCGCGCCGACAAATCCGGGGCCATCCAAAGGAAATGCGAAGAAGTTATATTCCTTGTTCGTAATGTTACGTACCCAAAGGGAGCTTTGGAGCCGGATACCGTCTCGACCAAGGCGAATATCGCTCAAGGAAACACGGCCGTTCAGCAAGACGTATGAATCGGTCTTCTGACCACCAATGAAGAATCCGCCCGAGTAGTTGGCATCCAGGTGCAGGCGCAGCGTCCCGAACGACATGGGCTCGAACTCGTACCCAATCGCACCGGATGCGGCGTGCTTCGGCGAAAACCCACCGCTCGGCAACTCCAGCTGCTCCCCTTCGGGATCAAAGGGATTGGTCAGTAACGGCAGGTCGACGTCGGTGTAGGCGTAGCTGGCAACGATGTCGAGCCCCGGCAACGGAAT
The DNA here is from genome assembly GCA_007130155.1 of Pseudomonadales bacterium. Lineage (GTDB taxonomy): Bacteria > Pseudomonadota > Gammaproteobacteria > Pseudomonadales > Azotimanducaceae > SLTB01. The sequence goes on from SLTB01000229.1 coordinate 24,157, forward strand.
CAACTGGAAATCAGCTTCGACGCCATGGACCCGCGCGGTCTCAAGCGAATTGAGAGTTTCAGTAAAAGAGATGTTCATCGGATCGAAGAACACCTGCCACCGATCTTTGTAGTCACTCCGATAAGCTGCAACGTTGAGTCGCGCTCTGCGATTCCAGAATTCACTCTTCAAGCCCAGCTCCCAGGTGCTTACTTCCTCCTCCGCAAACGGATTGAACTCCGTGGATCGGGAATTTGCGCCGCCTGCCCGATAGGCAGTCGCCCAGCGAACATAGGCGTTGACCTCATCCGTCAGTTGATAGGCAACAGTTACAGCGGGGTCGATTCTGGACGAGGAAAACTCGAACTCGATGGGCGGGCTGGGTGGCACACCCCGCCTGGAAGTCAGCGCACCACTCTTGCTGTCGTCGGTGTACCGCGCACCGGCGGTGAGAGACAGGCGGTCCTCGAGGACAGGCGGCGTCCAGGTGACCTGAGCGAACAGCGCGCGCGAGTCAGCACTCAGCGTGCTCGCTCGAGTTGGGGAGACAATAAAAGGATTCAGCGTCACCACTTCGTTACCTCCGTTTCGGAACCGCTGCGTGATGACATCGTTTGCGAAATCGTCCGCGTCCTCCTCAAAATAGAAGGCACCGAGAACCCAGTCCAGCCGACCGGAACTGCCCAATAGCTGCAGTTCCTGCGAAAACTGTTTCTGGTCGACCCCCGCTTCGCTGAGGCGCCCGGTGAGACCGATGCCCGCAAAATTCAAACCGAAGAACGAGCCTGCCCACTGATCATTCTGGCTCTGATCAAGCGTTCTGTATCCTGTTATCGACTTCAGGCTGATGGCGTCGGTAAGGTCGTAAGACACCGTCAACGTATGTCCCTGAACTTTGGCGACACTGAAGGGCAAGGGCGACCCCATACGGGCCCGGCTCACACGTGAATTCTCGACAGTGACGAAGCGCGCCTGCTCGCGATCATCGAGCAGACCCCTAATGTGTGGATAGCCGCTGGTGGATTTGTCCCGCGACTTCTCGTACGCATACAAAACATCGAAGCGATCATTGGGCTCCCACAACGCCGCGCCCCGAAAGCCATAGCGCTCGTAGCCGTCATACCCATTGTCGAGACCGGAACCCTCAAAGGGATTTCTGACCCAACCATCCCTTCCCGCGTAAACAGCGTTGAGCTTGAAGCTGACGTCACCGACCCGCGGCAGATCAAGATCCGTCCGCACGTCCCGAGCGTCGAAGTTTCCGACGCTTAGCCGTTTCCTCAGGCCAAACCCTCCGGTGGGCCGCCGGGAGATTATGTTCATCGCACCGCCAATCGAATTGCGCCCAAATAGCGTGCCCTGCGGTCCTCGCATCACCTCTATCCGTTCGATGTCCATTAGCTCCAGACCAAGCCCCTGGACGCGACCGAGATAGACACCATCGATATGCATCCCGAACGCGGGATCCTGACTGATCTGAGTAGGATCACCCGACTCTATGCCACGCATCGCAATGTTGACGGCTGATGCTCGACCGCTGAAGGGGACGATCTGCAATGAAGGAATCGCGCCGTCCTGTAGGTCTTTGATGCTCGATATGCCACGTGATTCCAGCTCCGATCCACTGAGGGCACTCACGGACAGTGGGGCATCGAGCAGACGCTGTTCGCGCCTCTGCGCGGTCACTACCACCTCTTCGAGTACAGCTACACGACGGCCCAATTCAGTAGCCAAGGCCGCGCCGGGCAGGGCCAGCACGAGAACCAGGGGAATGAGACCGGTGGACAATCGCCAGGAAGAGCTTTGCATGATTCAAGCTTCCATATCGTTGAAAGCGGCGCAGGCTAAACAAGCTTTGTGACGAACGCGTGATGATCGGAGGGTCATATCGAACGTCAGTTTTTGCGCCCGATAATTAACTGATTTGTAACGATGGTGCGGCACGCTAACCTCCGCTAAGGGTCGGTCGAGATTGTTCGCACAATGGAAATAGATCGGACTGTAGGACATCGGGCCAAGTCAGGATTCGGCCGCTTGGTCAGCTCATAGCATTAACAATCGCACTTGCCTGCGCTCACGCCGGCGTTTCTGCAGACCGCCTGGTGGCCGACCAAGAAGAGAACGTGCTGCAGTCCTATGCTCGACTTGTGCCACTCGTAGGCGGGTCGAATTTTCGCGACATGGGTGGATATGCCACCGAAAGCAGGAAGACGGTGCGGCGCGGTTTGCTGTTCCGATCCGATGTCATGACGGGTCTCACCGACGAGGACAAAAACTACCTCGATCAGGTCGGCTTCTTGGCGATCGTCGAGCTTCGCTCAAGCGACGAAATTGATCTCTACCCCAATCATTGGGTCAATCAACGAAAGGTGGCGCATCACTCAGTCGACTACACGATGGAGTCGCTGATCGAAACGATGATGGGCCAGGATGGTGAATTCCTTGGGATGGAAGCACTCTACCGGGAAATGCCCGAGAGGCTCACTGCCCAGCTCACTGTGTACTTCCAGCAACTCCTGGAGGGGCGAGCACCGATCGTCGTTAACTGTTCTGCAGGTCAGGACCGCACTGGGCTGGCGGCAGCCCTGCTGCTGACCGCGCTCGGCGTGTCACGTGACGTTATCCTCCAGGATTATCTGCAGTCGACCGCGTTTCGCAGAGTGCTCGTGGAACGCGGCTCCGTCGATCTCGATGCGGCAGCCGAGCACAACTGGTTTGCGCGAATGATGCTGGCCCATGGCAATCATGAGGGAACCCGAGCGGAGCCGCTGATGACATCAGACGGTAAACCCTTCCTGACGTACGCGCTGGAGCACATCGAGCATGCCCACGGTTCCATTGACGCCTACCTTGAAGCACAACTCGGTGTCGATGACTCCGCGCGTAGGAAGCTGAAGTCCATGTATCTTGAGTAACGCCGAACCCGGTTTTCCTGCGCTCAGCCCTCGCAACGGAAGTATCGACCGACAGCTACCGGCCCGTCGAAAGCTGTGCCCCGGGTTCCGTAGGCTGTGGCCTTGGTTCAGGCCGCCATCGTGGTGTGGCCTGCCCCGTCTGCTCTGAACCATTCATGATGTGTCGTTCGGCACGCGCCTGACGTCGCTCGTCCTTTGACTCACGAGCCTGGTGATCAACTCTAGACCACAGATCTCTCCGATTCACGGCGGCGGACGCGGATATGCCGTAAATCCTTCCGGTACACCGGTGCAGTTGCGCTGTTGCGAACCATCCATGGAGCGCACCCTGCGGGCGTACTGCGTGCGACCCGATTCGCTCCTGTCGAATCGGTCGACTTACTGTCAAGTACGCCTACGCGCCCAAACTGTCGCGCGCCTTGTCTTTACTGGCATCTCCACGCCCTCGCTTCGCGCATCAGTGAAATCTGGGGGCCAGGCACGTCATCACGCCACGCAGAAACACGCATTCCCTGGCCATCCCCTCCAGAGATATCGAACTCCTCGATCGTCTATTCTTTTCTTTTGCTCTTCTCTGCACTCTCTTCGTCTGTTTCGGCGCCCGGCGCATGGCATGAAGGGAAATGAGGCTAATGTCCTGAGTCCGAAGCCCGCATGCTGCGCGCGAGCCTGGATCGCTTCTGGGTAAGGCGCGTCCGCGAATTCGTGGCTGGCACTGAGTGGCGCATGTGTATGGCAGATGCCCGGAGAGGCCCAGCATGGAAGGCGCCGCTGATGGAGGGGCAGGGTACCGCAACCCATTGAGAAATCGGATCTCCTGAGTAAGGTCGCTTGCATTCAGCCTTGGGGGCCGATCTTTCCTGGCAAAAAGAGCTTTCCAAGGAGGCTCCGTTCGGGTCCTGAATCAGGCGGAGAGGCACTAGCCCGCATATCTCACCGATACGCGAAGCGAGGGCGCGGAGATGCCGGTAAAGACAAGGCGCGCGACAGTTCGGGCGCGCAGGCGTACTCGACAGTA
>SLTB01000241.1 GCA_007130155.1 Pseudomonadales bacterium
GCTATCGAGCAACGGCTCGAGGGTCGTGGTCGGGGCGGCTGGAGGCGGGCATTGAAGTGGGCAGCGTGGACGCTGCTTGCGTTGGCCTTCGCCGTGACATTCGTCGGCTACTTCGTACCCATCCGTGAGGTGCTAGGCGCCCCGGCAGCCCTCGGGGGCTGGTCCTGGTTCTGGCTGGGATTCTTCACCGTAGCGACGGTTGCCGCCGGAGGGCTGCTGCGCGAGCAGGTCTGTCTTTACATGTGTCCCTACGCCCGCTTCCAGTCGGTCATGTTCGATCCCGATACCCGAGTGATCGCCTATGACGCCGGCCGTGGTGAACCCCGCGGATCCCGTCGGCGCGACCCGTCAGCCGGCGACTGTGTCGACTGCACCCTCTGCGTGCAGGTCTGCCCCACCGGAATCGATATCCGTGATGGCCTGCAGTACGCCTGTATCTCCTGCGGCCTGTGCGTGGATGCCTGCAACACGGTCATGGACCGCCTCGACCGCCCCCGTGGTCTGATTGCCTACCGCAGCGAGCGCAGTCTGCTCAGGCACACGCCGCCCCGGCTGCGACCGCGACTCCTCGGTTATGCCAGTGCCTTGATGGTGATGGTGCTGGCATTAGGGGCCCTCTTCCTCGGCCGCCCTGAGCTCGCACTGGACGTGGAGCGTGACCGCCAGGCCCTGTTCACGGAGGTTTGGCTCGACGACATGAGGGCCTACGAGAACAGCTATCGTCTCAGTGTCCACAACCGTGACTCGGAGCCTCGCTCGCTGCATCTGAGCGTGCGCGAGAGCGACGCCCTGCAATGGATCGGACCGCAGAATCTGACCCTGGCTCCAGGCGAACGAGTCGAAATACCGGTTCGCCTGCGCGGCCAGGCCAGCCATGAACGGGTCCGTGACATCGCCTTCGAGATCCACGACGAGATGAGTGAGCGACGGCTGGCAAGCCGCGAAAGTCGCTTCTTCGCCGCTACGGAACGAGGAGGCTGAGCGCCATGAACGACGCCACAATCGGCAGCAGCGCGCCCTGGTACCGGCACCCCATCGTCTGGCTGATCATCGCCATTCCCGCGACGTCCGTGATCGTGGGGATCACCCTGCTGACGCTGGCGATCCGCGTTCCGGAATCCGTAGTCCGTGACGACTACTATCAGGCCGGACGGACCATCAACATCGACCTGCGAGCTACCCACAGGGCAGCGGAACTCGGTATCGCAGCCACCTTGCTTGGCAGTCCCGAGGACGGCTGGCTGATGGAAGTCCGCCAACGCCAAGGTGCCCTCGCCAACAGCGCTGTGGAGGTGCTGCTCGCCCACCCCACACAGGCCCGCAAGGACGTCGAGTTCACCCTCGCCCGCACGGATCATGGCTGGAGTGGACTCATCGAACCCGTTCAGGGGCGGCATGTGCTCAGCATCCGCTCCAGCGATGACCAATGGCTGCTGCGTAAAGAGGTCCGCCTCGAGGCCTCGGAAAGCGACACCATCGAGGTGCGGGCAGAGCGCTGGGGCGCGCCACCATGAGCGCCCTGGCCCGACGACTCCATCATGATGCCGCAGCAGACAGCGAGGCTTGCTTTCACTGCGGCCTGCCGGTCCCGCCTGGGCTCGACATCGAGGTCAGCGTCAACGGTCGCAGCAAAGCGGTGTGTTGCCATGGCTGCGAAGCTGCGGTGCAGTTCATCCATAGCGCAGGGCTGGACGATTTCTATCGACTGCGGCAGGCACCCACCGGCCATCGGCCCGGCGAAGGCATCGCGGCAGACCCTTCCGCTTTCGCGGACCCCACCATCGCCGCACAGTACCTCGAGCGCGATCACAGTGGTCGTGCCCACGGCTCAATGGCACTGGATGGTGTCGGCTGTGCGGCCTGTGCCTGGGTTCTCGAACACGGCCTTGCCGGCTTGCCCGGACTGCACCAGGTCAGCGTCGATCTCGCCAACGGCCGGCTGTCGGCGAGCTGGGATGCCAACGACGATGACGAGGCGGCGCGCGGATTGACCCGGCTTCTGGCGGGCATCAATGCACTGGGCTTCGATGCTGTGCCGGCGCAGCCCGCCGAAGAACTTGCCCTGCACGAACAGCAGCGACGCCGGTCCCTCACTGCCATCGGAATCGCCGGCATCGGCGCCATGCAAGTGATGATGCTGGCCATCGCCGACTACGCTGGACTTTTCTCGGGCATGGCGCTGGACCACCGAGCCCTACTGATCTGGGCGCAGATGGTCCTGACCGGCGTGGTGGTGGCCTTCGGCGCCCAAGCCTTCTTTCGCACGGCCTGGCATACGTTGCGCGCAGGGCGAATGGGCATCGACGTCCCGGTGGCGCTGGCGATAGGACTCGGCTGGGGCGTAAGCGCGTTGGTTGTCCTCAGCGGCGGTATCGCCCGTGGTGAGCACGTCTACTTCGATTCCGTGGCCATGTTCACGTTCTTCCTCTTGCTCGGCCGTCATCTGGAGCAATCGGTTCGTCATCGCTTTGCCCGGGCGGATGCCCGTCTAGACGCTCTGCTACCGGCCGCCGTGACACGCATCGACAGCGAGGGCCAGCGCGAATCCGTCCTGCCCATGCAGCTTCGAGCCGGCGACCACATCGAGATTCCCCCGGGTGGTATCGTCGCCGCCGATGGCCGCGTGCTCGCTGGCCACAGCGACATCGACCGGGCTGCCCTGACCGGCGAATCCAGTCCCTTGAGCGTGGCCCCAGGCTGCGACATTGCAGCCGGCAGCCGCAATGGCCATGCCCGGCTGCGACTGGAAGTGCTGCGCCCGGCAGCCAACAGTGCCCTGGCTGCCATTCCCCAGCTCTTGGCCCGTGCTCGCGCCCAGCGCCCCCAAAGTCTCCATGTGGCTGACCGCGTAGCAGGCTTCATCGTGGCCGCCGTCCTCGTCATTGCCGCGGTGACCGCAGGGGCATGGTGGTTCATCGATCCTGCCCGCGTGCTGCCGGTGACCCTGGCCACTCTGATGGTCACCTGCCCCTGCGCCTTTGCCCTGGCCACACCCGTGACCCTCACTGCCGCGACGCTGCGCTTGCGACGCCTGGGTGTTCTGCTGGTAGATCCCACCGCCCTAGAGCGTGCTCAGAGCCTGGTCGCCGCCTTCTTCGACAAGACCGGCACCCTGACCGAGCCAGGTACCCTGCGCTGTGAAGCGGTGACTGCCGGCACTGAGGCCGAATGTGTAAACATGGCCGTAGCGCTGGAACAGGATGTCCCTCACCCGCTGGCCGTGGCATTCCGACGCCTGCCTGTAAGCCATCGCTACGATCTCGAACATCATCGCGTAGCGGCGGGCGCCGGCGTCGAAGCCATCGTGGATGGCAAGCGCTGGCGGCTGGGACGGCCAAACTGGGCGGCAAGCGTCAATCCAGACCCTGCTGCCGCAGGCGAAGATGGCATCTGGTTGACTGAGGCCGGCGCCCTGCGCGCCCGATTCCATTTCGATGCGCTGCCTGATCACAGCGCCCTGCGCGGCGAACGGCTTCGGTCGGGCGCGAGGGAGACCGTCAGCCGGCTCCGAGCCCGCGGGTTGGACACGGCCATCATCAGCGGCGACAGCCATGACCGCGTGCAGGCCGTTGCCGAGCAACTCGGCATCACGCACTGGTGGGCAGGCGTTGATCCGGCCAGCAAATACACCCTGCTGCAGGAAGCTCGCAAGAACGGCGGTGCGCTGTACGTCGGCGACGGTCTCAATGATGCTCCGGCCCTCGGCGGTGCCGGCGTCGCCATCGCTATGGCCTCAGCCTGCGACTTCACCCGTTCGGCGGCCGATGTCATCGTTCTCGACGATCGCCTAGAAGCCGTAATCGACCTGCTCGACGGCGCCGACCGAACCCGCCGCATCATTCGCCAGAATCTGCTGTGGGCCATCAGCTACAACCTGCTGGCCATGCCGCTGGCCGTGACCGGCATGATCGCACCCTGGGCCGCAGCGCTGGGTATGTCAGCCAGCTCACTGCTCGTGCTCGCCAACGCCGCCCGCCTGTTGCGCCAGAGCCACCGGCCCCGCGAGTCCAGCAGGGAGGCTCTTGCATGGACGTGATCTGGTTGCTGATCCCGCTGTCAGTGGTGCTGGTTCTGCTGGCTGTCCGGGCCTTCGTCTGGGCCGTTCGGACTCGGCAATTCGATGATCTCGATCGCGAGGCCTCGCGCATCCTGTTCGAGGAATCCAGCCAGAGCGGTCAGCAGCCCGAAGACCAACGGCATGACTGATCTCCTCGGCCAGACACTCACCGCGTTCAGCATTGGCCTGCTTGGCAGCGGCCATTGCCTTGCCATGTGTGGTGGCATCATGGCTGCACTGTCCATGCGCAGCGTGACAGCAGGCAGCAGGGATGCCAGTGTCCAGGGCAGCGCGCTGTTCGGCCAACTGCTGCTCTACAGCGCCGGCCGCCTGATCAGCTACGCAGCCCTCGGCATGGCACTGGGTTTGCTCGGAGCCGTGCTGGTCACGGCCATCGAGCCTGCTCGGGTGGTATTACGGGGTCTGGCGGGAGGATTACTGATCGCCATGGGGCTATACCTCGCGGGACTCTGGCACGGCATCCTGGTGCTGGAGCGCCTCGGTCATCGTCTCTGGCAGCGTATCGGTCCAGGTCTTAGCCACGGACAGGGCAGCACGCTGTTGCTCGGCATGAGCTGGGGACTGCTTCCCTGCGGCTTGGTTTACGGCACTCTGGTCTGGGCAGCGAGTGCCGCCGATCCCTTGCGTGCAGGTTGGCTGATGCTTGCCTTCGGCCTGGGAACCCTGCCTGCCGTCGTCGCTGGCAGCTGGTTCAGCGCCGCCATGCTGGCGCCACTGCGCCGCAGAGAACTGCGCCTGGGCGCCGGCTTACTGGTGGTGGCGTTCGGAGTCTGGACGCTGATCGGCGGTGGCGTCTGGCAGCACGGAAACGGTGGGCACGATCATCACGGCAGCCACGCGGAAAGTTTGAACCAGACAACCGGCAGTTTGGCCTCGCCGGATCGATCAGCGCATTACGGGAGGGCATAGGGTGTTCATCAAGCACATTTTCGGGATCATGACAAAACCGAATCGCACATGGCAGGCGATCAGCCGCGAGCATCCAAGCATTCTTGGCGTCATGGCACACATGATGATCCTGGCTTTGATTCCGGCCGTCGCCTGGTTCTATGGTGTCACGCAGATCGGCTGGAAAGTGGGCGCGGGCGAGGCCACGAAGATCACCGTGGACAGCATGCTGATCATCATCGTCCTGTTCTATCTGGGCATGCTCGGCGCGCTGATCGGCATCGGCCTGATGATCCACTGGATGTCGGTCACCTACGGTGCCGAATCGACGCCGGCCAGGGCCATTTCCCTGGCGACCTTCACGGCCACACCGCTGTTCCTGGGGGGGCTGCTAGGGTTCTATCCGCTGCTCTGGCTCGATCTTCTGCTCGGCACGGCAGCCGGATGCTACGCCGTGGTCCTTCTCTACCTCGGCATTCCGCCCATGATGGGCGTGCCTAAAGAACGCGGCTATTTATTCGCCAGCGCTGTGCTGGCGGTGGGCCTGGTCATCGTGGTTTGCATGATGACCGCCACGGTTCTGCTCTGGGAACTCGGAGCGATGCCGGTGTTCACAGATTGACGAGCGGCGCGTAGAAAAGTAACCCGTCGGCAAATGTGGGAAAGGGAATGGATGCCAGCTAGAATCGGGCCTCACCACCCGCGCCCGAATTGGAATCACGCTCAATGGCCAGGACCAGCGCCGCCGACCACGGACCTATTCACCGTGAGGCCCACTGCGAAGACTGCTCGCTGAGTCCGATCTGTCTGCCCATGGCCGTCAGCGATACCGATCTGCATCGCCTCGAGGACATCATCGAGCGTGGCCGGCCTCTGCAACGAGGCGAATACGTGTTCCGCAGTGGCACCCCCTTCGAGTCCATCTATGCCGTGCGAAGCGGCGCTCTCAAAACCTATCGCCTCACTCCGGAAGGAGAAGAGCAGATCATGGGCTTTCACTTGCCTGGTGAGATGTTCGGACTCGGTGGTCTGGGTGGCGGCACTCATCCCAATGCCACCGTGGCCCTGGAAACCTCCACGGTTTGCGAAGTTCCCTTCGAGCGCGTAGAGGGACTGGCTACAGAGATCCCAGGACTGCAGCGCCACCTGTTCAAGATCATGAGCCGCGAGATCAGTGATGATGAACAGTTATTGGTGCTGTTGAGCAAGCGCTCCGCAGAGGAGCGTATCGCTGCCCTCCTGCTCGGCCTGGCGGCTCGCTTCCGGCGCCGAAACCTCTCTGCCACGCAATTCCGCCTGCCCATGTCGCGCGGTGACATCGGCAACTATCTCGGCCTCGTTGTCGAGACCGTGAGCCGTGTCTTCACGCGCCTGCAGGTGCAGGGCCTCATCAAGGTGGAAGGAAAGGAAATCAGCATCCTGGACCCGATGGAACTGAGCCGTATCGCAGGCGTCCAGATCGGTGCTTAGCCGCTCCCAGAGTCTTTCCGCCCTTGTAAAACGAACGGTCGGGCTCTCCGGACGTACTGTCGTAGGCGAGCGTGGTTGCACACGGCAAGCCTATGTAAGCCATCCGTGATGGGCCTACAGGCCTTCCCGCACCGGGCGGCGACCGTTTGTTTCAGCAAAGGATAGGTCGCGCGCAGCCGCGACCTTATCCCGGGTTGGACAAACCCGGGCTAGACGCTTGGGGAAAAATCTGGGCTGATGGGCAATCAGTAAAGCGTTTCCGCGGAAACCTGTTTTCTCAGGGCGAGCGCCTGTCGATGTCGTCGACTTGCAGCGCCAGGGTTTCCCCGAGACGCAGCCCCATGCTGTAGGTGGCGAGCCAGAAGATGCGATAGCGTCGCTCACGGGTCGCTGCGACGAGACTGGCGAGCTCCTCGATCGAGAGCACATCTGGCAGGGCCTGGACCTTGGGTGGCCGGACCATGCCGAGCCAGGGCATCGTCTTGCCGAGGACCTCTTCGTAGAAGAAGCGGATGCCATTGCGATCGAGTTTGACGGTGCTCCACGTGCGTGCTGTCAGTTTCCAGATTGGAGCGGCGATCGGATCATGGAGCTCTGCCGCGTAGCGGCTTCGTCCAACAGAGCGCTGAAAATCGTTCAGCAGCACCTGCTAACGGGACATCCTGCCGCAGCCACCACTACAACGGCGGCGGGTGGCGTCTCTGGCGAGATCGCTAAAGGGAATCCAGCCTCCACAGCATTCACAGCGACCGAAGTCCTCCCGATTGACCCGGCCCAAGGTGAGATTGATCTCACGCAACCTGCAGAGCTCTGCCTCGAGGCGCTGCGCCGCACTTGTTCCCTCTGGAATCCGGGGGAGTTCGCCCGCGAGCAGGCCAGCACCGAATTCGTCTGGTGCACTGGAGCCATGGATCAGTCCCTGGCTGAGTCGATAGAGCTCCTCGATCAGCGCCTTTTGCTGATCCTCAAGATCAAGTCGCAGCGCCTCCCTGCGGCGCGCGGTCAGGAGTTCGGACATGCCCTGATGGCCCTTGCGTGACGACCCGAGGAGTGTAAGTCGACATCGCGCATGACAAATTGATCTGGATCAGCCCTGGTCTTCATTGGGGTCTACAACCGGCGTCCTTCACCCAACCCCATCCAGGTTTCCGATCAAGCGTGGCTTACTGCCTTCTCGACATGTCCGGTCAGGCGGTCAGGCGACGGATGCGGATCTCATGGATCCTTTGGGCAGCTCCTTTGGGCTGATCCTGCTCGAGCATACAGCGAAGGTGGTGGCACACCAGCCGGGCCGCCCGCTCGCGCTGTTGGGCTCGCTTCAGGCGCCGGGCCGCACTGAGGGCAAGGCGGGAATGTCGTTCGGCGGGCGTTTCGATCCGACGTCGGGAATCAGCGAAGAGATCAGGAGTACGCATGATGACAGTCCTTCTCGATAGCTGGTTAAGCATACAGTACGCCTTGCCTGTACACATGTCCATGCTTTTCGAGTTTCTTCATGGCGCTCGGTCCCCGCCATGGAGCCCGCCCATCTCACCGGGCGGGCCCCATGCTCTCAGGCGCTCATGCGGCGTGGCTGTCCTCGCTTTCGAGGAACTCCAGGCCATCGCCCTCCTCCGCCACGTCGATCCGCACCATCGAACCCGGCAGGAAGCGACCACGGAGCAACTCCTCAGCCAGTGGGTTCTCCACCATGCGCTGAATCGCACGCTTTAGTGGCCGCGCACCGTAGACCGGATCGAATCCAGCTTCCGAGAGCCGATCGAGAGCTGCGTCACTGATCTGAAGGCCGAGATCGCGCTCGGCCAGGCGACGCTTCAAACCCTCGAGCTGGACAGAACTGATCTGACGAATATCCGCCGGGGTCAGCGTATGGAACACCACAGAGTCATCGACACGGTTGAGAAACTCAGGCCTGAAGTGCTGAGCGACGATGCCCATCACTGCTCGCTTCATGGCGTCATAGTTCTCGTCACCCGCCATGGACTGGATCACGTCGGAACCTAGATTGGAGGTCATGACCAGCACCGTATTGCGGAAATCCACCGTCCGCCCGTGGCCATCCGTCAGACGCCCGTCGTCGAGCACCTGAAGCAGGATATTGAACACATCCGGGTGCGCTTTCTCGATCTCGTCAAGCAGGATCAGGGAGTAGGGACGACGGCGTACGGCTTCCGTCAGATAGCCCCCTTCCTCATAACCCACGTAACCAGGCGGAGCACCAATCAGTCGTGCTACCGAATGCCGCTCCATGAACTCTGACATGTCGATGCGCACCATGGCCTGTTCGCTGTCGAACAGCACGTCAGCCATCGCCTTGCACAACTCGGTTTTACCGACCCCGGTGGGGCCGAGGAACAGGAAGGAACCGTTCGGGCGATTGGGGTCCGCGAGGCCGGCGCGCGACCGGCGCACCGCGTTGGACACCGCTGTCACGGCTTCGTGCTGGCCGATCACCCGCTCGTGCAACTGCCCCTCCAACTGAAGAAGCTTCTCTCGTTCGCCCTCGAGCAGCTTCGATACTGGTATCCCGGTCCACTTCGAGACCACCTCGGCGATTTCCTCCTCGGTGACCCGATTTCGCAGCAACTGCATGTCGGTGATGTCGGCCTGTTCGGCCTGTGCCAGCCGCTTCTCGAGTTCCGGAATGCGTCCGTACTGCAGCTCGGACATGCGGGTGAGATCACCCGCCCGGCGTGCCGCCTCGAGCTCCACCCGAACCTGATCGAGCTCCTCCTTGACGTGTTGCTCACCCTGCAGCGTGGCCTTCTCCGCGCTCCAGATCTCCTCGAGATCCGCGTACTCCTTCTCGAGACGGTCGATATTCTCCTCGAGGTCCTCGAAGCGCTTGCGTGAAGCCTCGTCGGTTTCCTTTTTCA
>SLTB01000082.1 GCA_007130155.1 Pseudomonadales bacterium
ATCTCCGGGAAACTGACATCAACGATGGTGGTCAAGGCCGCCGGATCGCTGCGTCGGGCGTCGAGCATCTCAGGCAAACGGTGCAGGGTCTGGGGGCCGAACACCAGATCTACGAAGGGCGCACGAGTGGCGATGGCATCCCCTTCCTGGCTTGCCACGCACCCACCCACCCCGATCACCAGATCCGGGCGGGACCGTTTGAGCTGCCGGTAGCGACCGAGTTCGCTGAACACCTTCTCCTGGGCTTTTTCTCGGATGGAGCAGGTGTTGAGCAGAATGACATCGGCCTCGGCCTCCACATCGGTGGCCTCGAGACCATGACTTTCACGCAGCAGATCGAGCATGCGCGCAGAGTCATACTCATTCATCTGGCAACCGTGGGTTCGAATGAAGACCTTACCGGCCATGACAGTCACGCGAATGCAGCCTCGGGGGCGCGCGATGATAGCAGAGCAACATGCACGAAACGACAGCTGACTTGCCCAGAAGACTTGCCCAGAGGACTTGCAATGCCGCCCGCAGGCCCCAATATGGCGACTTCCGGCAGCACGGAGCCCATCATGGCCGAAGACACACATCTCTACAGGGTGATCTTCCACAATCAGGGACAGATCTATGAGGTCTATGCCCAGGACATTTTCCAGAGCGAGCTCTACGGCTTCATCGAAGTTGAGGGCTATGTCTTCAACAAGCGTGCTCAGGTGGTCGTGGACCCGTCCGAGGAACGCCTGAAGGGCGAGTTCGAGGGCGTCCAGCGCAGCTACATTCCCATGCACGCGGTGGTGCGCATCGACGAGGTCGAGAAGGAGGGGCAGGCCCGTATCAAGGAGGTGAAGGGGTCGGTGATGCCCTTCCCCATGCCCGTCGCACCCCGCAAGGGCCAAGACACCTAAGTGGGCCAAGCGCAAAATTCGGTAACTGTTCGCGGCGCCGGAACGCGCAGCTCCGCGTTGCACAAGCTTGACATAGCGGTGCTATCCCTGCGCTTGCGCGCCTTGATCTGCGCACCCCGGCTGTGCTCCTTAGTCACCGAACCTCACGCTTGGCCCACTCATGTTCCGCCCTGATAACCTTCACCCGGCGGCCATCGCTGCCCGGGAACCGAAGCGGCCTGCCCTGACCCTCGGCGACACCACCTGGACCTACGGGGATCTTGAAACTGCAGCCAACCGCCTGGCCCACGGTCTACGCCGGGCTGGTGTCAAACCCGGTGACGGCATCGCAGTCCTGCTCGGCAATCAGCTCGAGATCTTCGCGGCATTCTGGGCCGCCATGCGCAGCGGCTGCTACTACACGCCGATCAGCACCCACCTGCAAGGCGAGGAAATTGCCTGGATTCTGCAATCAGCACGCCCGAAGCTGCTGCTCACATCCCAGGATTTCCTCGATCGGCTCACGCCCATCGCCGACAGCCTGCCAGCCATCTCCCTGAGGGTAGACACAGCACCGTCGCCAGCCCCCTGGCAGGCTCTCGAAGCGTTCACCGCCGGACAGCCGGACACCTTCCCCGAAGACGCGAGCGAAGGCGCCGCGCTGCTGTTTTCCTCCGGCACCACCGGCCGCCCCAAAGGCGTCATCAACGCCCGGCCCGGGGCAGTGCCGGGCACGATCGGCGAGCTGGCGCGGCGGCGCATGGCCCTGCACGAAATCGACGAAAAGGTCACCTATCTCTCCACCGCGCCGCTCTATCACTCCGCGCCGCTGCGCTACACGGAAATGGTACTGCGTAAGGGCGGCCACTGCGTGATCATGGAGAGGTTCGACGCCACCAAGGCCCTGGAACTGATCGAGCGGCACCGCGTCACCCACAGCCAGTGGGTGCCGACCATGTTCGTCCGTCTGCTGCGGCTGCCCGAAGCGCTGCGCCAGGGTCACGACCTTGCCAGCCACCGCTATGCCGTGCATGCCGCCGCCCCCTGCCCGCCGGAAGTGAAGCGCGCCATGCTGGCGTGGTGGGGACCGATCATCCACGAGTACTACTCGGCCACTGAAGCCAACGGCCAGACCGTGATCGGCCCCGAAGAGTGGCTGGCCCATCCGGGATCGGTGGGCCGGCCGCTACTCGGGGAGGTGCGCATCCGCGACGAGGCGGGACGCGACCTGCCGGCGGGTGAAACCGGTCTGGTCTATCTTGGTGGCGGTGCCCGCTTCGAGTACCTCGACGATGCCGAAAAGACCGCTGCGGCCTACGCGGCGGACGGGCTCTCCACTCTTGGAGACATCGGCTATCTGGATGCAGATGGTTACCTCTATCTCACCGACAGGCGGGACTTCACCATCATTTCCGGAGGCGTGAACATCTACCCCCGGGAAGTGGAAGACATCCTGCTTGCCCATCCGCGCGTGGCCGATGCGGCCGTTTTCGGCCTGCCCGACCCTGAGTTCGGGGAGCGCGTGCATGCCGTGGTGGAACCCGTGGCAGCTGCTGCCCATGACCCAGGCCTGGCGGGGGAGTTGCGGGACTTTTGCCGTCAGCGCCTGGCGCACCTGAAGTGCCCAAGGGACTTCGAGTTCCGCGCCCATCTGCCGCGCCTGCCCACAGGCAAGCTGGCCAAGGGTTCACTGCGCCTGGAAGTCATGGCGGCGCTTGCAGCAAGCCATGGTGAGTCTGGTGGCGGCACTTTCCAGCCGGCGTCGTTACAATGACATTTTGAGCTTAGAGGGAGAGAGGAGTATGACGCGGACCGTGGTGATCGGCGGCGGCCACGCCGGCGCGCAAGTGGTGGCGAGCCTGCGGCAGGAAGGCTACGAGGGCGAAGTGGTACTGATCTGCGAAGAGCCAGTGCCCCCCTATCAGCGGCCGCCCCTCTCCAAGACCTATCTGGCCGGTGAGCAGACTCTGGAGCGGACGCTGCTGCGACCGGAGAAGTTCTATGCCGACAAGGACATCGAACTGAAGCTCGGCACCCGGGTGGACAGCATTGATCCCGCGGCGAAGACGGTGACACTCAGCAACGGCGAGAGCCTGGAATGGACCCATCTGGTCATCGCCACGGGCAGCCACGCGCGCCGTCTGCCGCTGCCGGGCGTCGACCTGCCCGGCGTGCACTACCTGCGCACCCTGGCGGACGTGGACGGCATTCGCGCCGACATGGGCGAGGGCAAGCGGCTGGTGATCGTCGGCGGCGGCTACATCGGCCTGGAAGTGGCCGCGGTGGCAGTGAAGGCCGGCCTCGACGTCACCGTTCTGGAAATGGAACAGCGCATCCTGCAGCGGGTGACCACCGCGGCCATGTCCGAGTACTACCACGGCGTGCACACCAAGGCCGGCGTCAAGATTCACTGCAGCGCCGCCGCCAGCGAAATTCTCGGCAGCGATCGGGTCAGCGGCGTGAAGTGCAAGGACGGCAGCGAGTTGCCGGCTGATCTCGTGATCATCGGCGCAGGCATTCTGCCCACAACGGAACTCGCTGAGGCCGCCGGCCTCGACGTGGACAATGGCATCCTCGTAGACGACCACTGCCGGACCTCGGCTGCAGACATCTACGCGATCGGCGACTGCACCAACCACCCAAGCGCGATGCTCGAGCGCCGCCTGCGGCTCGAATCCGTGCCCAACGCCATGGATCAGGCGCGAGTGGCCGCCGCCAACATCTGCGGCAAGGACAAGGTCTACGATGCCGTGCCCTGGTTCTGGTCGGACCAGTACGACCTCAAGCTGCAAATGGTGGGGTTCTCGTCGGATGCCGACGTCGAAGTGGTGCGGGGCGATCCCGAAAACGACGCCTTCGCCCGCTTCTATCTGCGCGACGGCGTGGTGATCGCCGTGGATGCGGTGAACAGCCCGAAGGAATTCATGGCGGCCAAACAACTCGTCGCGAACAAGGCTAAAGTCGATCCAACCCAACTCGCCGACGAGTCCGTGGCGATCAAGGATCTGCTGTAATACCAGGGCCGGGGCGCATCGCCGCCACGGCCCTGCTGCGACGAAACGAACAGGCGGGACCGATGCGCTCAGCCATCGCCTCCCCAGAATCGCCACCAGGGGCGCTTGCCCTGGGACTGCTCGCGGCCCCGCTCGCTGCCCCGCTCCGCCTGTTCACGCATGCGTTCTTCCTGCCGCTCCATACCTGGCGGCATATCCCGGGCTCGCTCCCGCGCCTGCGCTGCGCGCTCATCCGCTGCCTCTGCACGATCTTCGGCTTCCTCGGCGCGTCGCCGCGCATCGTCGGACCGCTGTTCCGACCGATCCTGGGCCTCATCCGCGCGCTCCCGCCCACGTTCCCGTGCCTCTGCAGCGCGCTGCTCCGATCTTTCACGAGCCTCGCGGGCCCGCTCAGCAGCGTCTTCTGCGCGGCGCTCGGACCCCATGGCACGCTCAGTGGCACGCTGTTGCGCCCCCTGCTGCTGCGCCGCAGCGGCTCGATCCTGGGCCTGCTCAGCATGTGCCGGAGGACCGCTCTGAGCCTGCCCCCCCGACGCTGCCGCGAGACCCAAACCCACTAATGCCGTCAGCACAGCCTGCTTCACTCTTATCGCACTCATTCCTCTCTCCTCCACATCGTCCAGCGTGAGCAGACGATACGGCCATAGTGCCCCTCTGTAGTGAACGCGCCCTGAACTACTTCTTGCCTTTCTTGTCGCCGTAGTTGAGCACCACTGCCGCATCGGGACCGTTGTTCAGGAACGTGAAGCTGGATTCGATGTAGAGGCGCACGCTCTTCGCATCGTGCTCCAGATAGCCGATGGAGAAATCCCGGCCGACGGTGAGTTCAAAGTCGCCGCCGCGCATGGACATGACGATACTGCCGTCCACGGCAGGGGCGTACACCAAAGGACCATCCACGAGTTGGCGCAGATGTTCGAGGACCGGATAACCACCGCTATGCGTGGTACGCGTCAGCCCCGCATAGCAACGAGGCCCCATGGCAATGGCATAGGGGCCATCAATGCCCTGGTTACGGAGAATGCGCATGGCCTCCGCCGCCGCCTCAGGATAGTGCGTATAGTCGCTGGACAGCGAGATTGGCGCATGGGTCGTTGATGCGCCGATACCGTCGATGCCGGTGCTCGCATAACCGTTGAAAATCGCGCCATCCTCGATCAATGCTGCCGACCGAGCCGCTGCCACCACGGGATCGAGTTCCGGATTGCGGGCTCCGCGCGCAAGCGCCTCGATCTCATTGCGCTCGAGTTCAAAGGGTACGCGCACCTCGACTAGCGGCTGGACCCGCCGCAGGCGCGCAGATGCACCGTTGGCAGGGGCATCAATCTCCTCGGTGCGGCCGAGATCGACAGAAGACGCATGCCAGCCGAGTGGTCCCTGAAAATCCACCAGCCGGCGGCCAGCCAGCGTCGCCTTCAAGGCCGAGCGGGCTTCCTCTTCGATCTCCGTCCAGGCTTCAGCCGTGATCGGGGCCAGTTCACGATAAAGATCGTCCATCATTCCTCCAGAGAAAAACTTCAGGCTTCGCGCAGACTGCCAATGCCAAGGGAGCCATCGCTGACGGCAATCCTGGCGCCGCCCCTCTGATCGGTCGGCTCTTCCGAACCGTCCGCCTTGCCGGTAGCCACGGCCTCGGCCTGTAGAATGTCACCCTCCGCGTAGAGGTAGGTGCGCAAATGTTCGTCAATGACAGGGTAGCGCCGCCGCAGCCACTCCAACACCATCGCAGCGTGCTCCATCTCCTCGTCGCGATTGTGCAGCAGGATGGCTTTGAGCTCAGGATCCTGCGTCGCTGCGGCGCGCTGCTCGTACCAGTCCACCGCCTCGAATTCCTCCATAAGGGAGCTGATGGCGCGGTGCTTGTCGATGACCTCCTCGGGCAAGTCTGCTCGGTCTTCATGCAGATTCTCGCTGGACATGAATCACTCCCATACCAAGGTTGCGTGCCAGCCCAGGCACGAAAGAAAGCTCTATCCGCCTCGGATGATGCCACAGCCGAATATCGAGAGCGCGCCACCCAAGAACGCCGAGCGCTTTCTCCCGGTCATGCTAGACTGGGGGCGACCTACCCACAAACCAACCCTTGGCCACCGTTGTAAGGTGTCGTACTCCCATGGCTGACGCATCGCTCGAGATCAAAAAAATCCTCTGTATCATCGACCCCACCACCAACCAGCAGCGCGCCCTCGATCGAGCGGCCTTCATGGCCCGCAAGAGTGGAGCCAGCGTGCATGCACTGCTCTGTTTCACGCCGCCTCAGGGGGTTGCCGCCGAAGATGGTGACGCAATGCTCCAGGCCGAACAGCGGCGTCACGAGCTCTGGCTCGACGAGCTGGTCAAACCTCTGAAAGTGACCAACGTCGACGTGACCACCGAGGTCAAGAGCAGCAGCGACTGGCGCACAGCCCTCTCCCAGGCGGTCCGCAATGCGGATGCCGATATGCTTATCAAGGCTGCCTCGACGCGCTCGCCACTGCGCCGCCGCCTCATGAAAACCTCCGACTGGCTGGTGCTGCGCGAGGCGCGCTGCCCGGTGCTGTTCGCCAAGCGCTCCGACGACACCCCCATTGCTAAAGTGCTGGCAGCGGTCAACATCGCCGCTACCGACGAGGCTCACGTTCACCTCACCGGGATCGTCCTCGCGACCGGACTGGATGTGGCCGAACAGCTCGGCGCGGAACTCAATGTGGTGAATGCCTATGCAGACTCCAAGAACTTCATCCACCCACCGGATTTGGCCAAACGTGCCGGGGTCAGTCGCCAGCAGGCCCATGTCGGTGATGCCGACCCCGAGGATCTGATCGCGAGCGTCTGCCAAAAGATCGATGCCGGGCTTGTGATCATCGGCTCAGTGGGCCGAAAAGGCATTGCCGCAGCTGTAGTCGGCAACACCGCCGAGCGCATTCTAGACACCGTTGCCGCAGACATTCTGGTCATTGTCGTACCACCGGATGCCTGATCGCGCATCGACAGTTTTCACAAGGGTCAGCGACACGAGAGGTGAAGCTTGACAGCAGGGCCGAGTTCACAGACTTTTCGGCTCTCGATGTGGAACGGTCTCCGGGCCAGTCGCCCACAACCTCGAGCCGGTTTCGAGCCGAAACCGGGGGGAGGTGGTATGCATGCCCCAGCAGTGACCGATTTGCCGCAAGTGGAGCTTGAGGTCATGCCGGAAACCGGGAGTGAAGATCAGTGAAGCCCTGGCAGGACAGGGACAAAACCCAGAGCCAGCCCAATACTCAGCATACATCGCGCTCGATCCACACCATAGGGGGGGACAGAAATGCAACCACTGCTCGCAGCCATCGCGGCTGGCATACTCGCCGTGCTGTACGGAATATGGGCCACTCGCTCGGTGCTCGCCATGAGCCCCGGGAACGAACGGATGCAGGAGATCGCCACCTACATCCAGGAAGCCGCCGGGGCCTATCTCAACCGGCAGTACAGCACCATCGCCGTGGTGGGTGTGATCATCGCCATCCTGCTGTTCTTCTTCCTGTCGTCCTGGGCCGCCATCGGCTTCGTCCTCGGCGCGGTCTTGTCGGGTGCCGCGGGCTACATCGGCATGCTGATCTCCGTGCGCGCCAACGTCCGCACGGCAGAAGGCGCCCGCAGCAGCCTGCAGACCGGCCTCGACATCGCCTTCAAGGCCGGAGCTGTCACAGGCATGTTGGTGGCCGGCCTGGCCCTGCTGGCCATTGCCGGCTACTACATGGTGCTGACCGTGGCCATGGGCTTCGACCCGGTCAGCCGCACGGTCATCGACTCCATCGTCGCGCTCGGCTTCGGCGCCTCGCTGATTTCCATCTTCGCGCGACTCGGCGGCGGCATCTTCACCAAGGGCGCTGACGTCGGCGCCGACCTGGTGGGCAAGGTCGAAGCCGGCATTCCCGAGGACGACCCGCGCAACCCGGCCGTGATCGCCGACAACGTCGGTGACAACGTCGGCGACTGCGCCGGCATGGCGGCCGACCTGTTCGAGACCTACGTCGTCACCGTCGGCGCCACCATGGTGCTCACCGCACTGTTCCTGGGCGCTGCGGCCCCTGATCTCATGGCTGTCCCGCTGGTCATCGGCGCGGTCTGCATCGTCACCTCGATCATCGGTACCTTCTTTGTCAAACTCGGCGCCTCCCAGAACATCATGGGCGCGCTGTACAAGGGTTTCCTGGTCACCACGGTCCTGTCTGTGATCCTGATTCCCTTTGGCATGAACTGGGCGCTGCCCGAAGGCTTGGCTCAGAGCTTCGCCTATGGCGACCGGGCATTTACCGGCTGGAGTCTGTACTTCTGCGGCATCATCGGTCTGGTCATCACCGGACTGATCATCTGGATCACCGAGTACTACACCGGCACCAGCTACCGACCGGTGCGCTCCATCGCCAAGGCCTCCGAAACCGGCCACGGCACCAACGTCATTCAAGGCCTGGCCATTTCCATGGAGGCCACCACCCTGCCGACCCTGGTGATCTGCGCTGGCATCATCGCTGCCTACATGCTCGCCGGCGTCATCGGCCTCGGGTTCGCTGCCACCGCAATGCTGGCTGTGGCCGGGATGGTGGTCGCTCTGGACTCTTATGGCCCGGTGACCGACAACGCAGGCGGCATCGCTGAAATGGCCGACCTGGACGCCGACGTCCGTGAGAAGACCGATGCCCTCGATGCCGTGGGCAACACCACCAAGGCCGTCACCAAGGGCTATGCCATCGGCTCAGCCGGCCTCGCTGCGCTGGTGCTGTTCTCAGCCTATACGGCCGATCTCGCGGTCTACTTCCCCGAGGTCAGCGTCAACTTCAGCCTCTCCAGTCCCTATGTGGTCGTGGGCCTTTTGCTTGGCGCCCTGCTGCCCTATCTGTTCGGCGGCCTGACCATGACCGCAGTCGGTCGGGCAGGCAGCCAGGTGGTGGAGGAGGTCCGGCGCCAGTTCCGGGAGAAACCGGGCATCATGGCCGGAACGGAAAAGCCGGACTACGCACGTGCCGTGGACCTACTGACCAAGACGGCCATCCGCGAGATGATCGTTCCAAGTCTGCTTCCCGTACTCGCCCCCATCGTCACCTACTACGTGATCCTCATGATCGCCGGCCAGGCGGAAGCCTTCGCCACTGTCGGCGCGCTGCTGCTCGGCGTGATCGTCTCTGGTCTGTTCGTCGCCATCTCCATGACCGCCGGCGGCGGCGCCTGGGACAACGCCAAGAAGTACATCGAAGATGGCAATCATGGCGGCAAGGGCTCGGAGGCCCACAAGGCCGCAGTGACCGGCGATACCGTGGGGGATCCCTACAAGGACACCACGGGTCCGGCCATCAACCCGATGATCAAGGTGGCGAACATCGTCGCTCTGCTGCTGCTAGCCTTCCTCGCCCACTGAGGAAGGTCGCCAACCGCTCGAGCAAGGCACGGCCGCCAAGCGGCGGCCGCGCCTGCTGCCTCCCTGCAGGAGCGTGGCGCGCGATCGCCCGCACGGCTGGCTGCCACAACCCTGCTCGCTGTGCAAGGCTTCCTCCGAGCCCGCGTGCCGTTGCTGTATCAGGGCTCGATCAGTTCTCAGCAAACTCGGACATGACGAAATCGACGCGCTCAACGGCGCTTTCCTCGATGGCATCTGCCCGAGCCTCGATGGCGCGCAAACGAGGCAGCAACCCGCGTCCGTTAGCCACCTGAATCGCCAATCCGGGACGCGCGTTGAGTTCGAGCAAGAGCGCACCGCGGGAGCGGTCGAGAACCAGATCCGCACCGAGATAGCCCAGCCCAGTGGGCTCATAGCAGCGTGCTGCGAGCAGCAGCATGTTGCGCCAATCAGCGACCTCGATCGTGTCGAGTCGAACACCCGTATCCGGATGCAGCTCAATCGGTCGCATGTACTGCAGCGCTCGAATGGCTTTGCCGGTGGCCAGATCGAGACCTACGCCGACAGCCCCCTGATGCAGATTCGCCTTGCCATCCGAGGCATGGGTGGCCAGCCGGACCATGGCCATCACCGGATAGCCTCGAAAAACCACAATGCGAATGTCAGGTACGCCTTCGTGAGAAAGACCGGCAAACGCCGGATCGAATTCAATCAGCTCCTCGACAATGACCCGGTCCGGACTGCCGCCGAGTGTGTACAGCCCTGCCAGCGCGTTGCTGACGTGGCGACGGATCTGCTCCATGCCCATTTCCGCGCCAGAGGACTTCACGAAGACATCGCCACGACGGTGCTCGACCACCAGGATGCCCTTGCCGCCCGAACCCTTGCCGGGCTTGATGCAGAATGCCTCGAGACCGGCGAAGCGCTCCTCGAGCGCCCGCACTTCGTACTGGTGCTCGACGACGAACAAGAGGCGAGGCGTGGAGAGACCCGCAGCCTCGAGCACCCGCTTCGTCTGCAGCTTGTTGTCCACCAGCGGAAAGGCACGACGCGGATTGTAGCGAGCGATGTAATTGCGATTGCGGGCATTGATGCCAAGCATACCGAGGCGCGAGAGGGCCCTTGGCGAAATCCATCTCAACGGTCGAGACCAGCCATGTCACGGAAGCGGCGCAGTTCGGAGAGGCGGTAGCCGCTGTACTGGCCAATCACCAGGATGCCAGCCAGCAGCACCAGGTTCAGCTCCGGGAAGTTGAAACTCAGATGCTGCACGACTCGCAGATCCATGAGCAGAAAGGCAAGCACGGCCACGCCCAGGCTGCCGCCGCCCTGGATCAGCACCTCCCATGGCCCTTCCTCTTCCCAGAGAATGGACATGCGCTCGATGGTCCAGGCAATGATCACCATGGGGAAAAACGTGATCGTCAATCCCGTACTGATCCCCAAGCGGTAGCCGAGTATGCTGAGCATGGAAATCAGCAGCACGACAATCACGACCAACGTTGCGATACGAGCCACCAGCAGCAGGTTGAGGTAGGAAAGGTAACTTCGAAGAATCAGGCCGAAACCCACCACCGTGATGAAACTCAACAGGCCGAGCCCCAGGGATGTCTGCAGAAACGCCAGGGCGATAAGCACGGGCATGAAGGTCCCGGACGTGGGCACACCGACAACGATGCGCATGAAGGCCACCACCAGCGCACCCAGCGGAAGCAGGAACAAGAGTTTGAACAGGCCCTGCTCTTCGATGGGCAGCGCGGAGATGCCGAATGCCGCCAGCCAGCTCTCACCAAACTGATCCTGTGACAGCTGCAAAGCCGGAGCGGTCTGGCGCAGCATGGAGAAGGTCACCTGGGATCGCCGACCGCCCTCCACATCCAGCAGGGACTCACCACCGCGATACCAGAGCAACAGGTTCTCCGGAACGCCCTGCTGGCCGCTGACGGGATCAAAGACCCGCCATTGTCCATCGACGGGAATCTCTACGACCGAGGTCAGTGGCCTGCGACGGCGTGCATCCTCGAGCTCGATGCCTTGGGTAACCCTGGCCGCTACTCCGGCCAGATTGAGCAATTGTGCGAGCCTCACTGCCGGGTCCGGAACCGCAGAGCGCAGGAGAGCGGCGTTCTGATCCGCATTGGAGCTGGCCAACAAGGAGATCAACTCCCGCGTCAGACTCTCGGCATGACTGGAACGCTGCACAGCCACGGCGATCAGATCCCGCGCGGCCGTAGCGGCGGGCTCCTCGAAAAACGGCTCCCGTGGTCGCGGACTGCCAACGACGGCAGTGGTCGCCACATCGCCATCGACGACGAGGAATTGCGCTGTGTAGTAGAGGGTCTGAGGCCCGGATATCTGCCGTCGGGTCCACTCACCACGCCGGTCGCCGTCACGGCCCTTAATCACCGAGAAACCGTAACCCGGCGAAGCTGCCTGTTCGGAAATCAGTCGAAAACCGGGCGGGTCCTCAGGCAAGTCCAACGCAATGCGTGCCGGTCCCCCGGTACCCGTGAAGTCCACCCTGGCCTCCACGATCCAAACCGGTCGCTCATCGCCAGGAAGCAGCGGAATCTCGAAATGTACATGACGCAGCCATGCGAGCCCGCCGCCCAGCATGAGCATGCTTGCGACCAGCACCCACAACACCAGACGGGCCCTGGCCACTACTTTGCTCCGGTCTCAGCAGCACCTGAGCGCGCAGGTAAAGGCGCCGCATCGATCTTGCTGACATCCACCACCATCAGATCGCGGAGGATATTACGCCCGATGAGGACAGGGAATTCCAGGCTGCCGCGGTCTGCAAGAGTGAATTCGGCCGTCTGCGTATTGTTGCCCAGCGTCACGCGCAACTCCACCACGGGTCTCGTCGACGGATCCTCACCTCCCGCCTGGAGGATGCGCACCCGCCGCGAGCGCGGGCGCTCGAGCACCACCGGCTCGCCAGTCTCCGGATCCTCGATCGTGAAGCGCACCCAGTTTTCGCCATCCCGCTGGAAGCGCCGAACTTCCCGCGCATGCAGAGACGACGTCACAGCTCCCGTGTCGATCCGCGCCCTCAGCTCCATGTTCAGGTTGTCAAAGCGCACGTTCTCGATCTCGCCCACCAGCAGCTTGTCTCCTGCGAAAAGCATGTCGTTGCTCGCTGCCACCGCGATCACCGCAGCCACGCCATCGGCCTCAGGGCAGTCAACAGGCGCCAACTCCTCCCGCATTGCAGCCAGCTTCAGCTCCAGTGCGTCGAGTTGATCCAACACAACTGGCACAAGTTCCGTCTGTTCACGAATCTCTTCGAGTTGCTGAGACTGCACCTCGATGCGCTCCACGAGTACCTGCTGCAGCGCCAGGCATTCATCGAAGCGCGCCAGGTCAGCTTCATCGATGAGCAGATTGGCGTGCTGGCACCCTGCAAGCAGCATGACGAAAAACAGCGCCAAGAGCCTGCGCGGCAGGGTTGGGAGCATGCGCGACGCTCCCGATGCGAGGTCGATTCGACGTCCGATCGAGGAGCGCAGCGGGGCTACGTGACGACATCGGGCGATCGGAGCCGGCCGAAGTGGGGGCGTCACAGCGCTTTCACCTTCTACCGCGCAGACTCCTGGCAGCTTTCCCACGAAAAACACCTTTGTTCTCTCTCCAGAGGCGTGCGAGTGTAACGTCTATATGGTCTCAAAACTCTCCGAATCCGCTTCGGAGCGCGCGGACCCTATGCCACGCAAGATCAGACTTCCAGCACGGTCCGGCCGGACCGGTCACCCCTCCGGTTGCTGCTTCCACCGCATGCTCTGACATCAGGTCACTGCAGTTTCAACAAATCATCACGCCTCTGTAACATAGATGACGTTTAATCCTTGCCGTCCGAAAAGCCCAAGGCAAGTTGGAGCCCCCATGAGCGGCAACCGTATCCTGCTGGTGGAAGACGAAGCCGATATCCGCGAAATGCTCACCTTTGCTCTCGAGCGCGCCGGCTACAGCGTCATCGAATGCGCCGACGCGGAGGAAGCCATCCGCCGGCTGGAAGGCCCTCTGCCGGAACTCATAGTCATAGACTGGATGCTTCCGCACATGAGCGGTCTCGACTTCGCGCGTCGCCTGCGGCAAGACCCACTCACCGCCGAACTGCCCCTGATCATGCTCACTGCAAAGGGCGAGGAGGCGGACAAACTGCGCAGTTATGAGGCCGGGATCGACGACTACGTCACCAAGCCCTTTTCTCCCCGCGAACTCATCGCCCGCATCCGTGCCATCCTGCGACGCAGTGGCGCACCCGAAAGCGGCCAGATCCAGCACGGCAAGCTGGTGCTGGACATACAGAGTCACCGCTTGGCCATCGACGGCGAGTCGACCCACATCGGCCCCACCGAATTCAGGCTGCTGGAATTCCTGATGCGGCATCCCGAGCGGGCCTTTGATCGCGAGCACCTGCTTGACCGGGTATGGGGCCGCTCCGTTTACGTCGAAGAGCGGACCGTGGACGTGCACATTTTGCGCCTGCGCAAGATCCTGCAACCGCACGGTCTGGCTGACTGGGTGGAGACGGTACGCGGCGTCGGCTATCGATTCTCACCCAGGGTCGAAGCCAGGCAACACGAGGCGCCATGAGAAGCTGGCCCGCCGAGGCGTCCTGGTTCGCCATCGCGCTTTTATCAGGACTGATACTCGGCAGCCTGTTCGACTGGTTCACCATGGGTCTGCTGTTGGGTGTAGCTCCCTGGCTGGCCTGGCGGGTCCGCGACCTGCGGCGTTTCGACGCCTGGTTGAACCACTCGCTGGGGCGCCCACCACCCCTGCACGGCGTCCCGGAGGATCTGGCCTATCGACTCTGGCGGCTGCGCCGGGAGTCCCGCAATCGCCTTGGACGTCTCACACGGGCCCTGCGTGAACTGCAGCAGGCCACCGAGGCACTACCTGACGCGGCCGTCCTGCTCGAAGGGCACGATACCATCGCCTGGTTCAACCGCGCGGGGGCCGACCTGCTCGGGCTGCAGCAGCGGGATATCGGACGCGCCCTGTCGGGCCTGATGCGAACCCCGGATCTTGTCCATGTCCTGCACCATGCGGAACTCGAAGGCGCCGTCGAACTGCCCTCGCCTCTGGCCGACGGCCGGATACTGGACGTGCGTGTCATCGTACTGGCCAACGCCCGCCGCCTGCTCTTGGCCCGGGACATCACTCAGGTGGTGAAACTGCGCACCATGCGCCAGGACTTCATTGCCAACGTTTCCCACGAATTGCGGACCCCTCTCACCGTCATCCTGGGCTACCTCGAAGCCCTGGAAGACGATACCGACGTCGAGGTGCTTCGCAGCACCATGGCGCGCATGCAGCGGCCGGCGGCGCGCATGAAGACCCTGGTCGAGGATTTGCTGCTGCTGTCACGACTGGACAATACGGCTCCCGGTAGACGCGACCCTGGCAGCACCGTCAACGTCGCGGCCATGCTCCGCCGTATCGTCACCGAAGTGAAACCGCTGGCCAGCGACCGCCATCGTCTGACGCTGGACGTGGACGAAAGTCTGCAGCTGCAAGGCCAGGAGCGGGAGCTTCAGAGCGCCTTCACCAATCTGGTCGTCAACGCCATCCGTTATAGTCCGGACGGCGGCGATATCCGCATTGCCTGGCAAGGCGATGACGCGCAAGCGCACTTTGAGGTCAGCGATCAGGGCATGGGAATCGCCCCGGAGCACATCCCCCGTCTGACGGAGCGATTCTACAGGGTGGATGGGGGCCGCTCCCGGGATGCCGGCGGCACGGGACTTGGCCTGGCCATCGTCAAGCATGTCCTGCGTCGCCATGACAGCGAGATCGAGGTGGAGAGCACCCCCGGCGCAGGCTCCACTTTCTCCTGCGCCTTCCCCGCTGAGCGCATTCGACGACCCTCGCTGCCGGCAGCCGGCTGACGACGGGAACTGTCGAGCGGCAGTCGCACCACGGCGCTACACTGTCCCATCTGCCCTTCAGCCAAAACAGGCAACCCATGCGCGAACACATTTCTGGCCAATACGACAACGAACTCGGAACCATCCGCGCCCACCTCACAGAAATGGCAGGTCTCGTCGAGCGGCAGCTCGAGCATGCCGGCACGGCCCTGCTGCAGCAGGCTCCGGAGCATGCCGACGCGGTGATCAGAATCGATGCGGACGTCAACCGCCTAGAAGTCGTGATCGACGATCTTTGCAGCCACATTATCGTCCGCCGCCAGCCCACGGCCAGCGACCTCCGCTTCATCATGGTGACGCTGAAGGCCATCACCGATCTTGAACGCATCGGCGACGAGTGCTCCCGGATCGCCAAGATGGCCACGGACCTGGCCAGCCGCGAGCGGGTCAGGGAGCGCTTCACCGAGTTCGATGACATGACGGCGGGCGTCACCGGCATGCTCAGGGACGCCCTCCACGCCTTCTTCCGCGTCGATACCGAGTCCGCCGCCGACGTCATTGCCCGGGACAAGGGCGTGGATCGCAGCTACAAGGCTGTGATGGCCCGCCTCATACCGAAAATGGAGCAGGAGCCGGAGGCTATTCGCGCACTGCTGGATCTTGTGTGGTGTGCACGCTCTCTGGAGCGCATCGGGGATCATGCGAAGAACATTGCCGAATACGTGATCTACCTGGGCCACGGTCAGGACATCCGCCACCAGCCTCTCGAGACCAAGCAGCGCGAGGCGCAGAACGAGCCCCGTTCATCCTGATCAGCGTCCCAGCTCGCCTCCCTGACCTGGATCAGCCGAAACTGTATTGAATCTGTGCGGCGCCTGAAGGCGTCGTTCGACCGCATGGCGGGCGATGTGGAACCTCGGCAACCACGAGTGCTGAGGGCCCAACCGCTTGAAGCTGTTCAGCGATCGCTGCGCTCCTCGGCGTGGCGTGCGGCTTCGGCTACTTCGTCGAGGGGGGCATGGCGCACGTCTGCGCCGCCCAGCAGGTAGATCAGGTATTCGCAGATATTGCAGGCGTGATCGCCGATGCGCTCCAGCGCCCGCGCCGCCCAGACCAGATCCAGAGCATTGGCCGGGTCCTCAGCCATGCTTGGCAAACCGGCCTGGATCAAGGCTTTGTAGTCGGCATCGATCTCAGGGTCGAGGCGACAGACCGCCAGGGCCCGTTTCGCTTCGAGGGTCGCCAGTGAGGCAAGAGTCTCGTCCACCATGCCCTGAACCCGCGCACCGAGCTTGCGCAGCCCCTCTGCCTGGGGTGGTTCGCCCTGCCCTTCATCAGCCCGCCGTATGGCCATGCGCGCCATTTTCTGGGCTTCGTCGCCCATGCGTTCGAAGTCGGTGATGGTCTTGATCACTGAAATGATCAGACGCAGGTCGGTGGCCGCAGGCTGACGCCGGGCCAGTATGCCCTGGGCTTCGTCATCGATGCTGCGCTCGAGTTCATCGATGCGGTCATCCGCCCCGTCGAGTTCAAGCCCTCGCGCCCGATCGCAAGCGAGTACCGCCGCCAAACTGCCAACCAGCTGATCACGGGCCAGCTGGCCCATTTCCAGCACAGCATTGCGAAGCTGCTCGAGTTCCTCGTTGTACTGCCGGGAGATGTGCTGATCCAAGTGAAGCTTGTCCATCGCACCGCATCCTCAAGAGGTTCAGGGAAACGTTCAGAAGATCAGCCGTAACGGCCCGTGATGTAGTCTTCGGTGGCCTGCTGCTTGGGGTTGGTGAAGATGGTCACCGTATCGTCATACTCCACCAGCTCCCCGAGGTAGAGGTAGGCCGTGAAGTCGGACACCCGCGCCGCCTGCTGCATGTTGTGGGTGACGATGACGATGGTGAACTCCTCCTTGAGCTCGAAGATCAGCTCCTCGATCTTGGCGGTGGAGATGGGGTCCAGCGCGGAGGCGGGCTCGTCGAGCAGGATCACCTCGGGCTCGATGGCGATGGCCCGGGCGATGACCAGACGCTGCTGCTGCCCCCCGGAGAGGCTGAAGGCGTTGGCGTCGAGCCGGTCCTTGACCTCGTCCCACAGGGCGGCACGGCGCAGGGACTTCTCCACCACTTCGTCGAGCACCCGGCGATCCTTCACGCCCTGAATGCGCAGACCGTAGGCCACGTTCTCGTAGATGGTCTTCGGGAAGGGGTTGGGCTTCTGGAATACCATGCCCACCTTGCGGCGCAGCTCCGCCACATCAATGGTCGGGGCGTAGATGTTCTGACCATCGAGGCGAATCTCGCCCTCGATGCGGCAGGTGTCGATGAGGTCGTTCATGCGATTGCAGCAGCGCAGCAGCGTGGACTTGCCACAGCCAGACGGGCCGATGAAGGCGGTGACGCGCTTCTCGGGGATGGTCAGGCTGATGCTCTTCAGTGCCTGCGTGCTGCCGTAGAACAGGTTCAACTTGTCCACCTCGATGCACGGCTTCTGGCGGCTGAGTTTCAGCCGCTCGCCGCCCGAGTCGGGCAGCGCACTGCTCATGCCGTGGGTGATGGGTTCGTTGCGTTCCGTCATGGTCTCGATCCGTCAGCAGGTTCTCGTGGAGGTCGGGGCACCGGGAAAGCCGGCCAAGCCCGCGCCTCAATCGCTCTCGCTCTTGTATTTTTCCCGCAGGTGATTGCGGATGGTGATGGCCGTCAGGTTGAGCACGATGATGATCAGCACCAGGATCAGTGCGGTGGCGTAGACCAGCGGCCGGCCCGCCTCCACGTTCGGGCTCTGGAAGCCCACGTCGAAGATGTGGAAGCCCAAGTGCATGAAGGCGCGGTCAAGATGCAGGTACGGGAAATTGCCGTCCACCGGCAGATTGGGCGCCAGCTTCACCACGCCCACCAGCATCAGCGGCGCCACCTCGCCAGCGGCACGGGCCACCGCCAGGATCAGACCCGTCATCATGCCGGGAGCCGCCAGGGGGACGACGGTACGCCACAGGGTCTCGGCCTTGGTGGCACCGAGTGCCAGGGAGCCTTCCCGGATGGCACTGGGAATTCGGGCCAGACCTTCCTCGGTGGAGACGATGACCACCGGCAGCGTCAGCAACGCCAGGGTCAGCGACGCCCAGATGATGGCCGGACTGCCAAAGGTGGGAGAAGGCAGGGCTTCCGCATAGAACGTCTGGTCGATGGTGCCGCCGACAAAGTAGACGAAGAAGCCAAGACCGAACACCCCAAACACAATGGACGGTACGCCCGCAAGGTTGTTCACCGAGATACGGATCGTGCGGACCAGAGGGCCCTGCTTGGCATATTCCCGCAGGTAGATGGCAGCGAGCACCCCGAACGGCGTCACGATCACCGACATGATCAGCACCATGAGCACGGTCCCGAAGATGGCCGGGAGGATACCCCCTTCCGTGTTCGCCTCACGGGGGAAGCCGGAGACGAACTTCCAGAACTCGCCCACGTAATGGCCCATTTTAGCCGGAACCGACATGTCGTTGGGCCACCAGGCATGAACGATGTCCGCGAGGCCGATAGTCACCATGCGGCCTTCCATGGTCTCGACGGTAATGGCGAAACGACCCACTTCATCGCGCAGAGCCTGGCGCTGGGCCTCGAGCACCTCGTATTCGTCCTCGAGCAGCGTCTGCTCGGCCTCGAGTTCGGCCTCGATCTGGGCACGGGTGGAGGGATCGAGATCCACCGTCAGCTCCAGGCCACGCTGCCGCAGACGCAGGCGTTCCATGCGGAAGTTGACGTTGCCGATGTCGAAGCGCTCGATGCGTCCGACCTGCTTCACCAGGGCCCCGGTCTCGCGCAGCTTCTCTTCGAACATCGCCCGCGCCTGTGGGCCCTGGGCCACGGCAATGCCATCGACCAGGTAGCTGCGCACGAAACCGAAGAAGTCACCCCACTGCAGGCGCTCGATCTGCACCACGTCGGCGGGATAGCGCCACTCGCTCATGCCATCTTCGAGGTACCAGATAAAGTCGCGGCCCGTGACGTCACGATTGCCCTGCTTGATCAGGTGGCGAGTGACCAGTGTCTGCTCCTCCGGCACCACGAAACCCGCCTCACGCATGGAGGCAGCAGTCATGGTTTCAGAGCGATTGACCTCACCAATGATCCGCACCGGCTCATCACCAGGGCGTGCGACATAGTCGAACTCGACGACCGCCGCCGGCCAGAAGTGGGCCAGACCGCGGACGGCAATCAACAGGATGAGACCAACGACCATCACCATGCTGATGGAAACTGCACCGCCGCTGAGCCAGACCCAGGGCGTGCCCTGACCGAACCAGGCTTTCACGCCAGGATTGTCGCGCGACGTCGTTGTCAGTTGCTTACGTGCCACCTGCGACTCCCCGTTTACAGCGAGCTGTAGCGCTTGCGCAGCCGGTCACGAACCAGCTCCGCCGCGGTATTGAGAACGAACGTGAGGACGAACAGCACCAGCGCTGCGAGGAAGAGGATGCGATAGTGGGTCCCCCCAACCGCCGCCTCCGGCATCTCCACCGCGATGTTCGCCGACAGCGTGCGCATGCCCTCGAAAATATTGAAGTTCATGACCGGGCTGTTGCCGGTGGCCATGAGCACGATCATGGTTTCGCCCACGGCGCGGCCGAAGCCGATCATCACCGCGGAGAAGATCCCGGGGCTGGCCGTGAGCAGCACCACCTTGGTCACCGTCTGCCAGGGCGTCGCTCCCAGCGCCAGCGATCCCTGGGTGAGGTGCTTGGGGACGTTGAACACCGCGTCCTCGGTGATGGAGTAGATGGTCGGAATCACCGCGAAGCCCATGGCCACGCCCACCACCAGGGCATTGCGCTGGTCATAGGTGATGCCCACATCCGTCAGCCACTGCCGCATGTCGCCGTTGAAGAACCAAAGTTCGATGTAGGGACTCAAACTGACGCAGAACCAGCCCGTGAACAGGACCACGGGGATCAGCACGGCACTCTCCCAGCCCGGCGGGACGAACTGCCGCACAAAGGGCGCCAGAACCGTAGTCCAGACAAAGGCCGTGATCAGCATGAACAGCGGCATAAGCAGCAGCAGGCTGAACACCGAGGGCAGGTGTCCTTCCACGAAGGGAGCCAGCCAGAGGCCCGCCAGAAAGCCCAGGATGACCGTGGGCAAGGCTTCCATCACCTCGATGGATGGCTTCACCAGCCCCCGCAATTTCGGCGACATGAAGTAGGCGCTGTAGATGGCACCGGCAATGGCCAGGGGCATGGCGAACAGCATGGCGTAGAAGGCCGCCTTGAGGGTGCCCAGCGTCAGCGGCATGAGACTGAACTTGCCCTCGAACTCGTCCGTGGCCGAAGAACTCTGCCAGACGAACTCAGGCTGGGAGCGGCCCTCGTACCAGACCCGGCCCCACAGCGCGCGAATCGACACTTCTGGATGCGGATTGCGCACGTCGACGTAATGGAAGCGCTCGTTGTCGTCCACGGCGATGATGGCATTGGCACGCGCCGCAATTCCGATCACGGGTAGCGGTCGGTCGCCCACCTGCTCACGGGCAACAGTCCGTGCCGAAGTCGAGTAATGGATCTGCACCAGCCCGGAGGTGTCGGCCGTCGCGAAGCCCTTGCGGATGTATTCCGGCATCACCTGAGTCACAGCGGCACGGTGAGGCGCGAAATCGCGGACAAAGGTGATCCGATTCACGTTGTCATCATCGCGGACCAGCATGTACTGGGACACGCTGCCGTCCGACCCACCGACGATGATGGAGACGGTTCCGAGCACGTAGTCCAGTGCGGTGACCTCAGCCCCTTCGCCGCGGATGACACGCTTGCTGTGCACCAGAGTCGCCCGCTCGGGCCGGCGGATGTCGTAGTAGTGAAGGAAACCACGATCATCACCCACCAGCATGTGGGCACCGGTGATGTCGAGCAGAATGCGGGTGGCCAGGGCGTTCTGGGGCAGGCGCGGCAGTTCGTGCACCACGCGCCGGACTGTGACTTCGCCGGTCATGAACGACGTGGTCTCCTGAAAACGGACCAGACGCACAGATCCATCACCCAGAGCAGCCGCGATGGAGACGCCACCCGGCCCCCGTTGCAGTCCGATCGTCTCGATCGCGCGACCCTCGGTGTCGACTACGGTCAGGGCGTCATCGCCATCCATCACCGGAAAGACCACGTCAGGGCGGTACTGTCGGCCGGTCTGGGAAAAGCGCTCGTTGTAGCGGTGCTGGGCCACCAGAGCCCGGCCATCATCGAGCCCGTAGGCCACCAGTTCCGTCCGCGGTTCGGCAAACGTGAACGCAGTGACCTCCGCATCCGCCGGCAACGGCAGACCCACCTCATGGGTGATGGTGCCGGTGTCGGGCAGGAAGAAGATCGCCCGCCGGTCCGTGGTGTACCGCACGGCAAGATCGAGATGCCGGTTCACAGTCACATAGCGGGTTTCGGTATCCACCCCGCCCGGCGCCGCAAACGACCCCTCCAAAGATGCCCCTGCCGGCCGCAGCATCGGCACCACTTCACTGAACAGATAGACGAAGATCAGCGCGAGCGCGATGATGACGCCGACCCCGAAGGTGCCGACGGCGTAGCGCGCGAAGTGATCCTTGACGCCCCGCCAGCGGCGCAGCCTGCGCCGCGCGTCGCCATCCGGGAGGAAACCGCCGGAGGATTGGGCTTCGCTGCGGGCGGTGTCGTTCATGGAGTCCCTCGAGGGCGCTGAGCGTGCAGGCGGAAGACGCGCGCAAGCCTAGATGCAGATTGTTAAAGATTCATGACGAACGTGGGGGAACACAACTTCCAGCCCTGTCCTGCATGAAACCGCAGACAGCGTGGTCCCCCCTAAACACCAGAAAACCGGGGCGGCTGCAGCGTGCACCCGCCCCGGTCGGACTTCAGTTGATGCCGAGCTTGGCACGCTCGCGCGCTGCCACCGGTTCCGGCAGCGGAATGAAGCCGTCACGGACCGTCACTTCCTGACCCTGCTTGGTGAGGACGAGCCGCAGGAACTCGCGTTCCCGTGGCGCCATGGGACGCTCGGGGTGCTTGTTGACCGCCAGATAGAGGAAGCGGGCAAGCGGGTAGTCTCCGGAAGCGGCGTTCTCGGCGTTGGGCTCGAAGAACTGCGTACCTTCGGCGTCGCGACGCAGCGGAATGGCACGAACACCAGCGGTCTCGTAGCCGATGCCTGAGTAGCCGATGCCATTGAGCGATTCCGTCACGCCCTGGACCACCGAAGCGGAACCGGGCTGCTCATTCATGCTGTCCTTGAAATCACCATCGCAGAGCGCATGCTGGCGGAAGAAGCCGTAGGTGCCAGAAACGGCGTTACGGCTATAGACGGTAAAATCCCGGTTCGCCCACGCGCCAGTCATGCCAAGTTGACCCCAACGCGTGATGTCAGCAGGAGCGCCACAGCGGCGAGTGCTGGAGAACACGGCATCCACTTGCGGAATGGTCATGCCTTCGATGGGGTTGTCCCGATTCACGAACACGGCAATGGTATCGATAGCCACCGGGACGAGGGTCGGGGGATAACCATGACGCTGTTCGAAGGCCGCCGTTTCACTGTCGCGCATGCCGCGGCTCATGGGACCGAAGTTGGAGGTCCCTTCCACCAGAGCCGGCGGTGCGGTGGACGTACCCGCGCCCTGGATCTGGATGTTGACGTTCGGATAGAAGGTGCGGAACTCCTCGGCCCAGAGGGTCATGAGGTTGTTCAGGGTATCGGAACCGATACTGGTCAGGTTGCCGGACACGCCGCTGACCCGCTCATAGGTGGGCAGGTTGGGATCCACCTGCACCGCCTGGGCAATGGCGCCGGCCGAGGCGGTGACCGCCGCGGCCAGGGCACCTGCCTTCAGTAGGCTATCGATTTTCATGTTGACTCACTCCTCGTGTTTATTGGGTGCCCCAAGGGCTGCCCGATGAAGGCTGCCACCAATAGGTGACAGCCTCATAACAGTGGTACTTAGAAGCTCACCTGCCCGCGCAGAGCGAAGGCCCAGGGCTTGTCACCGGTGTCGTCCTGATCAACCCGGATAATGTTGCCCATGAAGCGGAT
Organism: Pseudomonadales bacterium; assembly: GCA_007130155.1. Lineage (GTDB taxonomy): Bacteria > Pseudomonadota > Gammaproteobacteria > Pseudomonadales > Azotimanducaceae > SLTB01. Next base: position 23,143 of record SLTB01000082.1, read on the forward strand.
GTTGCGAGTGGCGTAGTAGTTCACCGCGAAGGTCACATTGGACTGCTCGCCGCCGGCAATGACGCCGTCATTGAGATCCAGCCAGCTGTAGCGCAGGCCCAGTTCCCAGGCCCCTGCGGTCACGCCGCGGAAGCGGCCACCACGATAGGAGCGCTGACCGCCGAGCACGTAGCTGCCCTGAATGTGGAAGGCACTGAAGTCCACATCCGAGTTGCCGGCGCTGCGACTGGCCTCGGTCCGCATGTACTCGCCTTCCAGGGAGAACGGACCGGACATCCACGCGGCCTCGAGGCCGAGCTTCAGGGTACTGCTGACGTCGGTGATGCTGCCGGTGTCGACAAGGCGAGGCGAGCCACCAGCGCGGGACTCGGGACGCGCCCTGAACCGCACGGCGTCGGCATCGTCGGTGGACTCATAGGCCATGGCAATGCCCAGGTGAACCATGCCGTTGTCGTCGTTCATGGGGTTGAATACGAAACGGCCCGCGACGCCCAGGGGCTCGTCACCTGTGGTGCTCTGGTTGGCATTGCGGCTGTAGACCATGGCCTGGTAGCCGTAGTTGCTTTCGAAGTGCTCGTAGCCCACACCCAAGCGCCGGGAGTCGGCAAAAGCCTCGGTACCAAGGGAGCGCTCGATGAACATGATGGCGTTGGAACTGGTCAGCTCGTTGAGTCCGAAGGGAACCTTGAACTGGCCGATCTTGACTTGGCCCGGGCCGAGGTTGTCGTAGGAAATGAACAGGTCGTTGGCAGAGGTCGTGCCGCCGCCGCCGAAATCCCACTCCACCTTGTAGCCCCAGCCATCGCCGAACCTGCCATTGGCACCGAGCCGGGCGCGGCGAACCAGGACGCCATCATTGAGCGGCACGATGTCGTCGTTGTACTTGGCCGCATCCAGGTGAATCCGACCGCCGACATTGACGGTCGGGCTTTGAGCGAAGGCAGGCAGCGACAATGCCATACCCAGACCAGCCACAGCGGCGGCGACGCCGCAGGTGCGCAGTGCGTTCATGCGTGATTCTCCATTTGTCCCCGGGAACCTGATCTAAGTGAACCCGCGCCGGCCCTTGATTCCGGCTGCGTCGAGGGCCCCTGCCCGGACGCCGCGCCACACTAGATCGAAATTGCGACGAGCTGATGACGTTTGTGTTGCAAGTTCATGACGCCTGCTACGCTGCAGAGTCAGGCGGCTGCTAACATGAAGACCGGTTTCCCCGCCGTGTCAGGAGATGACGTTGTCCACTTCGTTGTTGATCACCGCGGGAACCTTCCTTGGGGGCCTCGGGCTGTTCCTGCTCGCCATCAACATGATCACCAGCGGCCTGAAGATCGCCGCCGGCGACGCCTTGCGGGACATCCTGGCGAATTCCACCCGCACCCGCGCCCGCGGCGTGGCCTCGGGGATCCTGGTCACCGGGGTGGTGCAGTCGTCCAGCGCCGTTACCGTGGCCACCATCGGTTTCGTCAATGCGGGGTTGATGGGCCTGACGGCTGCGCTTGGCGTGATCTACGGCGCCAACATCGGCACCACCGTCACCAGCTGGCTGGTGGCGGCGGTGGGCTTCAAGTTTGAAATTCAGGCCTTTGCCCTGCCCATGGTCGGGCTCGGCATGATGATGCGGCTCCTCGGGGCCCACAGCAGGATCGGCGCCGTCGGTGAGGCGCTGGCAGGGTTCGGGCTGTTCTTCGTCGGCGTCTCCATCCTCCAGGACGGTTTCGCCGGGGCCGTGGACCGCTTCGATCTCGCCGGCCTCGCGGTGGAAGGACCGCTCGGCGTATTGCTCTACGTCACCATCGGTGCGGCCATCACCGTGCTCACCCAGAGTTCCAGCGCGGCCATCGCCATCACCCTGACCGCCGCCACCGGTGGCGTACTCGGCCTCGACGCAGCTGCGGCCATGGTCATCGGCGCCAGCGTGGGCACCACCTCTACCGCGGCCTTCGCCGTGATCGGCGCCACGCCCAATGCCAAGCGGGTGGCGGCAGGCCACGTCCTGTTTAATCTGGTGACCGCCAGCGTGGCCGTCATCATTCTGCCGCTCATGCTTTGGGGGGTTCGGGAAGCCGGAGAGAGCATTGGTCTTCAGGACACACCCGCGGTCACCCTGGCCCTGTTCCACACCGCCTTCAAGTTGCTGGGATTGGCTCTGTTCTGGCCCATGACCGATGCCCTGGCGAGGTTCCTGGATCGACGATTCCGCAGTCAGGCCGAGACCCTCGGGCGCTTGCAGTTTCTCGATCAGAACGTGGCCGCGACGCCTTCGCTTGCCGTGGATGCACTGGCCCAGGAACTCGCCCGCGCACTCGACATTGCCCACGGCAATCTCCGGCGCGCGCTCAGCAGCACCCTGATCTCGCCGAAGGACCTGGCCATGGGGCGGGACGCTCTGGGCAACCTGGTGCCGGCCATTGAAGACTTCATCGCCCGGCTCGATCGCGACCGCATGTCGCCAGCGGTGGCCGGCCAGATCCCGGCCGCCCTGCGCATCACCAACTATCTGGACGAAATCGTTCAGCTCACCGGAGAGATGGTGGATCGAGGGCATACGCTCGATGCCCTGCGGGGATCACCCGTGGGCGACGAGATCGCCGGGTTCCAGCGCGCGGCCGTGGCGGTGATCAACGCCGCGCATCCGGACCGCCTCGGCGAGCAGAGCACGGAAGACCTCGACGCCGGCTACCGTGACCTGCACCAGAGCTGGCACGGTCTAAAGGACACACTGTTGACCGCCGCCGCGGAGGGGCGTGCACCCATCGCCCGCATCAATCTGGCCATCGACGTCCTGCGCAGCAGTCTGCGGGTCACCGAGCAGGTGGTGAAGGCGGCTCATCGCCTCGAGGGCATCCGCATGGCCCTTGGCCAGGACACGGGACCACCCCAGAGCGAAGCCGCCCCTGAGGACCCTGCTGCTGCAGCCTGAGGCCCTCGGCTCCCTTGGCGCCGGCCTGCATCGGCCGGCGGCGCGCATCATTCAGCGCTCCGCTTCCCGCTCTGCCGCATCCCTGGCGTCGCGGGACACTTTTTCGAGACCCGCCACCTTGGCTTCCACCGCCAGGGCGCTGCGGCCGCCGATCAACAGAGCGGATGCCATCACCCCCACCAGCAACCCGACCCAGGGTTCGAAGAGGGCGATGGCCATGCCCGTGAGCAGGGCCACGCCCCGTTCCACCGGGTGCTCGGCGATGGCCATGGCCACGTAGGCGCAGGCGAACCCGGTCAATGCCAGCGTCAGGGTCAGCGCAATCCCCATGAGCGGCTCGAGGCCCGTCATCAGCGGCAAGATGAAGAAGATGAAGGGAACGCCCATGAAGAACATGGAGTGGATGCCGCTGAACAGGGAGTCCATCTGCTTGCGCCCCTGCTGCCAGCGCTGCACCACCACCACGTGGCCACCGGCCCAGACGCTGCCCTGCAGAGGGAAGAACGGGGCGATGATGCCGCCAAGGAAATTCCGAATGGCCACCGAGAGGTGGGTGCGCGTGCTGTCCAGATGGATCTTTTCGTCCGGCCGCTGATCCGAGGCCTGCCTTAAAATCTCGTTGGCAGTGACAATGTCGCCGAAGAGGATGATGTAGGTGATCAGGGCCAGCGGCGCTGCCGCCAGATACATCTCGAAGCTCGGCCAGCCGATGGCGAAAGGCGAGGCCAGCGCCCAGACCTCATGCACAGGTGGGATCAGGATGCCCCAGCGGATGTCATAACTCACCTCGCCCACCATGGGCCCCACCACCGCAGCGACGATGAAGCCTGGCAGCAGGCCGAGGCTGCCAAGCACCATCAGCGGCTTCGAGCGCAGTTTCAGGGCCCGGAACGGAATCGAGAACATCAGGATCAGGCACACGCTGAGCGCCAGCACCGTGCTGATGGGCTGCGTCAGAAGATAGTCAGGCGCATCGTCCAAGAAAATCCGTTTGAAAGACGCCACGGCAGCGCCGAGGATGATGCCCGCCTTCAGCGCGCCCGGTAACCACTCCACGAATCTGCGGCCAAGCCCGGTCACCCCCAGGACGGCCATCATGCCCGCCAGCATGATGCACATGGCGGTCATGGCCTGAAACCGCTCGGTGGGCGTGTCGTAGCCGGTGAGTGTGAACGTGAGCACCAGCGGCAGCGCCGGAGTCACCCAGCCGGGGGCATAGGGCTCGCCGAACACGATGGGGGCAATGCCGATGAGGAAGCCCTGCACGAAGGCCACGGCCACCGCCTGCTCGAAAGTGAGGCCGAAACTCGCCACCATGATCGGCACCAGAGCCAGACCGGTGGCGGATGCTAGCGCGACGCCCTGCAGGAATTCCGGCCAGTACAGCCGCGTGTGATAGAAGGGCAGACGGAACGTGAACAGTCCCCAGCGCCAGCCCGGCTGCTCGCGCCCTTCTGGATGCAGATCCATCACCCGCCATTCTCCCCTGTGATAAGCCCGCTTCCCCTCGTTGCAGGCCGGCGAACGCTACAATATTGTTCCCGTCGGCACCAATGTCGTCGCTGCTGCCCCTAATGTGGGAGCGGACGCGTCCGCGAATCAGCGATCAGGGTTCAACCCCGACGCGCTGGGAGAGCGGCTTGATTCGCGAATGCGACAGGTCTCGTGATCTCCAACGTCACATTCGCGGCTGTAGAGGCTGTCGAAGAACGCGTCCAAAACTCCGTGGGAGCGGCTTCAGAGGGTGTCGCAAAAGGTTGGCAAGACTCCGTGGGAGCGGCTTCAGAGGGTGTCGCAAAAGGTTGGCAAAACTCCGTGGGAGCGGCTTCAGCCGCGAATGGACTGCGAGAAATCAATGACTTGCGGGGTCATTCGCGGATAAATCCGCTCCCACAGGGGCGCCA
>SLTB01000107.1 GCA_007130155.1 Pseudomonadales bacterium
GGCGAGGCGATCGAGGAGGTCCTCCCGAAAGCGCCCCTCCCGGGCGAGAGCGGGAAGATCCTCGTTGGTGGCGGCGATGAGTCGGATGTTGGCGGTCAGGGTTCTGCTGCCGCCGAGGCGTTCGAATTCGCCGTATTCAATGACGCGTAGGATTTTCTCCTGCACCAGGAGGGAGGCAGCTGCGAGTTCGTCGAGGAAGAGGGTTCCGCCATCGGCTCGCTCGAAGCGTCCCTGATGGGCACGGCTGGCGCCGGTGAAGGCGCCGGCCTCATGGCCGAACAGCTCGGATTCCAGCAACGTTTCGCTGATGGCCGCGCAATTGAGCTTGAGGAAGGTCCCCTGCCAGCGGCCGGAAAGATAATGAATCCGCTCCGCGACGCCTTCCTTGCCTGTGCCGCGCTCGCCTACCACGAGGATGGGTTTCTCCAGAGGCGCGATGTCGGAGACGGCGTCCATCGTGCGCAGGAAGGCGGGTGATTCGCCGATCAGCCGTTGACGGCTGCTGCTACCGTCATTGAGAGGGCCGTGGGGGGGCTGCATCGTCATTTTCGCCAAGTAATGGTGTGGATGACCATTCTCAAGATGATACACCCATCTCCGATCACCGTGGGGTTTGGAGTAAAAATTATAAAAAACAATGTGTTGTAGGATTGTGGGAGGATGGCATGGTTCCTGTAATGAACATTGCGGGCACAGGGCGCGCCATGACCGTTCGGCCCCATCAAGCCACAGGGAGAGCAGTAATGAGCATCTTCTCGCGCATGACCGACATCATCAATTCCAACCTTACGGCACTGCTGGACAAGGCCGAGGATCCGGAGAAGATGGTGCGGCTGATCATTCAGGAAATGGAAGAAACCCTGGTCGAGGTGCGCACCACTTCTGCCAAGGCCATTGCCGACCGCAGGGAACTCCAGCGTCGTGAGGATTGGCTGCGTGACGAGGCCGGCCAATGGGAGCGCAAGGCGGAACTCGCGCTCCGCAAGGACCGCGAGGATCTGGCCCGGGCTGCGCTGCTCGAACGCTCCCGGCTCGATGGTGAGGTCGATGCTGTCGATGCTGAGATCAAGGTCCTTGATGAAAGTATTGCCCGCTTGTCTGATGACATCGGCAAGCTGCAGGCGAAGCTCAAGGATGCCCGGGCCCGGCAGAAGTCACTGGTTGTCCGCACGCGTACGGCACAGAGCCAGCTCGGTGTGCGCAGGCAACTGGAGCGGGTTAGCATCAACGACGCCATGGGTCGCTTCGAGCAGTATGAGCGCCGCATGGACGATCTCGAAGGGCAGGTCCAGGCCTACGATCTGGGTACCCGCAGCCTCGCGGACGAGATTGCCGAGCTCGAGACCCATGACAAAGTCGATGCCGAGCTCGAGGCGCTCAAGCAGCGCATGGCCGCCAGGAAAGGCGGCAGCAAAGACGAAGGCTTCTCGACCTGAACGGATGACTGATCATGGACGTGTTGACCGTATTTTTCGTACCCGCCGTCCTGTTCGTGCTGTTCGTGGCACCGATCTGGCTGGTGCTTCATTACCGCAGCAAGCGGCAGGTTGGCGCCAGTCTGAGTGCGGAAGAGCGCCGCGAACTTGAGGGGCTCGCTGAGCAGGCTGAGCGCATGCTGGATCGGATCGAGACTCTCGAGTCGATCCTGGATGTGGAGGCGCCTGGATGGCGGGAGCGGGCCCGGCGGCTTTGAGGCCGTGGGAGATGCTGCGAGCCGGAGCGATCAGCCCCTCGCAGCGAACTGAGGAGGGATCAAGTGAGCGCTGGCGATGATCGAAAGTACGACCGCAAGCCCGACGATCGGGAGCTCACCGAGAAGCTGAGGCGGCTGGAGGACGCCGTGGATGAGCTGGCGAACACTGCCCGCGATAGGGTGGGTCATGGCGCTGCCCGACTTGCTGAGGACCTTGAGCAGCGGGCCCGACGATTGCGCCGGCAGCTCGAGGGTGCAATCGAGTCCCCTGGGGTTAGAGACGAGGCCCCGGGGCCGCCGACCACGGCCAAACGCTCTAACGGCTGGCTGCGTGACCTCTATCGAGATTCGGGTCGCGCCTGGTTGGCAGGTGTCTGTGCCGGACTTGCGCGCTATTTCGGCGTCGAACCCTGGGTGGTGCGCCTGGTGGCCATCAGTCTGTTTCTCTTCAATGCCTTCCTGATGTTTTGGGCTTACGTCGCCGGTGTCGTGCTACTCGCCCGTCGTCCTCGGGGCAACGGTCAGCGTTACGTGTCGGCTGCCATAGAGGCCTCCGATCGCTCGCCGGCGCCGGAGCTTGGCAGTCGCCTGGCCCCTCGACCCGGCATGCGCAGTCTGCGGTTGCGGTTTGCCGACATTGAGGCCCGTACGCGACGATTGGAAGGCTACGTTACGTCTCGCGAGTTCGCCCTGCAGCGGGAGATCGCCGGGCTCGAGCGCGACTCGGCGGGCTGACGCCAGCCTCCTCAGCGCAGCCCTGCGCTGTTCAGCATGACGTCCAGGCAATCCGTGAAGATGCCTGCGACGCCGATGCGGCGCAGTGCCAGCGCTTCCTCAGGATCGTTCACCGTGTAGACGAGCGTCGCCATGCCGGCGTTGCGTGCCGCCTTGACCAGGGCTGGCCTCGCGCTGTGCCGATGGACGTTCACGGCAACCGCCCCAATCTGACCGGCCGCTGCTACCAGGTCCCGATCGATCCGGCCGAACAGGGCTGCCCGCGGATACTCCGGTGCCGCGGCCCTTGCTGCCTCCAGTTCGCGGTGGTCGAAGGCCGACAGAAGGATTCCATTGACGTCTTCCCCGCGCGCCCGGAGCAGGTCTACCGTCGGTCCGGCGGTGCCTGGGCCCTTGAGCTCGATATTGACAGGTAGCCTCTTGGCCACCAGGTCCAGCACTTCTTCGAGCAACGGTATGCGCTCTCCGCCGCCGGCGTCGAGGCTGCGCAGATGGGCCAGGGTGGCGGTATCCACCCGGCCGGTGCCGGACGTGGTACGGTCGAGTTCGTCGTCGTGGATGACGATCAGGCCGCCGTCCACCCATTGCACATCGAGTTCGAGGGCATCAGCCCCTGCGCTGATGGCCAGCTCGAAACCGCGCAAGGTGTTCTCGGGCGCAGCGCCGGGGAAGCCACGATGGCCGATACAAAGAAAGTCGCGATGAAAGAACGTGGGCATGGCTTATTGTAGAGTGCAGCGGGTGACACGATCGAGACCTGCGTTGCTTTAGCGCAGCATCCTGGGGATTCAGAAAAGCACATGACTTACGAAGTTCTTGCACGCAAATGGCGTCCCTCCACATTCGCTGCCATGGCAGGGCAGGAGCATGTGTTGCGGGCGCTGATCAATGCCCTCAACGGTGATCGGCTCCATCATGCCTACCTGTTCACGGGCACCCGGGGTGTGGGCAAGACCACGGTGGCGAGAATTCTGGCCAAGTGCCTGAACTGCGAGACCGGGGTCACGCCTGAGCCCTGTGGTGTCTGCAGCAGCTGCAGGGAGATCAGCGAGGGCCGTTTCGTCGACCTGATCGAGGTGGATGCGGCTTCTCGCAGCAGGGTCGAGGAGACCCGGGATCTGCTTGAGAACGTCCAATACGCACCGACCCGTGGGCGCTACAAAGTCTACTTGATCGACGAAGTGCACATGCTGTCCACGGCCAGCTTCAACGCGCTGCTCAAGACCCTGGAGGAGCCGCCGCCCCACGTGAAGTTCCTGCTGGCGACCACCGATCCTAAGAAACTGCCGATGACGGTGCTGTCGCGGTGCCTGCAGTTCCACCTGAAAAATCTCACTCCCGAGCGCATTGTCCGACACTTGGAGATGGTGCTCGGGGAAGAACACATCGAAGCCGAGTCGGAAGCGCTCTGGGGGCTTGCCCGAGCGGCTGACGGCAGTATGCGCGATGCCCTGAGTCTCACTGATCAGGCCATCGCCTTCGGCGATGGACGGCTGGCCGCTGATGAGGTGGCTCGCATGCTCGGGACCATTGATCAGAGCGCCATGCAGCGCATCCTCGAGGGCTTGGCCGCTGGCAATGGTGACATGCTGCTTGCCGTCTGCGCCCACCTTGCCGAACATGCTGCGGACTTTCCTGCGGTGCTGCGTGAACTGATGGCGGTGTTGCATCGGATTGCCGTGATCCAGGCGGTCCCTGCGGCGGCTCCGCCAGAGGCGGGAAGTGGTGATCGCAGTGCGGCGGTGGTGGTGGCCATGGCTGGGCAGCTGACGCCGGAGGATGTTCAGCTCTACTACCAGATCGCCCTCATGGGGCAGCGGGACCTGCCATTTGCGCCGGATCCTCGCAGTGGCTTCGAAATGACCCTGCTTCGCATGCTCGCGTTCCGTCCGGAGCAGCCCGGCGATCATGAGGGCGAGGCGGCGAAGGCTTCCTCTGCGCCGGTGCGGTCTGCTCAGTCCACAGCACGGGAAGTGGCGCCGCCAAGCGATCAGGATTCGCCAGCGGTGCATGTGGTAGCGCGCACTGCGCGCGGTGCTGCCGTGGCCAGCGGGAACGGAAACCAGGACGATCTGCCGCCGCCAGTGGAGCCGGCACTGATGGTCGTGCAGAACATGGAATCCTCGCCGCCAGTTGCTGATCCAGTCGTGGCAGTGGCTGAGCCGCAACCTGCGTCCACGGCGCCTCCGGTGGCGCCAGCAGGTCCGACCGTGCAGCCTGAGCTCACCGAACCGCAACATTGGCACGAGACAGTCGGCCGACTCGATCTGAGTGGTCTTACCTCTGAGCTGGTGAACCATTGCATGCCCGTTGAGATCGAAGCCGGGCGGGTCCGTCTGCTGCTCGATCCGAGTGCGGAGGCGCTCAACTCCGACGTGCATGTTGGTCGCCTCGAAGTGGCGCTCGAAGCCCTCCTCGGAAGGCCGTTCCGGGTCGAGATCCACATTGGTGCTGCCGCGGATGAGACCCCGGCCCAGCGTGCTGCCCGCCAACGGGCCGAGCGCCAGCGGCAGGCAGAAGAGGCGATTGCCTCGGATGCCAACGTTCAGATCCTGATCGAGACGTTCAATGCCTCGGTTCAGCGCGAGTCCATTCGCCCCATGGGTTAGAATGCCGCCTGGCATTCAAGCAGGAGAAGTCCCCGTGAAAGGTGGCCTTGGCGACATGATGAAGCAGGCCAAAGAGATGCAGGAGCGTCTCCAGTCGGCCCAGGAAGCGCTGGCTGCGCTTGAGGTTATTGGTGAGAGTGGTGCCGGAATGATACGAGTCACCATGACCGGCCGCCACGATGTGCGGCGGGTGGAGATCGATCCTTCGCTGATGGGTGAAGACAAGGAAGTGCTCGAGGATCTGCTGGCGGCGGCCGTCAATGATGCGGTCCGCCGCGTGGAGCGCGCGAACCAGGAAAAGATGTCGGAGCTCACGGCTGGCTTGCCGCTGCCTCCGGGCATGAAGCTTTTCTGATTCATGACGGGTTTCACCAAAGGTCTGCTCGGCGAGCTGGTCACCGCGCTGCGTCGTCTTCCCGGCGTCGGTCCACGGTCTGCTCAACGCATGGCGCTGCATCTGCTCGAGCGGGATCGTGATGGTGCAGATCGCCTTGCGGTGGCTCTGACGGCGGCGGTGGCAGGGGTCGGGCACTGTCTGAAGTGTCGGGCTTTAGCCGAGGCGGAACTGTGTGAAGTCTGCGCCGATCCGCGACGGGATGAGGGCCTGTTGTGCATCGTGGAGTCGCCCTCAGATCTGTTGGCGATCGAGTCGGCAGGTGGATTTCGCGGGCGCTATTTCGTACTCATGGGGCGCTTGTCGCCCATCGATGGCGTCGGCCCCGACGACATCGGCATTCCCGGGCTACTCGAGCGTCTGCGCTCGGAGCCCATCACGGAGGTGATTCTGGCTACCAACGCTACGGTCGAAGGCGAGGCGACCGCCTACTATCTTGCCGAACAGATTCGAGCTGCGGGCATTGCCGTCAGCCGTATTGCTCATGGGGTACCGGTGGGCGGTGAACTCGAGTTCGTGGATGGTGGGACCCTGTCCCATGCGTTCAGCGGCCGGATCCGCCTGTCCTGATGTCGCCGGCAGTCATGCAATCCATGACGGAGCGGGCAGAGTGGGTGGCCACGGACCAGGCCTTCGCCGAACTTTGTGGGGCGGCCCGGGCCGCTGGGTTGGTGGCACTGGACACTGAGTTCGAACGCACTGACACCTTCTTTCCCAAGCTGGCACTGGTGCAGTTCTGCATCGCTGATCAGATTGTGCTGGTGGATCCTCTGACCATTGGCGATCCAGTGCCGCTGCGGGCGTTGCTCGAGGACTCGGCGGTCCGCAAGGTCCTGCATTCCTGCAGCGAGGACGTGGAGGTGCTGGCGAGCTGGTGCGGTGCCCGGCCTCAGAACCTGTTCGATACCCAGATTGCTGCGGCGTTCTGTGGCAGTCGCTACGGGATCGGGTATCGGGATCTGGTGGCCGATGCCTTCGACGTTGAGCTGGACAAGGACGAGACCCGATCCAACTGGCTGCAGCGGCCTTTGTCTGCAGCCCAGATGCGCTATGCAGCCCTGGATGTGGCTTTGCTGCTGCCGCTGGCGGACCGACAGGTCGAGCAGCTTGAGCAGTGCGGGCGCCTCGCCTGGCTGACGGAGGAGTGCGAACGGCAGGTGAGCGAAGTGATCGATCGACCCGGACCAGAGCAGGCTTGGCGCAACGTCAAGCGTGCCGGCGCACTCGATCCCCGCGGGCTTGCGGCCTTGATGGCCCTGGCCGCGTGGCGAGAACGGCTCGCCCGGGAGCTCGATCGTCCAAAAGGGTGGCTGGTCAAGGATGAGCATCTGGTGCTGATTGCAACCGCCTTGCCGAGCAGCCTTGAAGGCCTGGACGGGCAGGGCATTCCGCCTGGCATCATCCGGCGCTGGGGCGGCGAACTGCAGGACATGGTCGATCAGGCCCGGGAGCTGAGCGCTTCTGAGCTTCCCGGCCCGCTTCCCCCGCCCCTGAGTCGCGCTGACGGTGAGCGTTTGAAGAAGTTTCGCCAGCGCGCCCAGCGGCATGCAAGAGAACTGGGCCTGGCCGAGGAACTGCTGGCGCGCAAGCGCCTCCTGGAGCCGCTGTTCGCGCCCGACGTGGCCATGGATGAATGCCCGGATACGCTGAAGGGCTGGCGGTGGAAGATTCTCGGCCCCGACATTGAAGCGCTGCTGAACGAGGTACAAGGATGACCAAGGGCCGATTGGTGCAGGTTTTTCGGAGCACGCGGCGTGAGGGTCACTACCTTTTCGTGGATCTGGCCGAGGGTCTCGCGCGTGTTCCCGAACCTCTGCTGCTGCACTTCGGCCCGCCGGAGCCCTCGCTCAAATTGAACCTCAGCCGCGAGCGGCGACTTGCCCAGGCTGATGCGGGTGCCGTGCTTGTTGCCATCGCCGAGAAGGGCTTCTATCTGCAAATGCCGCCCGTAGCGGTTAAGCCGAAAGAATCCATTCCTGTAGGCGACCAGGCTTGGTCCGCATCCTGGCGAACCGGGAAGGGGCGTGATGAATAACGATCCGTTCTGGCGGCGCTTGAGCCTGGGTGAGATGAGTCCGGCCCAGTGGGAATCGCTGTGCGATGGCTGCGCCCGCTGCTGCCTGATCAAGCTCGAGGATGAGGACAGCGGTGAAATAGCCTACACGGGTGTGGCCTGTCATCTGCTCGATCTTGACCAGTGCCGCTGCACCCGCTATCCCGAACGTCACGAACTGGTTGCGGACTGCGTGCATCTCGGTCCGGAGCAGGCGGCCTCCTTTCGCTGGTTGCCCACGACCTGTGCCTATCGCATCCTCGCCGAGGGCAGGGATCTGCCGGATTGGCATCCCCTGGTGAGCGGTGATCCGGACAGTGTGCACAGGGCCGGAATCTCCGTCCGTGGGCGTGCGCTGCCGGAAACCCAGGTCCATCCCGACGGTCTCGACGAGCACGTCATTCGCTGGGTGAGTTTCTGATATGGACTATCTCGTGCCCTGGCTGGTGTGGGGCGGGGCTATGCTGCTCGTGCTGGCGGGTGGCTTCTGGCTGACCCGCTGGATCAAGCCGCTGTGGCTGCGCGACTTGCTGCGATTCCTGGCGGCCGGCACGCTGTTGGTACCATCGGTGGCCGGGAGCTTTGAAGGGGCTTACGCGCCGGCCTGGATCGTGTTCGTGTTCGAGGCCTTCCTGCAGACCGAAGGTGATCCGGTGGGCGCCATGATGATGCTCACGGCGAGCTGGGCATTGGCCATCGTCGCGGTGATCGCGGTCGCGGCCGTAAGGATGGTGCGGGGGCGTCGCTCCGCCAGTTGAACGCAGAAGAGAAAATTCTGGACATCCACGAAAATTTCTGGATGTCCTGGAATTTCGGGACATCCAGGAAAGTTTCTGGATGTCCCGAATTCGTTTGTGGTCTGTCCGATGACCTTGAAGTCCCAGTGAGCGCTGATTACTCTAGCGGGCTTCGCCGCGGCCCGGCCTTGCCGGCTTCGCTTCACAGAACCTGCAAGGAGTGGTCGTTCCGCATGAGATTTGACAGCACCGATACCTATATCGTCACGGATGAGCTTGCGCTTGCCGTCGATGCCGCGATGACACTAGAGCGCCCGCTGCTGATCAAGGGTGAGCCCGGGACGGGCAAGACGCTGCTTGCCGAAGAGGTGGCTGCATCTCAGACGATGCCTTTGATCACCTGGCACATCAAATCCACCACCAAGGCTCAGCAGGGCCTCTACGAGTACGACGCGGTCTCGCGGCTACGTGACTCCCAGCTCGGCGACGAGCGGGTGAACGATATCAGCAACTACATCAAGAAGGGCAAGCTGTGGGAGGCCTTCACCGCCCCTGAGCGTTGCGTGCTCCTGATCGATGAGATCGACAAGGCCGACATCGAGTTCCCCAACGATCTGCTGCAGGAACTCGACCGCATGGAGTTTTTCGTCTACGAGACGGGCGAGACCATCAAGGCCGAGAACCGGCCCTTGGTGGTGATCACCTCCAACAACGAGAAGGAGCTTCCTGATGCCTTCCTGCGTCGCTGCTTCTTCCACTACATCAACTTCCCCGACCGGGAGACGATGCAGCAGATCGTCGAAGTTCATTATCCGGGTATCAAGCAGGAACTGGTGAAGGAAGCCATGGACATCTTCTTCGACGTCCGCAAAGTGCCGGGCCTGAAGAAGAAGCCATCCACATCTGAGCTCATCGATTGGCTCAAGCTGTTGATGGCGGATGACATTCCTGAAGAAATCCTCACTGAGCGCGACCCATCCAAGGCTATCCCGCCGCTCTACGGCGCGCTGGTGAAGAACGAGCAGGATGTGCATCTGCTCGAGCGCTTGGCGTTCATGCACC
>SLTB01000252.1 GCA_007130155.1 Pseudomonadales bacterium
CAGGCCAGACGAGCCGGGATTTCGTCCCCGTGGAAAAGCGCTGACCGATATGCCGGCGGTGTCCGAAAGGACCCGCCGGCCCGACCTGTGCTATTGCAACGCCGCCGGGGCGGGATCGCGTTCAATGTTCCAACAGCCTAAACTTAGTGCCTGACCAGACGGCGCAACTTTTCAAGCCATGCCCGGGCCGAACCATCCCTGGGCGGCTGCCGATTGGTCTGCATTCCTAAATTGTTCGATGAGGAGAACCGCATGACCGCAACTGTAGGAGTGGAGTTCCAGACCAATCGCGGAACCATCCGCCTGCGGCTGTTCCCTGAGCACGCGCCGGTGACCGTCGCGAACTTCGCCAATCTGGTCAAGCGGGGCTTCTACGACGGCCTCAGCTTCCACCGGGTCATCCCCGATTTCATGATCCAGGGTGGCTGCCCCAAGGGCACCGGCACCGGGGATCCAGGCTACCGTTTCGAGGACGAATGCACCAAAGCGCTGCGTCATGACGCGCCTGGGCGCCTGTCCATGGCCAACGCCGGACCCGGCACCAACGGCAGTCAGTTCTTCATCACCCATGCCCCCACCCCCTGGCTGGACGGGGCCCACACCATTTTCGGCGAAGTGCTCGCGGCCGAGGATCAAGCCGTGGTGGATGCCATTGCCCAAGGTGATCGCATCGAAAAGGCAACCCTGACAGGCGACGCCGACGCGGCGGTCAGCGGCCAGGAAGCGCGCATCGAGGAATGGAACAAGACCCTGGATCGGCGCTGACCCAGGGGAAGGGCCCTCGAGAACGAGGGCGGCGGCGCCCCAGCAGCCGCCCTCACGAGCAACAACACGAGCAACAACACGAGCAACAACACGAAACGAGGACTAGTCAGACGGCCAATTCGTGGCGCTCGAGGCCTGCTACGGTCATCAGCTTGCGCAACTCCGCCATGGCCTGAATCTGAATCTGACGCACTCTTTCCCGCGCCAGACTGATTTCGCGGCCCACCTCTTCAAGAGTCTGGGGTTCATGACCCCGCAGGCCGAATCGGCGACAAAGGACCTCGCGCGGCCTTGGCGCCAGAGCGTCGAGCCAGCCATCGAGCTGGCTGCTGAACTCCTCGCGCATGAGCGCTGCTGCCGGATCCGGGTCCTCGGGGTCGGCAATGTTCTCCACCGTAAGGCCTTCGCCGCCTGCATCAAAGGCAGAGTCGGCACCACGGGTCTGGTGGTGCAGTGCGAGCAGGTCGCGTACTTCACCGACGTCTCGATCCATGCGCCCGGCTATCTGCTCTGAGGGCGAGCCGGACACACCCATGCCGGCAGCCGTAGCGTTCTCTGCTTCAGCCTCGGCTTCGCGAGCGGCACGCAGACAACCCTGCACCGCCTTGGCCACATGCACAGGCAGACGAATCAGCCGGCTCTGATTCATGAGGCCGCGCTCGATAGATTGGCGAATCCACCAGGCACCGTAGGTCGAGAAGCGAAAGCCGCGCTCAGGATCGAATTTCTCGACGGCACGAATCAGGCCCAGATTGCCCTCCTCGATGAGATCTGCCAGCGGCAGTCCGCGATTGAGATAGCGTTTCGCCAGCATGACCACCAGGCGCAAATTGCACTCGATCATGCGCGCCCTTGCTGCGGCGTCGCCCTTCTGGACACGCCGAGCGAGCTCCCGTTCGCTGTCGGCATCAAGCAAACCCGCCACGCTGATCTCGCGCAGATAGAGATCGATGGCATCAGGGCCGCTCTGACTATCCTCATCAGTCCGCGGCTGCTCGCTGCGCGCCAACGCCCGACGGCGGCGCGCAAGAGGCGCCCGTGACGCCGAACCCAGCTTCCGGGCGCCCGTTTCAGCCCCCTCCACACTCGCCGCACCTGGAACGACATAGGCATCCGACCAGCCGTCCATCTGACCAAGATCATCCATGGCACACCTCTCTGGCTGCTTTCTGAGCGGACGACTCGGGACGGCTGCTTACAGCCAGCCCGCAGGCGTCGATAACTTCGTCGTTGGAGAACGGCTTGCGAATGAAGCGATCTGCGCCTGCCGCCAGGATCTTCTGGACCCGATCGGGGGAGTAATAGCCAGTCATGGCAACGACCCTGATGTGGCTCGTGCGAGCGTCGGACTTGAGTTGACGGCAGACCTCGAAGCCATCCACGCCGGGCATCATGAGATCCAACAGCACCGCGTCGGGATCGAAGGTATGCACCTTGGTCCCCGCTTCGAAGCCGTCATAGGCCGAATCCACCTCGATGTCCTGAGCCATGCGGCGGCTCCAGGCATGCAGAAGCTCGACCAGGAAGCGGTTGAGTTGACGGTCGTCGTCCACCACCAACAGCCGGCGCACCATGCCGTCAGCCTTGCGGGGCAGACGAATGCCCCGCTCCTGGGCGAACTGCTGAACCGCTTCACGGGTAAAGCGACGGTGTCCGCCTGCGGTCGTAGTGGCATCCAAAAGGCCCTTGCTGGCCCATTGACGTACGGTGATGGGCGAGACCATCAACATCCGTGCGACTTCATTCGGGGTCAGATAGTCCTTACTCATGGTCCTGGCGCCTCCGTGGTATGCGCTGCCGAAGCGCCCCAATCCGATAGATGCAGCGGTTTCCCCGTAAACAGACCGCTTCCACGGGCAGGAATATATCGTTTTAATCGGTTTAATCGCTAATATCGTTTCGGAATCAGATCAGAACCGCTTATTCCAGATGCGTGGCCTTGCCACGCTTGGAGTTGGGGCAGCCATCAACCCTTGTGGAGGGAGCACAGGCCTCACAGCCTCCAGGCGCGACGTGGCGCAGCGATCGCTGGGAGCTGCAGCGCAGGCAGAGACCTCAGATTTGGCAGGACGCATCGAGATCAACCCCATACGCCGGAGGCCATCCGGTCGCGCAAAGCTGGGGGTGCGAAGAGGAGGCAACCTTAAGGATGGCGCTCAACAGAGCAACCACCCCAAAGGAGATAAGCCAGCGCGCTGCGCCCGGCTGACCGCGCGCAACGGGCTCTGGCGGGGGGTCAGTCCTTCAGGGCCACGCGAACGGCGAGCACGTCGCAGGACGCTCCGTGCAGTACGCCGTTGGCGGTGGAACCCAGCAACAGGCCGAGACCATGGCGGCCATGGCTGCCGATCACGATAAGGTCCATACCGTCTTCCTTGGCAATGCGGTGGATTTCGCGTGAAGCCGAACCCACGGCAACGAACCGCCGATCGCGGGCAACGCCAATGGAATCCCCCATTTTCGCAAGCTGTTCCTGAGCATGGCTGACGGCCTGCTGCTCCAGCGTGGCCATCTGGGCAGAGAAATCCCCGGCCAGACCCACGGCTCCGAAGCCGCCGTAGACATGCTCGATGGGCTTCACCACATGCACCAGCGACAATTTGGCGCCATCGGTTTCGGCCACATGCTTGGCCTTGGCCAGAACCTGATCACTCTCCTCGGTCAAGTCGACAGCGATCAGAACATTCTTGTAGCTCATGGAGGCACTCCCCTACACAGACGGATTAAACGAATCAGACACTCGGCATTGGGCCACAGCATGCAGACGCTGCGCCATGATACAGGTCAACGGGCGGATTCAGTGAGCCGCCGTCCGTCTCATGCGTCCCACGCTCCCAAACCGAACAGCCCCGATGGCGGCACCTTGGCAAGCACCAGGAGATTCTGCCAGCCCCCTACGCCACTGCGATTCAACCCCAGGTCGTGCCATCGATTCAGGGCCGCCAGGACAAGTCCGGAAGCGCTGTTCAAGAACCGGCGCAAACCTCAGTCGATGGGCATCGGTATGCCCTCGCTGCAAAGCCGCGACCGTCTTACCCTGAGCAAAGCAGGCATTCACGGCCACGCTCAGCAAGGACTCAGCGCCCAAGGATAGCCGGGGGTCTCCGGAGCCGCCAGCACTACCAGGGACGACGCCCTTGCAGCCACGCTGGAGCGCAGCCGTCGCGGCATTCGATTGGCGCTCTTGCGCCCTGGCGCTATAACCTCCGTGGTCCAACATCAGGAATTCATAGCATGACTGCATCACCCGGCACCGATCCACGCGCTCGATTGCCGTCTCTCGATCGCCTCATGGACGATCCGGAACTGGCCCATATTGTGGAACAGTGGGGGCGCCGTACGGTCCTGGACGAAGCCCGCCAACTGCTGGCATCCCTGCGCAGACAAATCGATCCCGGCAGCGAGGCGCCGGGTCCCGGCGAAATCATCGCGGCGCTGACGCAGCGCCTTCAAAGCACACCCGGACGCGGGCCACGGCCGGTCTGGAATCTGACCGGCACGGTGATCCACACCAACCTCGGTCGCGCACCACTGCCGATCTCCGCCATTGCTGCCATGGCTGCAGCCGCCGGCAGCAGCGATGTCGAGCTCGACCTCGACAGCGGAATGCGGGGCGAGCGGGACCACCACGTCGAGCGCCTGATCTGCGACCTCACGGGCGCTGAGGCGGCCACGGTGGTCAACAATAACGCCGCCGCGGTCCTGCTCGTTCTGAACACATTCGCACAGGGCAAGCAGGTCCCAGTATCCCGTGGTGAGCTGGTGGAGATCGGTGGTTCCTTCCGCATGCCCGACATCATGCGTCGGGCCGGCAGCATCCTGGTGGAGGTCGGCACCACCAACCGCACCCATCGGGCGGACTTCGAGGAGGCCATTACCGACCACACAGGCATGCTGTTCAAGGTCCACCCAAGCAACTACGCCATTGCCGGCTTCCACCAAGAAGTCACGATCCCGACGTTGGCGGAGATCGCCCATGCCCACGGCCTGCCCCTGGCCTGGGATCTCGGCAGCGGGAGTCTTGTGGATCTGTCCAGATTCGGCCTTGCCCGCGAGCCCATGCCCTCGGATGCCCTCGCGGCCGGGGCCGACCTGGTGACGTTCTCCGGGGACAAGCTTCTCGGCGGCCCCCAAGCCGGGATCATCGTCGGCAGGCGCACAGCCATCGATGCAGTGCGGCGCAACCCCCTGAAGCGCGCGCTCAGGGTGGACAAGCTCACCCTGGCTGCCCTGGGCGCCGTACTGCGACTCTACGGGGATGACGCCCGCCTGCTCCAGGAACTGCCAGTCCTCCGGTTGATCTCACGGCCGGCCCAGGACATCCGTGCTCAGGCCGAACGTCTGGCAGGGCCGATCTCGGACCTGCTCGGCAAGAACTGGGAGGTGACGAGCGTCGCCCTGGCCAGCCAGATCGGCAGCGGCGCCCTGCCGGTCGCCAACCTCGACAGCGCGGGACTCGCCATCAGTTCGCGCCGGGAGCGAGGCCGCGGCGCCGAGGTGGAAGACCTCCAGCGACGGCTGCGACGGCTACCGAAACCCGTCATCGGGCGGATTGCGCAGAATCGGCTCCTGCTCGATCTGCGCTGTCTCGACGACGAAACGGCCTTGCTTGCCGACTTGCAGAGCCTGGGCGCGGCATGATTGTCGCCACCGCCGGCCATGTGGATCATGGCAAGACCACGCTGGTCAAGGCTCTGACCGGTGTCGATACCGACCGCCTCGAAGAGGAACGCAGCCGCGGCCTGACCATCGACCTGGGCTTTGCCTACACGGAATGGCAGAACCGTCGCTGGGGCTTCATCGATGTGCCGGGACATCAGCGCTTTATCGGCAACATGCTGGCCGGCGTCGCCGCCATCGACATCGCCATGCTGGTGGTGGCCGCCGACGAAGGCCCCATGCCCCAGACCGTCGAACACCTGCAGATTCTCGATCTGCTCGGCATCCAGCGTGGGGTCGTGGCGCTTTCGCGAATCGATCTGGCGCGGCCTGACGACCGGCAGCAGGCCATCGCCGCCACACGACAGCTGCTGGCAGGAACAGGACTCGAAAACGCCCCGATCGTACCCGTGAGCGCCGTCACCGGCAGCGGCCTGGAGGCTCTTAGAGCCGCCCTCGATGAAGTTTCTGCGACCACTTCCCAGCGATTCGGCCAGGGTTTCAGAATGGCAGTGGATCGGGTGTTCACCGTCACAGGAGCCGGCCTGATCGCCACCGGCAGCGCCCACGCCGGCAGCATTGAAATCGACGCCCAGCTCGTCGTGCTGCCCCACGGCAACCCTGTCCGCGTTCGCGGCATTCGCGCCTTGAACGAGGCTCGCGACGTCGGCCATGCCGGAGAAAGACTGGCGCTGAACATCACCGGCATCCACCAACAGAAGATCCGACGCGGTGACTGGCTGGTCGCCGCTGCGCTGGCCCGGCCTCAGGTCCGATTCGATGCCCGCCTGCGCCCCCTGCCGGATGTCACCCTGAAATCCGGCCTCGAGGTACATCTGCACCATGGCGCCAGCCACACCATGGGCCGTATCACACTGCTCGATGGCGGCTCTCGATCACCCAGAGTTCACATCGCCGTCCGCGACCCCGTCGGTGTCCTCCACGGCGACCGCTTCATCCTTCGCGACAGCAGCGGTCAGTTCACTCTGGCCGGGGGAACTGTGCTCGATCCGGCCCCACCAGCAAGAGGTCGAAGTCGCCCTGAGCGCCTACGCCAGCTCGATGCCATGGAACTGTCGGGCCCAGCCGCCATTGCCGGCGCAGCCCTCGCCTGCACTCCGCTGGAGCTCGACGCCGAGGCCTTGGCTTGGAAGCTGAACTGCGATCCCGCCATGCTCGCCGCCGCGATCCCTGGCGCTTTGATCGATCGCCAATCCGGATTGCGCTTGCGGGATGGCAAGGCCTGGGCGACCTTGAAGGAACAGATCCGCACACGGTTGTCCCAGTTTCACGCCGGCCACCCTCAACTCGCCGGCATGGGGGTGGATGAGGTGCTGGCGGCCCTCGATCCCAAGCCAGCGGCCCAGGTACTAAAAACGGCTTTGCGTGACGCCATTCGAGACGGCAGCATTGCCCGCAGCGCCACCCGCTTCCACCTGCCCGCTCATCAGCCACGCCTCGACCCCAAGGACGCCGAACGCTGGCAGCTGATTACTCCCCATCTTCAGCAACAGCAGCGTCAACCCCCCGTGGTACACGATCTGGCACGAACGCTGGATATGGATCCCGGAGAGCTCGAAAGCCTGCTTACCCGCATTACTTTCAGCGGTGGGCTGATCCGCGTCGCCAACAACCGCTTCCTGCTGCCGGCAGCGGTGATCGAACTCGCCGACCTCGCGGAAAGCTTGGGCCGGAACAGCGATGCTGGCGGCTTCGACGCCCGCACTTTCCGCGACGCTGCCGGCATCGGCCGCAATCTCACCATCGACCTGCTCGAATACTTCGACCGCATGGGGCTTACCCGTCGTCAGGGTGATCAGCGCCGTGTTGTTGGCCGCAGCGAAGAAATCTTCGGCGCGGCCAAGTCTGACCCAGCCAGGGAGTGAACTGGCCGCTGGGGCCCCTCACCGGTAGACTCCTCTGCGGAAGCGCAACACTCCCGGTGGGGTGCCCGGACTTCAAACCCGGTGAGGCGCGCCACGCGTGCCTGCGGGGTTCGACTCCCCGGCCTTCCGCCACTAACCTTTGTCAAACGATGACTTGAAATCAAACATCTCGACGACCCAACAAAGATCCCATCCAAACGACAGCCAAGCGTTTCCCACACAAGCACCAGTGATGCCCGGCCCAGGGCGCAGGTGGAAGCGCAGCGCGGCCAGTTCAAGCCACTTGCTCTGATTGCCCACGAGATTCGGACGAACGCTGCACCCCAGGCAGAGTGAATACTCCGCGTTGAAGAAGGCCTTGGACGCTATCGGGCATGTCAACTCGCATGGCAACTCGGCCTTCTCAACGAGTTTCTTAGAGATCCTGAACCAAGGAGGCTCCCAGGATCACTGGACGAGCCGCGACAAGCATATTCCGGGGTCCCGGAGCCTGCACGCTCATAGGACCTGCTTCACGAAACCGGGCGTTGCAACTTCGCTGCGCCTTTTGGGATTCGCAATTCCGGCCACACTTGGGTAACTTTTACCGGCCGGGGCATGGATGTCGAGCGTACGACGCGTAACGATGTCTTGCTCGGGTGTCTTCTGCACTCGGGGGTTAGTCGCTCATGAATCTGTCGTCGTCGCGGTGCGCACCGTACCGCCTCCGCCTGCCATGCATCGCTCTGCTACTCCTCACATCGCTGGCCCTGCAAGCCGCAGCCCAGCAGCAGCCCGCAGGGCGCGTCACCGTGGTTATCGGAACCGTCGAAGCCGTGGCCCAGGATGGCGAGGTGCGCACCCTCGGCCGGGGCGACCCGGTTTTCGAGGGCGACACGCTCCGCTCCGGACCCACCGGCCGTGCCCAGGTCCGCTTCACCGACCGCGGCATGGTTTCGTTGCGGCCGGACTCGGAGGTGGCGCTCGACGAATACGAGCAGGCCGCGGCACCGGCCGCCAACCGCAAACAGATGACCCTGAGCCGCGGCGGTTTCCGGGCGCAGACCGGAAGCATTGCCCGCGACAACCGGCAGGCCTACCGGGTGCAAACGCCCGTCGCCACCATGGGTATCCGCGGCACCGTGTTCGACCTGTATCTGGAGGACGACGGCTCGCTGTTGGTAGGCGCGAGTCAAGGCGCCGTCGAGGTGGAAACCATCAGTGGAGAGACCGGCAGCGTTGGGCAGGGCGAACCCTTCAACTATCTGCGGGTGAGGCCGGACGGCAGCATCGAGTACCTGCTTGAGCTTCCCGAAGCACTGATCGATTCACCTGAGCTCACGGCGCGCTCCGACGCCCCACCCTTCGACGCCGGGCTCCCGGCACAGGCGAGCTTAGTCACCGGCCAGGGCGCGGCCGAGACCACGGCGGGCTATCGCACGCTGTCTCGGGAACGCCTGCTCGAGCTCATTGATGACCCGGACACCACCGGTATCGTGTCTCTCGCAGAGGTGGGCAGTGGTGATATTCCCGGTGAGCTCATCGAAGAGGATCCCGAACCGGTCTTGCCTGATCCGGTTTTGACGCCCGAGCAGGTGGAGGCGCTGCTGGCCGATGACCGCATCGCCATTGCGCTGGGCGCGCAGGGAGCCACCGTGGACGAGGACGGCAACGTGGTGCCGGGCGCTGGCGGCCTTTTCGGCGGCATCGCCACGGTCAATTCGCCGACCCTCGCCCTCGACAGTTCCTCGGAGGGCTTCGTTTCGGGCATCGCCGGCGCCGACCGGCAGGCCCTGCTGGATGGCGCTGATCTGTTCCTGTTCGGCGACAGCGGTGAGGTCCTGTTCGATGAGGACGTAGCGGGTGTTGCAGGGCTGGTCTGGGGCCGCTTCAGCGAACCGGTCACGGTATTCATCGACGCCCTGGACCGGGACGTGACGTTTGGCCTCGAGCGCGACGTGCTGTTCGTCG
>SLTB01000132.1 GCA_007130155.1 Pseudomonadales bacterium
ACTGCAATCGCGGCAGCACCTTCTCGGCGATGTACTCCATGCGCCGGGTGCCGGATTCCACCGACTCGCCAGGGAACTGCGCCCAGAAATGCACGTCTTCGATCTGCGGGTACTGCTCCAGCATCTCGGAAAGATGGCGGACCGCCTCATCTGCCGTCCAAAGCTGGTAGAGGCCATTCTCGATGGCCGTCGGGGCATCCTTGAACTCGGGCGTCGATTCAGGCGGCCCGAAGGCACCCCAGCGGATGTACTGATTGGTCTGATGCAGGATGCAGGGACCGAGCCGCTCCGCCTCGGCCACCGGGTCCTCGGCAATGATGGCCCAGTTACCGGCTGCGATGCGGCCCTCAGATGGGTCCCGGCCCTGCCTGCGCAGCGCCTCGACATAGACATCGTGACCGATGCCGCCGGTGGACAGCAGGCCGTCGCCGATGCGCACAACACGCTCGATGGCAGGCTCCGCCATGCCGCCGATGAACAGCCTCGGCGCAGTGGCCGGCTGCGGACTGACCTGCACGTCACCGTAGCGGAACCGCTTGCCCTCGAAGTTCAGCGCCTCGCCGCGCCAGGCGCGACGGATGATCTCCACCGACTCTTCCATGAGGCTGGGGCGATGCTTCAGGCTGCGGCCAAAAGCTTCGAATTCCGTCGCGCGATAGCCAATGGCCACCCCGAGGTCGAAACGGCCGCGGGTGAGGATGGCCAGCGTCGCAGCGTCCTCGGCAATGCGAACCGGGTCGTGCAGCGGCAGGATGATCAGGTTGGTACCCAGCCTCATGGTCTGCGTCCGCGCGCCAATGGCAGCCGCAAGAATCAGTGGCGAGGGGGTATAGCCGTCATCCACGAAGTGGTGCTCGGTCAGCCAGACCGAGCCGAAACCCATCTGTTCCCCGGCGACGATTTGATCGAGCACGTCCTCATAGAGGTCCTCGAAGGCCGGAGCAGCAGGCCCCGGATTGCGGAAGTCGTACCAGAGTCCGAAGCGAACGCCACTCATGATCAGACCTCCCTCAGCCCAGACTGGCCACGAATTCGAGCAGTTCACTGCGATAGCGCTCGGGGGCCTCAAGGAACGGCGCGTGGCCGACGCCCTGGTACTCGCTGAGTCGGCCATGGGGCGCCATCTCTGCAGCCAGACGCCCAATGGCTGGATCCACAAAGGCATCCTCGCTGCCGATCATGGACAGCACCGGCATCTGAAGCTCAGCGAGTTCCCGGCGCTGATCGAGCTGAGCAAGACTGGCCAGCGCCCTATCGGCCACGGGGCTGGTCTGCCAGAAGATCGTCCGCAGCCAATCGTTGATGCCTTCAGCCGGCTCCTTGGCGCAGACGGCCGTCGCGAGCTGCCAAAGGAATGCCGGCCGGTCAGCACGCAGGGCGGCCACGGTCTGGGCCACGGCCTGGGCTTCACCGCCATGTGGGAAATCCTCGGCCTGCACGTAGCGTGGCGTGGCACCACCGGTCAGAACAACGCCGGCGCAGCGGGAACCGAGACTGTGGGCTGAACCAACGGCGACGGCACCGCCTAAGGACCAGCCATTGAGGACGACTCCGTCGAGACCCGCGTGGTCGATGAGCTTCACCGCATCCTGGATTCCCAGCGCAACGTCGTTGGCAAGGAAATCCTTGTCGGACTGCCCGCAAGCGCGCTGGTCATAGCAGAGCACGGCGTGTCCGGCATCCGTCAGTACTGCCGTCACGGTGTCCCATACCCGGGTGTTGGCTCCCCAGCCATGGATGAGCACCACCGGCCGCTTCGCGCCATCGTGGAACTCGTAGTGCAATTGCCGGTCGTTCTCGACAGCCAGTCTCGGCATGCGTCCTCTCCCCTGATTTGTCTACTTTGCCCTGCGTTGTCCGCAGTGCCACGAGTGGGCTGAGTTTAACCCTGCGGACCCTGCATACGGGCACCCGGCAACGGATTGAAGTAGTGCATCTGTACCTGCCGCTTGGCGATGCGCCAGACGCCATCGCGACGCTCGAAGCGGTCGTTGTAAGTAGCGCCCACCACGAGAAAATTGTCCTCGACATCAGCACCCATGCAGTCGACGTCACAGGTACCATGAGCGATATCCGGCGTCTCAAAGCTCAGCCGCAGATTCGTCGTGAGGTGGTGGGTTTCGCGCCAGAACGGATAAAGCACTTCGTATACCGCGTTGCGGATCCCTTCGTGCCCCTCGAACACGCCGAAAGGCGGACCAATATCCCAGACACAGTCCTCCCACCAGATGGCGCGGAAGCGGTCCCAATCACGCTTGTCGAAGCCATGGCAGTAATCCGAGACCAGATCACGCAGCGCATTGCGCGATTCGAGTTCATCGATGCGCGCGAGCAGCGCCTGGATATCGGTGGTATTCATCCCCTTCCCCTCCCATTACCGGCATCAGCCGGTCACACCGAGTTTCAGTTTGGCCGCCTCGGTTCGAGCGGGCACGTGATAGCTCGGAAAGGTGCCTTTGGTGCCGCTGCGCTCGCGCAGAATCGACTTCGCCACGGCCACCTGATGCACCTCCGTGGGACCATCGACGATGCCCATTTCCGGAACCATCTGCCAGAAGTTCATCAGCGGCGTTTCATTCGACATGCCCAGAGAGCCGTGCAGATGCAGCGCCGGATAGACCACGTCCTTGAGCACTTCCGGCATGGCCGCCTTGATGGCCGAGATTTCCCGGCGCACCGGCCGCGTATAGCTGCCGTCTCGGTCGAGCAGCCAGGCCGCGTAGAGCAGATGCAGGCGAAACTGGGTGATGCGCGTATAGGCATCAGCGATTTTCTGCTGAGTGAGCTGCAGATCACCCAGGAGCTGACCGCGGGTGCGTCGCGACTGGGCGCGTTCGCACATCATGTCCAGGCACTTCTGCAGCACGGCCACGGTCCGCATGGCGTGATGAATGCGTCCGCCACCGAGGCGCGACTGAGCTACGTCGAAGCCCCGGCCCTCGTCGCCCAGCAGACTCGACGGCGGCACCCGGCAATCCGTGAAGCGCAGATAGCCGTGCACACCGCCGTCAAGGGCAGGGGCTGGCCCCACCGTGACGTCGCGCAGCACCTCGAGCCCCGGGGTATTCCGCTCCACCAGGAACATCGAAGCGCCCTGATGGATGACCACATCGGGATTGGTTACCGCCATGACGATGATGAATTCTGAGAAGCTCGCGTGGGAGGCAAACCATTTCTCCCCATCGATACGCCAGCCGTCCTCGGTGCGCGTCGCGCGACAGGTGAATTCCCCGGGGTCGGCTCCGGCCTGGGGTTCGGTCATCGAGAAACAGGACGCGATCTCACCGTCGAGCAGCGGTTGCAGGTAACGCGCCTTCTGCGCCTCCGTGCCATAGCGGGCGAGAATTTCGGCGTTGCCCGTGTCCGGGGCCTGGCAACCGAACACACTCGGGGCGAAGCGGGAACGCCCGAGGACTTCATTCATCAGCGCCAGCTTGAGTTGACCGAAACCCTGACCGCCGAGTTCCGGACCCAGATGACAGGCCCACAGACCGCGGTCTTTGACCTGCGCCTGCAGGGGACGCATGGCGACCCGTGCCGGCGACGCCGGATCCCAGGGGTCACCTGCGCACCGATAAACCAGATCCAGCGCTTCGACCTCGCGCTCGACGAAGGCGTCGATCCAATCCAGGGTGTCCTGAAACTCAGGGTCCGTCGAAAAATCCCAGCCCATCAGCCAGCACTCCAGCCGGCATCGATGGAAAGCTCGATGCCCGTCACGTAATTCGCCTCGTCTGAGCAGAGGTAGAGGGAACCGTGAGCGATATCCTCGGGTTCCCCCATTCGGCCCATGGGAATGGCCTGCTTGATGGCCGCATCCTGCTCAGGCGTAAGGTTGGCCAGGATGGGCGTCTTGATCTGCCCGGGATGAACCGAGTTCACCCGCACGCCATCGCGCACGTACTCGAGCGCGGCTGATTTGCTCATGATGCGCACCGCGCCCTTGGTGGCGTGGTAGCTGATGTTGCCCGGACTGCCGATGATCCCGTAGAGCGAGGAAATATTGACGATGGCCGCGTTGCCCGACTTCTTCAATTCCGGCATAGCCATGCGCATACCCAGGAACACGCCAGTCTGATTGACGGCGATCATCTTCGCCCAGCCCTCTTCGGTCTCGGTCTCGACGCCGCCGGCGTGGAAAATGCCAGCGTTGTTGATGAGTGTCGTGAGTCGGCCATAGCGCGCGACCGTCTCGGCCACCGCATGCTGCCAACTCCCGGCGTCCGTGACATCGAGACGCACGAAGCTGGCCTCACCGCCAGCGGCGCGCACCTCTTCACAAACCTTTTCGCCAAGTGCCTCCTGGAGATCGCCGGCGACCACCTTGGCTCCCTCACGCGCGAATACCCGGACATGCGCCGCGCCAATGCCGCTGGCACCACCGGACACGAGCACAACCTTCTCCGCAAGGCGTCCCTCGGATCTCCCCGTCATTTCAACTCTCCCACGACCTGCTCGAGACCTGTAATCAGCCCGAATCGCAGGAGATAAAAACACACTTGCTAGACACCAGCAAGTGGGTCACGATCCCTTTCGCAACCACCGTGATCACCACAGCGAAGAGCCCTTGATGCCAGGATCGTCATGCCGCGACGGCCCCTAACCCAGACCAAGTCCAGCAACCCGGCCGGCCCATCTCTGGCATGCGATCCGGGCAACCAATAATCATGAAGGCTGAGAGCATGAAAGCTGAGAAAAGACGTCGCTGGATCGTGACCGGGGCATCCCGGGGCATCGGTCTGGCGGTCGCCAAGCGAGCCCTGGCTGCGGGTGACAGGGTCGCCCTGTTCGCTCGCAGCCCAGCCGTCGAAAGCCTTGCCGGGGAACTCGGTGAAAACGCCCTGGGCGTGCCCGTCGACGTCACGGACCCGGTCGATATCCAGCAGGCACTGGAGAAGGTCACCGCCACCTTCGGCGGCGTCGACGTGCTGGTGAACAACGCCGGCCTGCATCGCGGCGGCCTGCTCGAAACTCTTTCCGACGACGATTGGGATGCGGTACTGAACGTGAACCTCTCCGCGCCGTTCCGGCTGATCCGCGCCCTGCGGCCCAACCTCAGCGCGGGATCGGCCATCGTCAACGTGGGCGCCGTCGTGGGCTTTCGCGGATTCGCCGGAGACTCCCCCTATGGCGCGTCGAAGGCCGGCCTGGCCGGACTCACGCGAATCCTGGCCATAGAACTGGCGCGCCACGGCATCCGCGTCAATCTGGTGGTCCCAGGCTTTGTCCGCACGGCCATGACCGCGGCTGTGGACGAGCGCGCCAGTGAGCGCATCCTCAAACGCATTCCCATGCGCCGTGAAGGCGTCGAGTCCGAGATCGCCGAGGTCGTCTTCTGGGTTGCAGGGTCGAGCTACATGACCGGCGCCGTGGTGCCGGTGGATGGTGGACTGTCAGCCAATCTCTGAACAGGGGTTCGATCATCCCGGCCCATGCCGCGGCGAGCCCGCTAAGCTGCCAGCTGATCCCGAACCATGCCGCGGACGTACTCGAAGAAGCTCGGCAGGTCGATGGCTTCAGGATTCACCAGCCACTGGTAAATCGTGCCGAACACGAAGGAACAATAGAAAGTCGCGAAGTTATCAGCATCCACGGAGGCCACCACCGAACCCTCTTCCACGCCCTGCTTCAGCCAGAGCTTGACGTCGCGCCGATAGGCCTCGTGATTGCGCTTCAGTTGGCGCCGGACCTCGTTGTCTCCGCCGATGGACTCGTACCAGATGATGTAGCCACCGCGCATGTAGCGGTGGTACTCGCAAAGGAAGTGCTCGAGTGCGTTGATGGCATGAATGAAGGCATCGAGACCGCTGCGGCCGTCAGTGTAACTCCTGAGCTGATCCACCCAGGCCCGATTGAAGTGCCTCAGCAGTTCCTGCAGGAAAACTTCCTTGGACCCGAACCGGTAGTTGGCGAGTCCACGGCTGTATCCAGCCTGTTCGCAGATGTCCTTCAAGGTTGTGCGGTTGGCGCCATGCTCGCTGATCAGCATCATCGCCGCATTGAACATTCGGGTATCCGAGAGCGCAGTCCGCTCCGCCTGAGTCAGACGTCGACGTTTGCCGCCCGAGCTGTCGCCACTATCGACTTCACCAGACTTTCTCCCGCCGTCAGGGACTGCGGCGAACTCGAGCCTCGATCGCGCCATCTACACCTTGCCTCCCGCCACAGCATCAGTCCCTGCACTCGATGATCTCGAGCCTGCCGGACCCTACCTGCTCGCGCAATGTTCGCTTGTCGATCTTACCCACACTGGTGCGGGGCAAGGATGGCAACAGCGCCCAATACTCCGGAATCCAGAACTTCGCCACTTGATCCAGCAAAGCACGCCTGAGTAAAGCAAAATCCACGCCGTCAGTCTCGGCGGCCACGATAACCGCAAGCGGCCGTTCTTCCCAGCGCGGATCCGGCACCGCCACGATGGCGACTTCCGCCACGGCAGGCTGTTCAAGCAAACGATTCTCGAGGTCAACGGACGAAATCCACTCGCCACCGGACTTGATGACATCCTTGCTGCGATCGCTGATACGTACGTAACCCGCCGCGTCGATGCTGCCCACATCCCCCGTGCGCAGCCAACCGTCGGCCGTGAACGACCCCGGCGCCACACCACCGTGATACGCCCCCGTTACCCAATGGCCACGCAGCTGAAGCTCACCTAAATCCTGACCGTTCTCGGCCACCGGTTGGCCGTCGTCATCACGCAGGCGCACCTCGATACCGGGCACCGGCCGACCCGCAGTGGCCCGCCAGCTGATCTCCTCCTGCGGATCGGCATCCCGGGGCGGTATCGACAGCGCGCACAGGGGACTGGTCTCCGTCATGCCCCAGCCCTGCAGCAGCGGCAGGTCCCAGGTCTCGCGTACAGCCCGGATCAGTGCCGGCGCCACCGCCGAGCCACCGGAGACCAGGAGCCGGAAGCTGTGCATGTCCAAAGGCTCGCTTCGATGGGCCCTCAACAGATCGTTGATCAGCGTAGGCACCATGGCACTAAAGGTGGGTTGCTGAAGTTCGATCAGTCGCCGCACTTTGTCAGGCTGCAGATGCTCGCCAGGCATGATCAGATCCGCACCCGCGAGCCAGGCTGAGTAGGGCAGCCCCCAGGCATTGGCGTGAAACATCGGCGGCAGCAGCAGGATGCGATCGTCCTGCCCAATGCCAAAGGTATCCCTGGCCATGGAGGCCAGGGAATGCATGAAGACGGTGCGCTGGCTGTACACGACGCCCTTGGGATCGCCAGTGGTGCCGCTGGTGTAGCAGATCGCTGCCGCCGCATTCTCATCGAGCTCAGGCCAAGCAAAGTCCGCGCCGAGAGTGAGCACCTCCTCGTAGGCCAGCACATCACGACCAGCGAGATCAGGCCACTCGGCAGCATTGCCCACGACGATCACCGTACTCACGCTTGGCAGGCGATGCCATTGATTCGCCAGCAATTCGAGCAGGGAGGCATCAACGATCAGCACGCGATCCTCCGCATGCTCGATCACGAAGGCGAGCTGCTCCGAGAACAGACGCAGGTTCAGCGTATGCAGCACCGCGCCCATGCTCGGGACCGCCAGATAGGCCTCCATGTGGGCCTGATGATTCCAGCACAGGGTCGCTACCCGGTCTCCCGGCTCCACGCCGAGCCGCGAGAGACCGGCAGCGAGGCGCTCGGAGCGTTCCGCGACTTCACCGAACGTGACGCTGTCGATGCCGGCACCATCGAAGCTCGCCACTCGAGCATGTCCATGATGACGTGCCCCATGAGCGCGCAGGCGCGCGACGGTGAGCGGCGCATGCATCATGGTGCTTTCAATCGCGGCCATCGCGGTCTCCCTCAGTCCACTTCGACCAGTTCGAGATGCAGGGCGGCCTCCTCGAGCAAAGCCGGGACGTCCCGCTCGAGGTTGCGCGCGTAATCGCCTTTGACCTTGCCGCGACAGAACAGACAGTAGGCACCCTCGACCATGGCCGCGAGTCGCCACAGCGCAAAAGCACAGAAGTAACCGCGATCATCGACAGCGAAACCGGTGGCCGCAGCCCACCGGGCCGCCAGCGCTTCCCCACCGATGATGCCAGGTCGACGCGTCACCGCCTGGACGAAGGGGAAGCCAGGTTGCGCAAGGGGTCGCTCACCCCAGAAGGCCAGCATGAGCCCAAGATCCAGGCGGGGATCGCCGAAGGTTGCGAGCTCCCAGTCGATGATGGCCTCAAGGCGCGGCTGCTGCGAGTTGAAGAGAGTGTTATCCAGATGAAAATCACCATGGACCAGGGTCACCGGACTGTCTGCGGGCAGACGATCGAGCAGGGCCGCGCCGACCTGCTCGAGGCGGGGCAGTGGTCGCACCGTGTCACCGGCACGGATTTTCAGCCAACGCTCCACCTGCCGGCGCAGGAAATCATCGGGGCGTGGCCAGTCAAGCCCTTTCAGATCGGCAATGGCGAGGGCATGGACGCCGGCCAGCGCATCGATCAATTCCCTGCCGAGCTGATCGATGGTGACCACGCCAGGCGCATAAGCATCCGGCAGGCGATCGGTAATGGAGACGCCGGGAACGAACTCGACCACGGCGAAGGGTGCCCCAAGGACCGCCGGGTCCTCGCAGAAACCCAGCGCCCGCGGCAGCGCTGCGCGACCCTCCAGCGCACGCAACACATCGTGTTCCCGCCGCACGCCTCGGGCAGCCAGCGGCGAGATGGTATTGGTCGGCGGCCGCCTGATGACGTGACGGCCGCTGGCGGATTCCACCAGCAGCGTCACATTCGAATGGCCACCTCCGAGTTCAGCGCTGACGTAGGCGTCCTTAAGACCCAGCTTTCGGGCGAGCCAGCCCGAAAGCGCTTCATCGGCCACCATCAGAAGTCGAGGCTGACCTGGATCCCATAGGTCCGCGGCGGACGCGGTGCAGTATAGGTCCACAGCGATCCAGGAGGAGCCACGCCGCCGACATCGAAGCCCACCGCGTAGCCGTCTTCGTTCAGCAGGTTGCGGCCGAAGAGGCTGAGCAGCAGGTTGCCATGCCGGTAGTTCAGCGACGCATCGACGAGATGCTGGGCGCTGTTGTTGCTCTGGGGCGAGTTGGACAGGGACACGGCATGAGAATCGATGTAACGCCAGCCAAGCCGGGTCCACGCGGTACCACCTTGCACCTCCCACTCATAGATGGCGCTGAGGCTGGCCGTCCAGTCCGGTGCCCGGCGGAAGTCGAGATCACTATTGTCGGTGATACCGCCGCGGCCGATGTCGGCCAGGAAGTCATCATAGCTCGCATCCAGCCAGCCCAGGTTGCCGGCCAGCGTCAAGCCCTCGATCTCCGGCAGGTAGACGAAGTCCACCTCGACACCCCAGATGGTCGCTGATGCAGCGTTGGCCACCACGGTCTGTTGCCCCGTACCCACTTCTACCGAAACGCTCTGTTCCTCTTGCTTGTCGTCGTACTTCATGCGGAAAGCGGAGGCGTTCAGGCGCAGCCGGTTGTCCAGCCATTGGCTCTTGAAGCCGATCTCGATGTTGTCCACGGTCTCCGGGTCATAGGGCAGGTCTGCGGCCTCCTGGGTGGTGGGGCGACCGTTGAAACCGCCGGCGCGATACCCCGTGGAGTACAGGGTGTAGAGCATCAGGTCCTCGCTGGCGAAGTACTTCAGGCCCACCTTGGGCGTGAACTCGTTCCAGCTCTTCGACACCGGCTCTGGCTGAGAGATGAAGAAGTCGTTGGTGATCTGCGCCTCTTTCTTGTCCTTGCTGTAACGACCGCCGACTGTCACGACCCAATCTTCCGTGAGGCGATAATCGGCCTCGAAGAAGCCGGCCCAGGAATCCGTCTGCTGATTCGCGGTCTGGGGAATCTCGAGAACAGTGTCCGGCACCGCAAAACCGATGAAGCTGACCAGATCGATGGTGTATTCCATGTCGAAGAGGTAGGCGCCTGCGGTAAAGTCCAGTCGATCACCCGAGTGGGTCAGCCGCAACTCGTGGCTGGTCTGGTCGAACTTCTCCGGCCTGGACGTATGGAACAACGTCAGCGGCGTGCCGTCGAAGTCCTGCAGCACCGTTTCCTTGGTCTCCCGGTAACCGAAGATGTAATCGACGCTCCAGCGATCACTGACGTCCCAGCTCAGCGATGCAATATGGGTGTTGGCATCGAAGGTGGCATCGTTGGGGCCATTCTGTTCGACGCGAAACCGATTTCCCGTCGTGGGCTCGCCCACCGACGTTCCACAGAAACCGAAGGCATCGCAGAAGAGCTGTCCAGACTGGCCGACGTTCAGCAGCGGCGGCGTGTCCTGATCGTACTCCTCGCGGGTGTAGGAATACTCGATTTCCATTTCCGGAACGGGCTGGAACAGCGCATGGGCGCTGTACATGGTGTACTCGACTTCGCCGTCGCGGCGACCGGTGACCATGTTGCGGAAGTGACCCTCGCGCTGATGATGGCGGGAGGCCATGAGTTTGACGGCGAGTTGATCCCCCACCGGAAGGTTGAGGAGACCGTCGAACTCGAAATGGTCATAGTTGGCGTAGCTGCCGCGTACCTTGCCGTAGAACTCCTGGGACGGTTTGGCGCGAGTGATGTTGATGACCCCACCGATGGCATTGCGGCCGAACAGCGTGCCCTGGGGCCCCCGAAGCACCTCGATGCGCTCGATGTCGATCATCTTGGCGATGGAACCCGACGCCTTGCCGAGAAAAACCCCATCGATCACCACGCCCACGGCCGGATCGAAGCTGCTCTCCACTTCGGAGACACCGATACCCCGAAGCGCCACCGCGGCAACGCCGCCAGGGCCCTGTGATGT
The DNA here is from genome assembly GCA_007130155.1 of Pseudomonadales bacterium. Lineage (GTDB taxonomy): Bacteria > Pseudomonadota > Gammaproteobacteria > Pseudomonadales > Azotimanducaceae > SLTB01. Next base: position 10,777 of record SLTB01000132.1, read on the forward strand.
ATCGTCGACGATGAGATTGGGTGAGATGTCGACGATGTCGCGCATATCACGGGCGAAACGCCGCTCGATCTCCTGGGCATCGAATGCACTCACGGATTGCCCCACGTCCTGCAGGCTCTCTTCCCGCTTACGCGCGGTGACCACCACTTCGTCGAGCACTCCCGACCGGGCGGCGACCTCAGTCTGTGCTGCAGCCGTGGGTGACCCCACTGCCAGGGACAGGGCGGTGATGCCCGCCAAGCCCCCCATCACGCTCTGCTTGCTGTTCATGGCCTGTTCTCCTCGTGGACTGCTGTCTGCCGCGCTCAAATGGGTCCAGACACCGCGGCGCCGGACCAGGCACGGTCTCGCTGTTGTTCTCGATGAGGATATGGAGCGGGGAGCTGAGATCGCGACCCGATCCGTGGTCCCAGCGCTCGGCTGCCTCCCCTCTCGCACCCTTCTTGCTTGCTTTATCTGCTCTCTATTGGAAACTTTTCGGACTGCTTGCTTTCGTCTAGCAAGTGGAGTGAATTGAAGATGTTGAACGACTTGCTGCTGTCAAGCAAGTGCATGAATCCATCACGCATGGCTTAAACACGCGGCGCGACCTGCTCAACGAACGTGCATGCGAACCATCACGAGCAAACCGAGTCGGATAGACTGGACTCTTTGCCACCACGCGCCGGATTCATGACCGCACCCATCGTTCCGATACTGCTACTGCTGGCCCTCACTATTGTGCTGGCGCCGCTGACCCAGGCCAGCGATGCCGGCTCCGTGCCCGCGCGAGGGATCGAATCGGAGCAGCTGCAGAGCATGATCCAACGGGCCGAGAAGCTCGGCCCCATCCACGCCCTGCTGGTATCCCGTGACGGCATCACCCTTGCGGAGCATCACTTCGCCGGCCCGGGCCTCGATGCGCCCGCCAACATCAAGTCCCTGTCAAAGACCGTCCAGTCCGCCCTGGCCGGGATCGCCATCGAGCGCGGACTCCTCGATGGCCTCGATCAGCCCATCATTTCGCTGCTCGGCGATCGCCTGCCAACCGATGCCGAGCCTGAAATCGCCAGCGTCACTGTCGATCACCTGCTGTCCATGCGGGCGGGGCTCGACTCCACCTCGGGTCGCAACTATGGACGCTGGATCACGAGCGAGGACTGGGTCGCTCATGCCCTCTCCCGCCCCTTCGTCGATCGCCCCGGCGAGCGCATGCAGTACTCCACCGGGGTCTGGCACGTTCTCTCCGCCATCCTTACCGATCATTCCGGCCAATCGACTCTGGCGCTGGCGCGAAGCTGGCTGGGCCACCCCCTCGACATCCGTTTTCCCGCCTGGCCCCAGGACCCGAGCGGCATTTATTTCGGGGGCAACGACATGCTCATGTCACCGCGGGACCTGCTCACATTCGGAGAGTTATACCTTAAGGGTGGGCGCAACAACGGCAGCGCCGTACTGCCGCAGGACTGGGTCGAGCTGTCGTGGCGCCCCCGTGCCCGCTCGCCCTGGTCCGGAGACGACTACGGCTACGGCTGGTTCATTACAGAACTCGCCGGTGAGCGGGTCTACTATGGTCGCGGCTATGGCGGGCAGCTGCTGCACGTCATCCCGAACCTCGGCATCGTGGTGGTGATCACTTCGCGACCGACGCCACCGTCCGCTGGCGGCAGCTATGTCAGTGCGCTGCACGACCTGGTGGCGACCCACGTGATCGATGGTGCCCGCGCAGCCGATGCCCGATCAGCTGCGCGACGCCATTCATCAACGTCCCCAGAGTCCATGGCTGCGTTGCGCAGGTGGGCTAGCAGCGACGAGCGCTTCCTCCGCGGGAGACATCCGTGAGCCGCTGGGAACCCGCCGGCAGCCGCCAAGGCAAGGGTAGTCGAGGTCACCGTCGATCCCAGAGTAGCCGCTCACAGCGACCGCCCTCCTCCCGGTTACAGGATCTGACCCTCGACATCCAGCGCCTTGCCAACGACGGCAGCGGCATTGCCCGCGCCGACGACGGCCGCATCGTATTCATACCCGGCACCGCGCCCGGAGACCGCGTCCTCGTTCGGGTCGTGGAAGCACGCCGCAATCTTCTGCGCGCGGATATCCTTGAGGTCCTGCAACCGGGTCCGGATCGCGTACAACCCAGATGTCCGGCCTTTGGCCGCTGCGGTGGCTGCAGCTGGCAGCACATTGACTATCCTGCCCAGGTGGCTGCCAAGGCAGAGATCCTCGACAACGCTTTGCGTCGCATCGGCGGACTCGACCTTCCCAGCCCGGTGCAGGTGATGCCATCACCGCAGCCCTACGAATATCGGGGCAGGGCACGCATACTCGTGCATCGGCACCGAACCGGTTATCGCCGCGCCGCCAGCGAAGACCACGCAGCAGTCGACGATTGTCCGATCCTGGCAACGCCCCTGCGCGTGGCAATGCGGAAGCTGGACGCGGCACGGCCGGCCAATGGCGACTGGGAACTTGCCCTCGGCGAAGCGGACGCGCTGCATCCCGAGGGCGTCAGGGTCATTCACCTGGATTCGCCCGATCCTGGCTGCGAGACACTGGCCCTGCGTGCTGGAGATCACAGCATTCAGATCGCGTCCGGCGGCTTCGCCCAGGCCAACCCGCTGCTGTTCGATGCCCTCATTGGCGCCGTGGCCGATGCCGTCGGCAGTGGTGAGCAGTTGCTCGAACTGTATGCCGGCGCGGGTTTCTTCACGTTGACCCTGGCCAGAGGTTTCCAGCACGTAATCGCTGTGGAAGCCGATACCGCCGCCATCGCCAACCTGAAGAGCGCAGCAGCCGCCGGTGGAATCGACAACGTCGAAACCAGGGCTGCCGACGTCGAGCGTTTCCTGCTGGACGATCCGTCCAGCCAAGCCCTGCCACGCGTGGTGTTCATGGATCCACCACGAACGGGTTTGGGCCCGGCAGTCACCTCGAAGCTGTGCTCGAAAGGACCCGAGCGCCTGGTCTACCTCTCCTGCGATCCGGCCACCTTCGCCCGCGATCTCGGCCGTCTGAAGACAGGGGGCTGGCAGCTTGAATCAGCCGAGGGCTTCGATCTGTTCCCGCAGACCCCGCATATCGAAGGGCTGGCGGTGATGGTGCGATGACGGCTTCCGCCTGTCTGATCGCGCAGCAGGCTCTGGCCTGCCTCGACCTCACCCTCCTCGAGGACGACTGCAGCGAAGCCGACGTCGACGCCCTGGTCCGCAGGGCGGATACCCCACACGGGCCCGTGGCGGCCATCTGCATCTGGTCGCACTTCGTTGCCCGCGCGCGCAAGACGCTTGCGCCTGGCATACGCATCGCGACCGTCGTGAACTTCCCTCGCGGCGATCAGTCTCTCAATACGGTGCTGACCGAAACCCGCGCCGCTCTGGCTGCGGGAGCCGACGAAATCGACGCAGTGGTGCCGTTCCGCAGCGCCGATCCGGCAACGATCGAAGCTTTCGTAAGGGCAGTCAGGAACGAGGCCGGCGCGGCCACCTTGAAAGCCATCCTGGAGACGGCCGCGCTCGAAACGCCTCAACGACTCAACGACGTGGCCACGGCAGCGCTGGCAGGCGGCGCTGACTTTCTCAAGACATCCACCGGCAAAGGCACCGGTGGCGCCACCGAATCAGCCGTCGAGGCATTGCTGGCCATCGCGAGGGAATCGGAACACAGCATCGGAGTGAAAGTGTCCGGCGGCGTGCGCAGCCTTGCCGACGCCGAACGTTATCTGACACTCGTCGATCGCGAGATGGGCACCGACTGGATCACTCCGAGTCACTTTCGCTTCGGCGCCTCGGGCCTGCTCACGGCACTGCTGGCTGCGCTCGATGGACGCAGCGACGCGGCACCCAAAAGCGGCTACTGACCTCCCTGACAGATAGCCACTGCTGCCAATCCTCTTCCCCTGAAGCTCGCAGGCGATCGGTACGGCTGCAGCAACCCGCCGTGGAGGCAGTTATGCTCGACCAGCGATGCAGCGCTCAGCCACGGGCGCAGCAGACAGCACCACAGGGAGGGAAGACCATGTCGATCCAAAACCACGAAAGTGCATCACGAAAGCGCGTATTCGATTCGAAGTCCGCCGTGTTTGCCACGCTGCTGGCTGTCGGCGCGGCGTTGGGAGGGTTGGCCGAAGCCGACTCGCCGATGGCGCAACTGCAGCAGGACGCGCCAAGCAACTGGGGCAAGTGGGGTGCAAACGATCAGGTCGGCGCCATCAATTACCTCGACGAGGGTCAGGTCCTGCGGGGAGCCGCGTCGATACGCAGCGGCCGACGCTTCATGCTGCAGGTGCCCATGACTCATGGCGATGGTCCGGTCTTTCCGGGGCGGACGCCTACCCAGCACTTCATGGCCGGTGACGAAAGCTCCTACTCGAGCCGGAAGGCCGAGCCCATGCCCGGCGGGATGAAGGGCTCTGACGACGTGGTGTTCATGTTTCTGCAGGGCACCACCCACGTCGATGCCTTGGCTCATGCCTGGTACGGCGATCAGGTCTACGGCGGAGTACCCGCCGACAGCACCGTTCATGGCCATGCCCATGCGGATGTGGGCGTTCTGGGTAAACGGGGCATCGTCGGCCGCGGCGTGCTGCTGGATGTAGGCCGGCACCTGGGCACCGGGGGACGGCTCCCTCCGGACACCTGCGTACATCTTGCCGACCTCGAGGCCACCGCCCAGGCCCAGGGCGTCACCATGGAGAAACGCGATATCCTGATCCTGCGCACCGGCTCCATCGCCCGCTTCTACGAGAACGAGCCGGACCACGCCTGGGATGCCATGAACGAACCCGGCCTCTGCTACAGCCCGGAGCTGTTGAACTGGCTCTATGAGATGGAGATCCCGGCCATCACCGCCGACAACATTGCGGTGGAACGGGTAATGCAGGAGATCAACGGTGAAGTGTTCGCCATACCCCTGCACGGAGCTTTGATGCGCGATCTCGGCATCGTCCTCACCGAAATCGCCTGGCTCGAAGATCTGGCTGAAGACAGTGACGCCGACGGTCAGTACACGTTCCTGTACATCGCAGCGCCGCTGAAGATGGAGGGCGGAACCGGCTCGCCCGTCAATCCGGTAGCCATCAAGTAACGGTTCAGCCTGGAAGCGACCTCTGCAGCGAAAGGACCCGCTGCGCTCCACAACGGCGTCACCTATCGCCCGTGGTGCGAGCTTTTGCGGAAGCAGCATGTGACTGGATGGACGTGGCATGGTTTTGTGGGAGCCCGCACTGCAGGCTCCCACACGGGCGTCGCGGGCGTGGCCGCTCCCTCAGCTCGCGGGCGGATTTCCCAGGAAGCTGGGAATGCGGTCATCCACCGGTGACCAGTCTCGGGCCGAGCGATTCCAGAAACTGCTTTCAGCCTGCACCCAGGATGGATCATCGAGAGTGCCGGCCTTGATGAACTTCACGGCCGGCACCTCTGCCACATAGCTGATGATGGGCGAACCGCATTCCGGACAGAATCCCCGGGTGACGTGACTGCCGTCGGTGCCGATGACCGTGTAGGTCTTGCAGCTGCCCTCGAGTTCCAGCGCCGCGGTCGGCAGAAAGACAATCGTCGCCTTGCCGCTGCCCGTGGCCTTCTGGCAATCCGTGCAGTGGCAATGGGCCGCCGTCAGCACCGAATCTCGCGGGAAACGATAGCGAATGGCGCCGCACAGGCAACCGCCCATGGCGATTTCGGCTCCCTTGTCCATCCTACCTCCCGAGCTTCAGATCAAGTGGGCTGTCCACCCGCCACGTCGATGTACTGACCCGTGATCCATCGGCCTGCCGGAGACGCGAACAAAAGCGCGGCCGCGGCACAATCCTCCGGTGTTCCGGTTCTGCCCAGCGGGATGGAGCCGTCGAACATCTCCTGTGCCTGCTCGTCGGAGACATGCATGGTCTCCTTGAGCATGTCTGTCACGACGATCCCAGGCGCGATGCAGTTGACCGTGATCTTGCGGGGCGCCAGTTCCACCGACAGGGTACGCGTCATGCTGATCATGCCCATGTTGGCGGCGGAGTAGACGCCGAAGCCCGGTGAGGGCCTGTGGGCCGCAATAGAAATGATGTTGATGATGCTGCCGCCATCGTTCATGCGCTTGGCCGCCTGCTGGGCACCCCAGAACTTGGTCTTCATGTTCAGGTGCAGCTGCTCGTCGAACTTCTCGATGGGAATGTCCGGCAGCGCATACATCTTGCGATCCAGATTGCCGCCGGCGTTATTCACCATGATATCGAGACGACCGAACTCCGCCACCACCCGATCCAGTGCTGCCGGAATCGACGTCCAGTCCATCACGTCTGCCGATATCCCAAGCCCCCGTTGGCCACGGGCCTCGATCTCCTTGGCCACCGCATCCACATCCTCCTGGCGTCGGGCAATGACGACCACGTCGGCACCACTTTCCGCGAAACCCAGAGCAATGCCGCGGCCAATGCCACGGCCACCGCCGGTCACCACCGCCACCTGGCCATCCAGCCTGAATTGGTCATGCAGTCCCATTAAACTCTCCCGTTGGATTGAATGTGTTCATCAAAGATCTGTTAGGTCCCAATCGCTAGAGCGCGCGGGCCCAATCGACGACAGAGGCGTAGCTGTCGAGCACCTTCAGTGCCTCGTCTCTGCCGAGGGTGGGCAGCGACAGCACGACCCGGTTAACCCCCTTGTCGCGCAACGTTTCCAGGTCGGCCTTCCCTTCGGGCTGGGTCAGCACCGTGATGTCGATTTCCGACATGCTTCGGCCGCGCTCCAGGACCTGCCTTTCGAGTTCCGCCAGTTGCCCGTCGAAGCCCGGCATCAGGATCGGATACCAGCCGTCCGCGTACTCCGCGATGCGCCTCAGTGCCCAGGGTGAGGTGGCCCCTATCAGGATCGGCGGACCGCCCGGCCGGGCCGGTTTCGGCTCCACCCAAACCGCATCGAAGTCCACGTGCCGGCCGTGAAATTCCGCATCCTTTTCCTGCCAGCACTGCTTCATGGCCAGCACGTGCTCACGCAGGATGGACCATCGATCCTTGAATTCGAAACCGTGATTGCGCATCTCCTCTGGCAGCCAGCCACCGCCGACCCCGAGCAGCAGTCGACCGCCGGACAGAGAGTCCAGCGTGGCCACACGCTTGGCCAGAGCGATCGGGTGGTGCTGAGCCGCCAGCAGTACACCGCTGCCGATCTGCAGCGATTCCGTGACCGCAGCCACCTGAGCCAGATATGTGAGCGGCTCATAGGCCTCCCAGTAAATCGACGGCAGGTCACCACCGAGGGGATAGGGGGTTTCACGCGACGCGGGAATGTGGGTGTGTTCCACGACCCACAGGGATTCGAAGCCACGTTCCTCGAGTGCCCTGCCGAGATCGGTTGGCCGTATCGAGTAATCGGTCGGGAAGTTGCTGATGCCAATGTCCATGCAGGAACGCCTCGCGTGATCCCATCTCGTCGGCTCCCGCGCGGAGCCCGTTGGCTTTTGTCATTCACCCCTGCTGGTAATGCTGCCACGTCGCGATGCCAACCGAAAGGTTGCGTTATGCCACCATTGCGCGTAGCACCCGCGACGCGAAGGCGTCATCGCTCAGGAAGGCGGCGCCACAGCTGACGTCTTCACCAGCAGCTTGCCCAGGTTGCCGCCCCTGAACATGAACTGCAGCGCCTCCGGAAAGCGCTCGATCCCTTCCAGAATCTCCTCGTTCAGGACCAGCGTGCCGGCCTTCAGTTGTCGCGTCAGATCTTCCGTCGCCGGACCGATGAGTTCAGGGAAGTGGAAGAACGCGAAACCTTCCATCTTCGACTGCCGCTCTGCCAGCCTCAGATACATGGCAGGACCCGTGACCCGGTCCATGTGATCGTATTGGGAGATGGCGCCGCAGATGACGACGCGGGCACGCATGGCCAGGTTGTCCAGCACGGCATCGAGGATGTCGCCGCCAACATTGTCGAAGAACACGTTGACGCCATCGGGTGCGAGTTCCCGCAGTCGCGCCCCCACATCCTCGTGCTTGTAGTCGATGGCCCCATCGAATCCCAACTCCGTGAGGAGATAAGCGGACTTGCGTGGTCCGCCTGCAATCCCGATGACCCGCGCTCCGTCCTGCTTGGCCAACTGACCGGCCATGGAGCCCACCGCACCGGCCGCTGCCGACACCACGAAGGTATCCCCCGGCCCCGGTCTGGCCACCTCACGGACACCGATCCAGGCCGTGACTCCGGTGGAGGCACCCAGGGCACCCAGGTAGACGCTCAGCGGCAAGCCATCAGCGTCGATCTTTTCCAGCTGTCGCGTCGAGACGTCGGCCAGCGTCTGCACACCCAGACCACCTCGAACCGCCTGCCCCACCGGCCAGCCCTCTGCCCGTGACTGCGTGATCCGACCCACGCCACCGGCAAGGATGGTGTCACCGATGCCCACCTGCTGATGAAACCCTTCGCCGCGGAGCATGGTGCGCGTCCCGGCATCCACGGACACGTACTCGACGGCTACGCGAACCTGATCTGGCGCCAGCTCACCGGGCAGCTCCGTCCTGACTTCGAAACAATCCGGCGTGGCTTCGCCATCCGGGCGCCGGGCCAGCACCACGCGTGTATTGGGGGTCGTCATGATTGCGCACTCGCTGTGCCGTGAGATCGGGCCGCCCGCAGATCCTTCTTCAGGATCTTGCCGGTGGCATTCTTGGGAAGCTCGTCAGTGAACTCGACGGAGCGCGGCACCTTGTAGCCGGCGAGTCGTTCACGAACGAAGGCCAGCAGCCTCTCGGCCTCGACCGCCTGACCGTCCCGCAGCACGACCACCGCATGCACCCGTTCACCCCAGCGCTCGTCGGGCACGCCGATCACGGCCGCCTCGATAATGGCGGGATGGGCATAGAGGATGTCCTCCACTTCCCTGGGATAAACGTTCTCCCCGCCGCTGATGATCATGTCCTTCTTGCGGTCGGTGATGTAGACGTAACCGTCGTCGCCCCGATAGCCGAGATCACCGGTGTGCATCCAGCCATTGCGCAGCGCCTCGGCCGTAGCCTCGTCGTTGTTCCAGTAGCCGGTCATTACCGCCGGCCCGCGGGTGACGACCTCGCCCACCACCCCGGCTGCCACTTCCAGGTCGGCATCGTCCACCACCCGGGTCTCGAAACCGATGGCATCCGTTCCCGCCGATGCCAGCCACTCGGGATGATTCACCGGATCGTGATCCGCAGGCCGCAGTACCGTGCAGCCTGAAGTCTCAGTCATGCCGAAGAGCTGCAGGAACTCGCAGCCCATGACCTCCATGGCGCGCCGGAGCACGCCGGGGGCGATTGAGGATGCACCGTAAAGGACCATCTCCACCGAAGAGAAGTCGACGTCACCAATGTCCGGGCGGTTCAGCAGCATGTTGATCATGGTCGGGACGAGCAGGATGTGGCTCGGCCGGTCACGCTCGATGTGCTCGATGACCCGCTCGAGATCGAACTGGGTCACGAACACGTTGGCGGCACCACAGTAGGTGAAGGCGTAACCGAGGTTCGAAGCAATGTGGAACAGGGGCAGGCACTGCAGAAACACCGCACCGCTCCGAGGCCGGACCTCCAGCGCCGAGGAATTCATCCGCGCCCAAAGCGCCAGGTTGGAGAGCACCGCACCCTTCGGCCGGCCGGTGGTACCGCTGGTGTAGAGAATGGAGCACGGCGCAGCGGCCGGCAGCACCTCGGCGCCTAGGGTGTCCAGCGCCGCCGCAACCACCGAATCGTAGCTGGCTCCCGTCCCTTCCGCCCCCAGATGGAAGGTGCGCTCGACACCCAATCGATGCGCCATCGCGGCAAAGCCGGGCCCGTGGATGAGTGCCCGGGGGCCACAATCGTCGATGATGTAGGCCAGCTCCGGCTGCGACAGCCGGTAATTCATGGGCACGAGAATCAGGCCCGCCCGCTGACAGGCCACCTGAATCTCGGTGTACTCCAGTTCGTTGTGCGCCAGGATGGCCACCCGGTCGCCAGGCAGCAGTCCATCCGCCAGAAGCGCCGCCGCAAGCCGTCCCGCCCGTTCGTGAGTTTTGGCAAAACTGTGAAGCCGCTGGCCGTTGCTCACGCAGGTTGCCGAGCCGAAGCGCTTGGCCGCATTCACCAGCATGTCCGGTACGCGCTGCATCCCCTTCCCTCGCTCCCATCCCATTGCAGTCCGAGGCTAACAGAACCGTTCGCTGACTCTCAGCTCTTCATCCTGACGGGGAAAGCGATGAAATGCTTTATTTCAGACGAGCGTGCTTGCACGCAGCAGGCTCGCCGATCGCCGACCCTTGAGTGCCAGCGGCGGGCCTACTCTGAATATGTGGCCAGCCATTGCATTCAATAGGGCCCTGCAGGCACCCATCGCCCGCAATGCGGGCTCCCACACCCTTCGGTCGAGCGATAAGCCACGTGCCGGCGCTGTCCTCGCGGGAGCCCGCGCTGCGGTTCCCGCCAGTCCGGATGCAGCACGAGCCGAACGCAGGCCAGGTTCGCGCGCACGCTGGGTGACACCGGCAGGTTGGGCTTCTCGTGCAGCGCCCCGGCCACCTCAGGATGATGCGCGGGCCCGGCGTGAAGCGCATGACTGTCCAGGGTCACGGCGCCCAGGGCAAACTTCCCGGCCAGATCCTCCAGCGCATCCGAACGCGGAAAGAACGCAGGATGACGCAGTTCCAGCAGATAACGATGCTCCCTGGGCAGCATTTCGAAGAAGCGCTGCAGCCAGGGGAGCTGATCGGGACCGATCCGTGACGGGAACCGCAGCAGAAAGGGTCCAAGCGGCAAGGGCTAGTCGAAACGGCAACGCATGCGCCCTCAGCTGCCCGACAGCGGGAAGCCGGAATGGGGCTCCACCCGCCAATAGCGGCTGAGCTGGGGACCGACCGGGGAGGGATCGAGGTCGTACTTGACCACGTAGGCCCGCCGCACCAAGTCAATTTCGGCTTCGTCGTCGAGCAGCACCAGCTGACCCTCGAACAGACGATCCCCGATCTTCAGACGCACGTCGGGGCGATCGTCCACCCATCCGGGCCAGCGCTTCGATTCCGGATCGGCGGCGGCCACATAGAGCTGATCATCCACCCGCGCGCACCAGATGGTCACCGAATGAGGCAGTCCATAGGGTGCCCGGAGCTCGAGCGCGATCTCCGCATGGTCGTCGGTGAACGCCACGTCCACGGGAAAGTCGCTCACGTCGCCACGCAGCCAAAGGCCGGGACGGCGATCCTGGGGTTCGCAACCCGCCAACGCAGCCATCAGCACCAGCAGAAGAGCCAAGCGAGCAACTCGACGTACACCCATGGTCATAACGAGCCTCCCGGAAATCCTGTTCACCCGAGCAGTGCGACCGGCAACAGTCCTGTTACGATCCAAGCTGCTCTCACAAGTCTGCACGGCTTACCCGGACGGCGCACCCGAGGACGCAGCGTTCCGGTCCTCCCTGTACGCCGATGAACTGTACGCCAATGAATGGAATCTCTTCAGATGCGTCTCTTCTTAAAGATTCTACTGGGCCTGATCGTGGCTTTGATCCTGGCGACGATCTACGTGCTCAATCCACGCCTGCCCACTCCAGACGGCCAACACAGTGCCGCACTTTATGAATCTGGATCGCTGGGTGTTGCGCGCCAGGCCATTGCCCTGACTGACCCATCACGGCCCACCAGCCCCAATGGTGATTTCGAGGGCAGTCCGGTTCGTGAGCTCAATGGCTATCTCTGGATTCCGGACCGAACAGAGCAGAAACCCTTTCCGCTCATCGTCTACAGCCACGGTTTCATGTCGTCGGTGGCCGAGCCGCGATACCTGGTCGACTTTCTGGTACCCAAGGGCTATGCCATCGTCGCCGTCGACTATCCGCTCACCTACTCCGGCGCACCGGGTGGCGCCAACGCTGCTGACGTCATCCATCAGCCCGGCGACGTCTCCTTTCTGATCGACGCCCTTCTCGCCCGCAATGCCGACGAACAGGACAGCCTCCATGGCATGCTGAATCCAGAGCGCATCGCAGCGGTGGGACTGTCCTTAGGCGGGCTGACCACGAAGTTCTCGGCCTACCATCGGGACCTGCACGATCCACGCCTCAGGGCGGCAGTCTCCATCGCTGGCCCGAGCTCGTTTCTCGAACCGAAGTTCTTCGAGACCACGAGCCTGCCTTTCCTGATGATCGCCGGCAGCGCCGATGCCATCATCTCGTATGAAGACAACGCCGCACCCATTCCCGACAAAGTGGACAACGGCCAGCTGGTCACCCTGCACAACGGCAGTCACGTGGGCTTTGCCGATGTGGCGCGCATCTATATGCGCTGGTTCCGACATCCGGACAAACCGCTTTGCCCCCTTTTGCTGCGGAGCCTGGAGCGGCAGGGCGACGCAGCTGACGCGATCCTCGCCCCCGATCCCGACCTCGGCATATCCACTGCGGGAGAGCCGCCCTGTGCCATGGAGAACTTCGAGCGCGCCATGCGGCCTGCCGAGCAGCAGATGCTCACGCGCCTGGCGCTGTATGCCTTTCTCGAGCGGACATTCGCCGACAGCGCTGAACGGCGGCAAGCGATGGAGCACTATCTCACAGAGACTTTCGCCCACGAAAACCCCGAGGTATCCGTGCGCTAGCCCGCGAATCTCACCGATGCGGGAAGTGAGGGCGTGGAGATGTCGGAAAAGACAAGGCGCGCGACAGTTCGGGCGCGCAGGATCCAATGAGGGAACCGTGGACGATATCACCGTGGGGCATCAGCCGCGGCGACGCCAGAGCTTCAGTAGCAGAATGAACATGCCGGGCACATGCACCATGCCGAAGGCACTGCTGAACACGAGGAGACGGTCGATCATTCCCAACGGCTCCGATGCGACGGCAGCATAGCGAAGCGCGGCCCACCCGAACCCGATGCCCGCCAGCATGAGTACTCCTCGGGTGAGCCACAGCCCCGCGCTGCGGCCGGCGACATCCGCGATCCGCAGGTGGACGAAGGCCGCCGCAGTCAGTGTGAGCAGGGTGATGAGGGTGAGGGCCAGGGTCTGCATGACGGATCAGAGCAAAGCTGAGGTTTCGATGGCAACCGCACCGCGCCTGAACCCAATGGCATGCATGGGTGACACCCCTAGTTCACCAAGTCCGTTGCGCAATACGTGCTCTCCTCGAGTCGTCTGCTGTAGTTGTTCAGGATCTTCGAGGCCTCCGCCGCCTTGATCATGCCCGCGTTGACCTGCTTGCGTACCAGATCGCTCATGCGGCGGTCGAGGTCGTTGGAGAAGTACTGCACCTGACCGAGCATGTCCTTGACGCTGATCCCCTTCAGGGTCTCTTCGATCCAGAAATGACCAGCCTCGTCCGCCCGCGCGTAGACGTGAACCTCATCCACTCTGCCGAGCAGATTGTGGGCATCTCCCAGGATTTCCTGATAGGCACCCACGAGGAAAATGCCGATGTAATAGGGCTCGCCGTGGACATGGTTGTGCAGCGGAAGCCAACTTGTATTGGCAGTGCCCACTACGTACTGACTGATCTTGCCGTCCGAATCGCAGGTCAGGTCCACCACCTGTGCCCGTCGCCTTGGCCTCTCATCCAGGCGATGCAGGGGCATGACAGGGAACACCTGCCCGATGGCCCAGTGATCGATCACCGAGTGAAACACGGAAAAGTCACACAGGTACAGATCCGTGAGCTGTTCCTCGAGCTCCAGCTGCTCGGTGGGAACCGGTGACAGTTCAGCCACGGCGAGCTTTTGCAGAACCTCACGACAGGTACTCCAATACAGGCTGTCGGTATGCGCGAGCTGATCGAGGGTCATGAAGCCCAGGCGCATGAGCTGATCAGCTTCTTCACGGGCTTCCCGTGCATCGTGGTAACACTCGAGCAGGATGCCGGTCACCTCAGTGCTGCAAGCCTCACAATAGGCCGCCTCCATGCGTGCGACCACGGACGGCGAGTCCGCCGGCGGCTCGTCATTCATGGGGGGACTGTCGGGGCGGTGAACACCGAGGACGGGAACCACCAGCATGGAGTGATGAGCCGTGAGTGCCCGGCCACTCTCGGACAGCAGCGTAGGCACGGGCACGCCGCGCTCATCGCAGATCTCCTTGACCGTATAGACCACGACGTTGGCGTACTCACGCAGGCCGTAGTTGATGGAGGATTCGGGATTGTCGTAGTCACCGCCGTAGTTGACGCCAAGGCCGCCGCCTACATCGAGAAACCTGACCTGAATGCCTCGCAGTAACAGGTCGGCATAGATCTGGGTGATCTCTTTCACCGCACTGCGCAAAACCTGGATGTCCGATATTTGGCTGCCAAGGTGAAAGTGCAGCAATTCCAGGCAGTCGCTTTTACCGAGTTTGTCCAATGCCTTCACCAGGCGCAGCAGTTCAGGGACGGTCAGCCCGAACTTCGAACGTGCACCCCCGGATTCATACCAACGACCGGCGCCACGGGTATTCAGCTTGACGCGTACGCCCAGGCGCGGATTCAGGCTGCGCTGTTGCCCAAGAATCAGCAGCTGCTCGAATTCGGAATACTTTTCGATGATGGGTATGACCTGCTGACCGAGCTGCTGCGCGTTGAGCATCAGGGACAGCATCACGTGATCTTTCACGCCATTGCATAAAAGAAGCGTGTCAACGCCGATCAGCGGCAGGGCCGCCATCAGCTCAGCCTTCGATCCACATTCGATGCCAAGATCGAACTCGCGGCCAGCGTCCATGACTTCGGCCACCACTTCCTGCAGCTGGTTCACCTTGATCGGGAAAATGCTGCGGTAGGCTCCGCCGTAATCCGCTGCGGCGATGGCTTCGCGGAACTTGCGATTCAGCCGTTTGACCCGAGAGCTGATGATGTCCTGAAAACGGATGATCAGTGGCAGCGTGGAGCCTTCCTTGAGCGCAGCTTCGATGACGTCGTTGATGTCGACGCTGATCGCTTCCCCCTCGATAGGCTGGACGCTGACGTGGCCCTTGTCGTTGATGCCATAGAAACCGTCGCCCCAGACATCCAGCGCGTAAAGGTCTCGCGCGTCCTGCAATGTCCAAGCGCGATGGTCATCATCGGTCATTCAATTGCTCCCGTCTCTGCACTCGGCGTAAAGGGCAAGCAGTTCGATGGCGATCTGGGCAGCCGCGAGAGCCGTCAGTTCCGCATGATCATAGGCAGGCGCCACCTCCACCACATCCATGCCAATCAGGCGCACGCCTGCCAGTCCGCGGATGATGCTCAATGCCTGCAAGGTGGACAGTCCGCCGGGTACGGGCGTACCGGTGCCGGGGGCAAAGGCAGGATCCAGACAATCGATATCGAAGGTGATGTAGACCGGGTGATCTCCCACCCGCTCCCTGACGCGTGCCACGATGGCGGCAGCACTGTGTTCATGGACTTCCGGAGCCGACACGATGTCGTAGCCGAGGGTCTCGTCATTGGTGGTGCGAATGCCGATCTGAATGGAATGTTCGGGCAGCACGATCCCTTCCTTCGCCGCCTGATAGAACATGGTGCCGTGGTTCACACCATCTCCAGAGGACGGCCAGGTATCGGTGTGGGCATCGAAGTGGATCAGGGCCATCGGACCATGCTTGTTGTAGTGGGCCCGCAGACTCGGATAGGAGATGAAGTGATCTCCACCCAGCAGTAGCGCAGTGGTGCCTGCATCCAGGATCCGACTCACCCAGGACTCAATGTGCCCGACGCTGGTGAGGTCGCCGCTCTGATCGTTCTCACAATCGCCGTAGTCCACCACGTTGAGAGCTTTCAGCGGATCGGTCTTCCATGGCCAGGGACGCTCCCAGGCCAGGGACATGGAAGCATTGCGAATGGCCCGTGGGCCCAGGCGAGCGCCCGAACGATTGGTGGTGGCGATATCAAGGGGGACGCCCATCACGGCTACATCGATTTCGGCGAGATCGCGGCCGAAAGGCGTACGGAAGAAACTGACGGCACCACCAAAACTGTGGGCATTGACGGCGCCGCTACCGGGCCTGCCGGTGATGGCGTTGTCCCAACTACTCATGGCGTCATCCTGTCGGCCGCCCACGGGATTGCAGAGTCCGCATCCGGCTCGAGAAGCGCTCGCTGATCCCAAGCCGGATGTACACCCCGTTGAGAAACATCAGGCTACTTGCAACCGGCTTCGAGCATGCCCGGCTGCTCCCTCTGAATCAACGCAGCCCCACCGCGACGGCACGAGATAACGCGCGCCAGGCTTCACTCATTTGCGGCGGCCACCACGGCGCGGCACGAGACGCAGCATGGCCAGCAGGCCCAGGAGGACGACCAGAACCGGACCGAAGGGCTGGTCCACCGCGATCGCCAGGGCAAAGGCCGCGAGGTAGGCCCCGAGCGCCAACAGCATGGCCAGGAGCAACGACTGGCGCCAGCCCACTGCCAGATGCCATGCCACCCAGGGGGGTACGAACACCAGCGCAAAAGTGGCCATGACGCCGAAGGCGGTGGCGCAAACGGCCAGCGTCAGTACGGCCAGGAGGTCGAACATGACGCTGTAGTGCCAGCCGCGCTGCTGGTTGAGACCGAAATGGTCGGGGTAGAGGCGGGCCAGCAATAATGGGCGATGCAGCCAGGGCAGCAGCAGGATCATGGCGAGCGTGAGCACCAGACCCGCGGTGAGGTGGGCCTGGCCGGTGAAGTAGAGCTGGCCGTCGAGCAGTGCAGCGCCCACGTGATGGCCGTGGTGGCTGAACCCCGCCAACAAGAGCGTCAGGCCCCATGCCAGCAGGAAGGCCAGAGCGAAATGATCATTGCCCGAGCGGCCGCTGAGGCCCTTGACGCCAGCAGTCAGAACCGCTGCCGTGATGGCACCGGCCAGGACGGGCAGATGCAGAACCACGGCCAGCATGCCGCCTGCGGCAGCGAGCTGAGTATAGGCCAGGGCGGCCAACCACTCAGTACGCAGGCGCAGATAGACACCAAGCAGCGCAGCCAGGGGAGCCAGCAGCAGGCCGCTGAAAAACGGCATCCGGAACATGGGATCCAACAGCAGTTCCACTTAGAGCTCCAGAGCTGAGTTGACGGCACCCAGGTCGATCTGTCGGCTGCAGACACGGCTACAGAATTCCGGCTCATGACTGATGATCAGCACGGCGCGTTGGCTTATCCCGGCTTCCTTGAGCATCTCGGCCAGCTGTTCATGAGCATCGTG
>SLTB01000256.1 GCA_007130155.1 Pseudomonadales bacterium
CCGGGTGCTGTGGCGCGCCTTCCCTGGCGCGCACCCTGCGGGCGCACTGCGTGCGACCCGATTCGCTCCCGGCGAATCGGTCGACGTACTGTCGAGTACGCCTGCGCGCCCGAACTGTCGCACGCCTTGTATTTCCCGGCATCTCCGCGCCCTCGCTTCGCGTATCGGTGAGATATGCGGGCTAATGACGCTTCCGACGCCCCACAACCGCGCAAGCGCCGACCAGGCTGGAAATCATCAACCTGGAGGTTGGATCACAAGAGCAACGTCAACGACTGCGCACGGACCCACGGAATGCCGGGGGCTTCGAACTCCTGGAAGCTGATCAGCCGAGCAGGTACTGGAGCTTGACTCCGGCGATCTCGATGACGTCCTGATCATGAAGGAGCAGGCTCTTCATGCCGATGGCATTGCCATTGACGATAGGTCGCCGATCGTTGTCGGGACCGCCATCAACGTGAACAACGAAATCACCGTTATGTCGCCGTGAGATGGCAGCCACCTGAACGCCGGGACGCCCGAGGGTGGTGAGCGCCTTGGATAGCGCCAGCTCCTTACCGTGCCCGGCGTCAGTGAGCAGGCGCACTCGGGCCGGTCCAACATTGGCCGACACGGTGCCGGCAGGCGCCGCATCTCGGCTCTCTTCGTCCGCCTGCCACGCCCGGACCGCGTCGGCATCCGTCGCAGCCTGGCGCAAGGCACTGGCCTGATCGGCGCCGAGGACGATAGTCTCGGTGAAACGATCACCCTCCTTCTGCTTTGACGCAGCCTCGGCGGCGAAGCGCAGGGAGTGCTTACCGATCATGATCAGGTCGCCATTGGACAACGAATGCTTGGCGACTTTCTTCCCGTTGACGAAAGTGCCGTTGGTGCTGTCGAGATCTTCGAGAAACGACGTGCCGGCAATGGTCATTACCCGTGCATGGCGACCGCTCACCGCCAGATTATCGATATGAATATCGCACTCAGGGCGCCGGCCAATGGTCAAGGCATCCTTGTCCAAAGGGAATTCCCCTACAGTCTGGTCGTTGAAG
Source organism: Pseudomonadales bacterium (assembly GCA_007130155.1). Taxonomy (GTDB): domain Bacteria; phylum Pseudomonadota; class Gammaproteobacteria; order Pseudomonadales; family Azotimanducaceae; genus SLTB01. Next base: position 1,035 of record SLTB01000256.1, read on the forward strand.
GAGAGAATGAGTTTTCCCGACATGCCTGGAATTTCCCGTGGCTGAAATGAAACTCAGTCGAACCAGCTCACTAATCTGCGGAACCAGCCAGTCTTGACTGGAAACGGCCTATCGATACGTGCCATGAGCACCGAAACGTTGTCGCGTCCACCTTCGCCATTGGCGGCATCCACAAGGGCTTTAGCCGCAGCGTCAAGATTACCCTGATTACCCATAAGGATGGTACGAATCCGCTCATCGTCGATCATGTCGTTGAGCCCATCGGAACAAAGCAAATAGAGATCGCCCACCAGGGCCACCTCCTCCTGCATGTCGATATTAACCTCCGCACCGATGCCCAGCGCACGCGTCACGATGTTCCTGTTAGCGGCAGTACGCGCCTCTTCCTGAGTGTAGAAGCCTCGATTCACCAGCTCTTGTACCAACGAATGATCTGAGGTCACCTGCTCGAGCTCGCCTGCGCGCAAGCGATACATGCGCGAGTCGCCAACATGGCCCACCGTGAGACGATTGTCGTAGAAGAGACCGACTACCAGTGTGGTCCCCATGCCCGCGCACTGAGGTTGGCTCTGGGCCACACCAAAGATGCTGGCATTGGCCTTGGTAATGGCGCGACCGACCGCCAGCGACTCGAAGGCATAGCCGGTCGCTTCGTCATGACCAGTGACCGTGATCTTTTTGAGTTCACCTTCGAGTTCCGCAGTGATCACTTCCACCGCCATGGCGCTGGCCACCTCGCCCGCCTTCAGCCCTCCCATGCCGTCAGCCAGCACCAGCAGACCGAGTTCTGGCCGCAAGCCGATGCAATCCTCGTTGTGCTCCCGCACCAGGCCGGTGTCCGTTAGCCCAGTCATGCTGATGCGATCACGCAAAGTCATGCCTGTCTTCGCTCTTCAGCCAACCGGCCCTGAAGAACCTTCAGGTGGGCGGCGAACTTGGCCCCGGTCTGATAGCGCTTGCCAGGATTTTTGCCTAGCGCGTTGTGCACGATCTTGCGCAGGCCCGTCGGCAGATCCGGCCTGTACACAGCAGGGTCCGGATGTTTCTCGTTGACGATCTTATAGAGCAGTGTCGCCATGGACTCAGCCTGGAACGGCAGGTAGCCAGTGGACATCTGATACAGCACGACGCCCAACGAGAACAGGTCGGAGCGACCGTCCACGTGCTCGCCGAGGGCCTGCTCAGGCGACATGTAGTTTGGTGTCCCCAGCACGGTCCCCGTCCGCGTCCGACTGGCATCGGTAATCCTGGCGATGCCGAAGTCAGTGATCGTAGCCTTCCCCGTATGGGAATCGTACATGATGTTGCCGGGCTTAATGTCACGATGTACGACATTCTCGCGATGGGCGTAATCCAGCGCCTCAGCGCACTGGATCATCAATTCCACCACCACCGGCAGCGGCAGCAGGTGTTCGGGGTCGGTCTTGTCACTGAGATCCTTGCCCTTGAGAAACTCCATGGCGATGTAGGCCAGGTCGTGCTCCTCCCCGGCGTCATAGATGGCGACGATATTGGGATGGTTAAGACGGCCCGCCGACTGGGCCTCGCGGAAGAAGCGCTCCTTCACCTCCTTCAGCGCATCACCCTCGTACTCGGCAGCCAGCGAAAGGGTCTTGATGGCCACCACACGATTGATCTTGGGATCCCGACCAAGGTAGACGACCCCCATGGCGCCCTGCCCAAGCTCCTTTTCAATCTCATAACGGCCGAGCATGGGCTTTTCGGTCCCGCCCGTGGTCAGCATCAGCGTAGCACCGCCTCCCTTCATGGGATTGTCCTCGGCCGCCTGAGCTCGCTGCTTACGCTCGGCAACGTCGCGATAATCCGCTTTCCATCCGAGCAGGTAGCTGTAGACCGACACGGCCTTGCTGAACTGGCGCTTGCGCTCGAAGTCCAGGGCCAGGTTGTAGATCAGATCGGCGACGCCGGCATCCAGCGATATCTTGCGGAACTTGTCGAAGGCCATGTCAAGCTGCCCCTGGCCCTGCAGAGCCAAGGCCAGCATGCGATTACTCTCCGCCGACTCCTGTACGGCCCGGCCCAGCGACTCATCGGACGCCAGATAAAAGCGCAGACTGATCAGCAGCACGCCCAAAAGACCCGCCAAGAGACTGTAAGTCATCGCCATGGCTACGCCGAGCATGCCGTAGACCACGATCCCGGCAGCCACGTAGCCGCCGAAGAGCAGCAGGGTCGCCAACACCCGGGTGGGCGCCGTCCTGATCAGGGAGGTCGCCAGGATCAGCGCACAGAATGCCAGTAGCGCCAGGATTTCGATCAGAAACGGCGGCGGCCGGATCGGGCCGCCCTGCAGCAGGGTATGTATGGTGTTGGCGATGATCTCAGCGCCGTAAACCTGCCCTACCGGCGTGTCGAAGATATCGTTAGCAGCCTGGGAGGTGTCACCGACCACGACGATCTTTCCGGCCACGTCCAGCCGCAGGTCACGCACCTCATCCGGGCGCATGTCCGGCATTCGCAGGATGTCCATGGCCGAAAAACCATAGGACTCAGAGAGATATCGCGTCGAGCCTGGCAGCTCCGGGAAGTCGATGAACAGATCCAGGCCACGATGCAGCTCGACGTCGATGTCGCCGATGATCAACCGTCCGTCTTCCAGCCGCGGCTCGACCCCCTTGAGCATGGCCAGGGCCTGGACCGCAAAGGGCCAACCATCCGGGCGTCTCGCCATTTCTGGAAACACACGCAGCCTGGAAATACGGGTACGGACTCGACTCTGGGAGGCGATGTTCGAATAGCCGGAGCGGGATACGTCACGCAAAGCCGCCACCGGGTAGGTGAGCCCTAAAGGACGCCGGCCGTCGGTATCGATGATGCCTTTGGACACCAGCAGCACGTTGCCGGCCTCGGCAAACATGGATGCCGTTTCGGGATCTTCGCCATAGGCATTCGGATAATCGAACAAGGCATCGATGGCCACCACTGCGGCATCGAGTTCCGCCAGATGCCTCGCCAGCAGGCCGTAGTCGGCCCGGCGCAGAGGAAAGCCGCCGTACTCGCTGTAAAAGGCCTCATCGGTCCGCACCAGGACGATGCTATCGGAGGAAAATGTGGTCGCCTGGGTGTCGGCGATCTGCCAACGCAGCAGATGACGCCAGGAAAGCAGCTCATCCTCGATAAGACTGAACGCCTCGAAACGAATCAGCGGGATCATCGCCAGAAAGATGACCACGGTCCAAAGAACGTCATAGCGCTTCAGCAGATTCTGCACGGCAAAACGGACCCCGATCGCCACTGGATGCCCACCCCCGGACATCTCATACCCCTTAACCCGGGAATAGTGCTGGATTCAGGACCCGGGTGTCCATTTACCCGACACTCGAAACATTGACGCACTTCTCGACTACTGCATAATCCCGCGCCCTGACAGCAGTCGACGAGGCCTAAGCCCATGTGGTTCCGCAATCTTCGCGCCTGGCGGCTCACGTCACCCTGGGACCTGGACGCTGACGCACTCTCCGCAAGGCTCGCGAACGATGCTTTCGCGCCCTGCGCACCGGGACAGGCCGAGACGTTGGGCTGGGAGGCCCCTCTGGGCGGCGAAAACCCGGACGCCCTGGTGCACACCGTGGCCGGCAAACTGCTGTTGCGAGCCCGCACCCAGGACCGGATTCTTCCCGCCAGCGCGGTCAACGAAATTTTGCCTGAGCGACTGGCTACGGCTGAAGAGAAAGAGGGACGGCGCCTGCGTGCGGCCGAGCGCCGGGAACTGGCGGAGGGAATCCGAGCGGAATTGCTGCCCAAGGCCTTGCTCCGTTCCGTTCGTCAATGGCTTCTCATCGACCCCACGAGCGGCTTGGTGATGATCGATACCGCGACGGCTGCCCGCGGCGAAACGCTGCTGACCCTACTGCGAGGCAGCCTTGGCAACCTCGGCATCCGTCCTCTGGCCTTCGCCCAGCCCCTCGACGGCACCCTCACGGCCTGGGTCCGTAGCCGCGAGCTGCCGCAGGGTTTCGAGCTCGGCGGCTGGTGCGACCTCGAACATCCTCAGGACACGGCCAACAAGGTACGCTTCAGGGCTCAGCCCCTGGATGAGGACGATGTGGTGGCAGCCTTGGATCGCGGCCTGCGGGTGACCGCCCTGGAACTGCTTTGGGAAGCAGGCGCCGACGAGCCCCTGCGCTGCGTTCTCAGTGAAGATGGTGCCTTCCGGCGCCTGAAGCTGCCCACGGGTGAGGCAGCCTCCGGCGATGACGAATCGGCCGCAGCGCGGCTCGATGCCGACCTCGCCCTGATCGGCCTGACACTGAATCAGTTCTTCGCCGCCCTGTTTCCGGCACTCGGCGGCATTGCGGAGGATTAGGCGAGTGCTGACCGCGTCGCCGCGACCTCTGGCCCTCAGGGCGCCGGCGCATCAAGTTTCGCTTGCGCAGGCGCAGCGGTGTGACGTCGAGTAAGCGCAACGGTCTGGTGGGCATGGCAGAATCCATCGCGCTCCACCCTCCAACGCCGAGCGCCGAGGCGACTCGCCTGCTATCGCATCTGCAAGCTGCAAGGGCCCATTCATGCTGATACTGATCTCTCCCGCCAAGACTCTGGATTTCGAAACGCCTCCGGTGGTCACCACACACACCGAACCGCAGTTCCTGCAGCAGTCTCGCGAGCTGATCGCCGTGCTTCGAGACAAGTCGCCGGCGGACATCGCCCAGTTGATGAAGATCTCAAGCCAGCTTGCTGACCTCAACTATGCACGTTTCGGCGCCTTCAGCGAACCATTCACACTCGCCAATGCCAAGCAGGCCGTGCTGGCCTTCCGTGGCGACGTCTACACAGGCCTTGAAGCCGACGGCTTCAGCCGCGCGGACTTCAACTTCGCCCAGAAGCATCTACGAATTCTGTCAGGCCTCTACGGCCTGCTGAGGCCCCTCGATCTGATCCAACCGTACCGACTGGAGATGGGCACCCGGCTCGCCACTGACCATGGCCGTGACCTTTACGCCTTCTGGGCAGACCGCCTGACGGTGGCTCTGGCATCAAAACTGAAAGGCAAGCGTCATCCGTTGGTGGTCAATCTTGCCTCCAATGAATACTGGGGTGCTGTCGACCCCAAAGGCCTCGGCGCTCAGGTGGTAACACCGGCGTTCAAGGACTGGAGCAAGGGCAGCTATCGATTCATCAGCTTTCACGCCAAGAAGGCACGGGGCATGATGGCAAACTGGATCATCCGGAACCGGGTCACCACGGCCGATGCGCTGCCCGATTTCGACGTGGCAGGCTACCGCTTCCATGCCGAGGAATCCGAACCCGGAGCACCCGTTTTCGTTCGCAGAATGGAGCCGTGAATCATGCCCACCGGTAGCGTTACCCACGAGGACCGCGGCCGGGTCCGCATCCTGACTCTCAATCGGCCATCGGCCTATAACGCGCTCTCCATGGCCATGATCGAGGCCCTCGATCGTGGGCTCGCCGCCGCCGTGGCGGAACCCGCCATAGGTGCCATCGTCCTCACGGGCGCAGGTCGCGGCTTCTGCGCGGGTCATGACCTCAAGGAAATGCGTGCCGAGGGTGACGAGGCCAGCCTCACCCGTCTCTTCGACACCTGCGGCGAAGTGATGGCGCGCATCAGTGACAGCCCCAAACCTGTCATCGCCGCCGTTCATGGCGTTGCCACGGCAGCCGGCTGTCAGCTCGTCGCCAGCTGCGATCTCGCCGTCGCCGCTGCCAGCACCCGATTTGCCACCCCAGGCGTGAATCTGGGGTTGTTCTGCTCCACACCCATGGTGGCCTTGAGCCGGTCCGTTGCCCGCAAGCACGCCCTGGAAATGCTGCTGCTCGGCGATATGATCGATGCCGAGCATGCTGTCCGCATCGGCTTGATCAACCGCGTAGCGTCTGACGGCGAGCACCTCGCTGCCGCCCTGGCGCTGGCCGAACGCATCGCCGGCCACTCACCGCTGACCCTGCGTCTGGGCAAGGCCGCCTTCCAGCAGCAGCTCGAGCAGCCCCTGGACGAGGCCTATTACCACTGCGCGCGGGTCATGGTCGAAAACATGCAGGCCCTCGATGCCGCAGAGGGTATCGATGCTTTTCTCGAGGGTCGCAAGCCGTCCTGGCAGAACGCCTGAACGTCCGGACAGCCGCGGCGCGAGGGCCTCATGTTGGCGTCTCGTGTCATCATGTGCGCAAGGCACGAACAGCCCAATGCACGAACAGCTTAATGCACGAACAGAGAGTTGGATGATGGATGACAGCACCCGTACCGAGATCGAAGCTGCGGCGTTTCGCCGCCTGCTCGAGCACCTGGACAGCCGCAAGGATGTGCAGAACATCGACCTCATGAATCTGGCCGGCTTCTGCCGGAACTGCCTGTCCAAGTGGTATCGGGCAGCCGCCGCTGAGCGGGGTGTCGAGCTTGAGGACGCCGACGCCCGGGAGATCGTCTATGGCATGCCTTACAGCGAGTGGAAGGAACACCACCAGCGCTGAGAACGTTGACGGCATTCGCCCTTCCAAAGCAAAACAGCAGGCTCGGAAGGCGTTTGGTATACCCGACGCCGAGCCCGGGGCTGGCGGCAGGCGAGTTTGCGGCGCGCAAGCACGCACGCCGACAGGAGCGGCCTGCGACGCCGGACTGTTCCTCCCGCGACAGCGCCAAGTCCCAGTTAGCCCTATAGCAGCAGCCGCAGACGCTGCTCCACCTCGCCATCCAGCCAGTTAGACAGACGGTAGTCATTGAGGAAACCGCAATGTCCACCATGGCGCGTCACCGCGATGGTCAGCGCCCGCGGGCGGGCCAACTGCCGCAAACCTGCCGCCGGAATAACGGGGTCGTCCAATGCCGTGATCAACGTGGTTGGCACCTCGAGGTCGTCAAGGTGGTTGCCGGTGATCGTGTACCCGGCCAGATAGCGGTCGCTGCTGCCGAACTCGGTATGACGGGTCACGAACCAATCCGTCATGGCCTCGATGGTGCTCAGGTCGCTGGTCTCGCTGAAGTCGTAACGGTCAGGGAAGTAACGCTGCTTGGCCGCCAGCGACTGCCGCCAGCGGCGCATGAAATAAAGCCGATAGCCGAACCAGCCTCCATCCAGGGCATACATCGTTGCCGTAGGATCGAGCACCGGACAGATCGCCAGCACCTGGTCGATGACGATACCGGCCGCAGGCGCCACCCGCGCGGCCCGCAAGGCAAAGCTGCCGCCCAGAGAGAATCCCAGCAAGGCCAGGGGGCGGCCAGGAAAGCATGAGCGAATCAGGCCGATGGCCTGCACCAGTTCGTCGAGCCGGCAGGAGTGAAAAAGCTCCTCGTTGAGCCCATGGGTGTCGCCGTGATCCCGCATGTTAAGACGTATGACATCGAAGCCCGATGCAAAAAGCCGCGAGCACGTGCTGAGCAGGTAAAGTGAGTCAGCACAGCCGTGCCAGCCGTGCAACCCCACCACCAGCGGCCGCGCACCACCCTCGGCATGCCGACTCACAAGCGCCTGCAGACGGGTGCCGTCCGGACACTCAAGGATCTCGGAACGGCTGTGCCCCACCAGCTCGGAGGCCTGACGCTCGATCCGCCATCGACGCAGTGCCGAGGTCCCGAAAACGGCCTGCACGTGCGGTGACCGCAGACCCACGGGGGGCCGGAATCTCAGTTCGAGATCGGCTGACACTGATTCGGGAGTGAGCTCCGCTGAGATGGCCTCCGTCACAGCCCTGCGCCGCGCATTGAAGCATTCATCGGTCATCGGTTCCTTCTGGACCGGACCCAGCCGATGAGCCAAGCCAATCCGGCACCGACTACAGCCATGGCCAAGACCATGAGCACACTGCCAAGCAGGAGCTCGAAGAACAGCCGCGACTCCAGCTCCCAAGCCCGCCAAAGTGAGAAGAAGAGGGCCAGCACCGCGAGGGTACCAAGCAGAATCCGTCTACGCAGTACGCGCAGGCGAACCGCCTGAGCGTTGTCGCGGCTGTCGCTCAATTGACGATCTCGAGCAATTCGACCTCAAAGACCAGCGCGGCGTTCGACGGGATGTCACCGCCGGCTCCACGCTCACCGTAGGCAAGCTCTGGTGGCAGCCAGATGCGCAGACGATCACCGACCTTCATCAACTGCAGGGCTTCCTGCCAACCGACAATGACTTGGCTCACTCCGAAGGTGGCGGGCTGCCCTCGCGCTTCGGAGCTGTCGAACACGGTACCGTCACTGAGCCGGCCGGTGTAATGAGTGACGACATCGCTCTCAGCGGTGGGGCTCGGCGCGTCCTCAGCACCCTCGGCGAGCACCTTGTACTGCAGCCCGGATGCCGTCACCGTAACGCCTTCACGACTGGCGTTCTCGGCCATGAACGCCCGCGCTGCCTCGAGGTTGAGAGCTGCGAGTTGACTCTGGGAGCTGGCCCTGCGCGCCAGAATGTCATCGCGCGCCTGTTCGAGTTCGTCGTCCGACACCCTGAGTTCGATTCCTGCCAGGGCATCGGCGATACCTGCCTTGAAGCCCGCGGCGTCGAAATCCTCGCCAAGCTGGTCCTGCACCGAACTGCCCAGGGCATAACCGGCACCATAGCTCATCCGGCCTGCTGCGCTGGCAGGTATTGCATCTACCGTGGCCGCCGCGTCGGGCTGGCTGGTTTCACCACATCCTGCCAAGGTCAAGGCGCCAAGAAAAAAAGCGGGAAGCGTGAAAAGGGTATGGATTCGCATGGAGTCTCCGAATGCTTGAGGGGATGAGTGCCCAAAGGCAGGCGCGCCACCTTGCGAGCAGCCAGTTGCGTGGCCGGCGAAGGGGTGACTACTATAACCGCAGGCGCCGTATGATCCACCCTGGGTGCTCACACGGGGAACACGTTGCTCGAGCGTTGGACTCCGCATGCCCCGATTCAGGAACCCTCGGGGTCATGCGCGGGTCCAACCCCATGGTAGGCGAATGCGCAGGCTCCCGATCCTGGGGTCGAGCGCGTCACGTCCAAGTCAGACAAGAGGTCTGGATGATGACATCCGCAATGCGCAAACTGGTCCCGCTGCTCTGCCTTATGACGCTGTGGTACACCGCGACACCCTCAGCTCAGGCACTGCCCGAGGCCGCCACAGATGGCGACAAGAAAGAGGCTGTGGTCTTCAAGACGCTGGCCCCAATCGACGTACATGCCCGCACCAGCATCAACGTCATCGAGCAGCTTACGCGGCATCACTATGTCCGCCAGCGCCTCGATGACGACCTTTCCAGCGAGATTCTCGACCGCTACGTGGAGATGCTAGATCCGCAGCGGTCCTATTTTCTTGCAGGCGACATCTCCGCCTTCGAGCCTTATCGCTATCAGCTCGATGACGCGCTACGCAAAGGTAATCTGGAGCCGGCCTTCGAGATCTTCAATCGCTATCAGAAACGTCTCGAAGAACGGCTGACGTTTACGCTGGCGAAGATCGACTCGGGTCTCGACCAGCTCGATCTAGACACTGACGCCACCCTCGAAACCGACCGCTCGAAGGCGGCCTGGATCGAGGATGAGGCCGCCATGGATGAGCTCTGGCTGCGCAGATTGAAGGCCAATGTCCTGTCCATGCGGCTGAACGACCGGGAACTCGAAGACATCGCCACCACCCTGGAACGCCGTTATCGTAATCGATTGGTCCGAGCCGCCCAGACCAACGCCGAGGATGCCTTCCAAGCCTACATGAACTCGGTGGCCATGTCCTTTGACCCCCACACCCAGTACTTCTCACCGCGAACCTCAGAGAACTTCAATATCAACATGAGCCTGTCCCTGGAAGGGATCGGCGCGGTGTTGCGCCCGGAAGACGAGTACACTTCGGTCGTGCGCCTCGTACCGGCCGGCCCTGCTGACAAGAGCGGTCTTCTCAGGCCCTCCGACCGCATCGTCGGCGTGGCCCAGGAAGACCAAGAAATGGTCGACGTGATCGGCTGGCGCCTCGATGATGTCGTCGATCTGATACGCGGTCCGGCCGGCACCACGGTCCGCCTTGATATCGTGGCCGCCGACGCTGGACCCGGAGCCCAGCCCCGCGAAATCAGCCTGGTTCGGGAAGCCGTGAAGCTCGAGGAGCAGTCCGCCCAGCGGCGCGTGCTCGAGATCGAGCGCAACGGGCGTCAGCACCGGGTCGGCGTCATCGAAATCCCCACGTTCTACATCGACTTCAAGGCCCTGCAGGCCGGCGACCCAGAGTACAAGAGCACCACCCGGGATGTCCGGCGCCTGATCGCAGAACTCGAAGCCGAGGAGGTGGACGGTATCATCGTGGACCTTCGCAACAACGGCGGCGGTTCGCTGCAGGAAGCAAGCGCGCTAACCGGCCTGTTCATCAAGGCGGGCCCCACCGTGCAGGTGCGCAGCGCCAGCGGTCGGGTCGACCTTTTCAATGATGAGGGTGGCGACTTGGCCTGGGACGGTCCGCTGGCGGTTCTGGTCAACCGGCTCTCGGCGTCGGCCTCGGAGATTTTCGCCGGCGCCATCCAGGACTACCAGCGCGGCCTCGTGATTGGCGGCCAAACCTTCGGCAAAGGCACCGTTCAGACCCTGATTCCGCTCAATCGCGGCCAACTCAAACTGACCCAGGCCAAGTTCTACCGGGTATCGGGCCAGAGCACCCAGCACCAGGGCGTCATCCCCGACATCGAGTTTCCCGAACTCTATGATCAGGAGAAGATCGGCGAAAGCACACTGACCGACGCCCTACCCTGGGACGTCATCAGGCCGACCCGTTTCCGCCGCGAGCAGAGCCTGGCGCCCATGATCAGCATGCTGGACGTCCGCCATCAGTCGCGCATCGAGAATGACCCCGAGTTTGCCTATCTGAACGACCTGGTCAGTCGCAACCGGGAACAGTCCGATCGCACCCACATCTCACTGAACGAGGCACAGCGGCGTCAGGAGAAGGCCGACGACGAAGCTTGGCGGGTGGATCTCGAAAACCGTCGCAGAGTTGCCCGCGGACAAAAGCCCATCGAGAACATGGATCAATTGCGCAAGCTCACTGCGGCGGGTGAGGCTGCCGGCGGTGTCCCAGGTGGCCCGCCGCCGCTGACGGCTCTCGACGAGGAAGACGGGGCGCTAGAGCAAGACGAAGCAAACGGCGAAGATCTGGCTGCCAACGAAGGGGATGAACTCGATGGGCTCCTACAGGAAACGGGTCATATCCTCATCGATTTCGTGACGCTGCGTCAGAGCGTGGCTGACCTCGACGACGCCACAGCAGGTATCCGCAGCAGCAACTGAAGACGGACGGTAGGGTGGCATCGGCGCCGTTGCGCCCGCAACGGCCAAAGCCCACTCTGGATCAATTCTGGACATCCACAAAGTTTCCGGACACCCAAAGAAGTTCCTGGATGTCCGGAAAGCGTACGCTGGATGTCCGGAAAGCGTACGACGACATGGCCGTCACCCGTCTTGGCGACACTTCGGTGGTGACGGAGAAGTTTGCGCCGGAGTCGGCCAGGCACTGCCCACCTGCCAGATCGAGACAGTCTATTTCGGCCGTGGCAAGCAGTTCGAATATCACAACGATCCCAGCAAGACCGAGGACTCCCGCCATCCCAAAGACAGGGGGCTGCTCCATCCTCGGTGACATGGGCTACGTCGACGAAGATGGCGTCCTTGACCTCACTGATCGCAAGACCTTCATAATCATGTCCGGCGACGTCAACAGCCATCTCCAAGAGGCGGAGAACCTGCTCGCGAACCACCGAGGGCGGCTGAAGTCGCGGTTGTTCGGGATCCCGAACGAAGCGTTCGGCGAGGCAGTGAAGGCCGCGGTACATCCGGCGACCTGACCAACCCCGGCAAGGAACTCGCCGAGGCATTGATCCGCTACTGTCGCGAGCACCGCTCTAATATCCAGTGCCCACGCAGCGTCGACTTCGAACACAAACTCCATCGCCATCCCAAGGGCAATCTCTACAAGCGCCTGCATGGGGATGGCTACCGGAAGATCCACGGTCCCTCTCACATGCTATGACGCATCTTTCAAACGGAGACGCCATTGTGGCTGCCAGCACCGTTAGGGCAGCTTGAACTCCAGCAGACGCCCGCGGATGGTCTCGAGCAACGCGGCTTCGAAGTCGTCCAACGACATCGACACCTGTTCCTTCACGCCATAGCGACGCAGGGTCACGCTGCGTTCTTCAACCTCGCGCTCGCCCACCACCAGCAAATTCGGGATCTTCTGCGTGGTGCCTTCGCGAATCTTGCGGGACACGGTCTCTCCTTCGTCCGCCAATTCTGCTCGAACCATGTTCTGGCGCAGCCGCGTCACCACTTCGCGACCGTAGTCACCGAAGCGATCCGCCACAGTAATCACCTGCACCTGAACCGGCGCCAGCCAGGTGGGGAAGGCGCCACCGAAATGCTCGATCAGGAACGCCACCATACGCTCGTGGGTGGAGAACGGTGCCCGATGAATCACCCAGGGCATGTGCATCCCGCCATCGGAACCCTTGTACTCAAGGCCGAGCCTCTTGGGTTGGGCGAAGTCGAGCTGCGCGGTGGATACCGTCTCTTCACGTCCTGTCACGGTCCGAAACTGGAAATCGAGCTTAGGGCCGTAGAACGCGGCCTCACCAGGTCCGTCGGTGTAGGGAATATCGAGTTCCTCAAGCAGATCCTGCAGAATTTTCTCGGCATAGGCCCACGACTTGGGGTCATCGATGTATTTCTCCTTGCCCTTGGGATCCTCTGGATCCCAGCGCGACAGACGGATGGTGTAGTCGTCAATTCCGAGCAGCGCGTAGGCCTCGCGATACATCTCGAGCACCGACTTGAACTCGTCCTTGATCTGATCCTCAGTGCAGTAGATATGGGCATCGTTCATGCACATCCCGCGCACACGAACCAGACCGCTGACGCCACCGGAATCCTCCCAGCGGTGAACATTGCCGTACTCTGCCAAACGCAGCGGCAGATCCCGATAGCTTCGTGGCCGCGCGGCATACACCCGGTGATGATGGGGGCAGTTCATGGGACGCAGCACGTAGCGCTCCTTGATCCGCTCTTCGCCCTCAGCCCCTTCGGAGCGATCCTCCACTTCCATGACCGGGAACATGGCGTCCTGGTAGTAGGGCAAGTGGCCGCTTTGCCAGTACAGCTCCACCTTGGCCAACTCCGGCGTCGAAACGCGCTGGTAGTCGTAGCGGAACTCGAGCTCCTTGGCCAGCTTCTCGATCTCGTCTCGCACGACTGTACCGTGGGGCAGCCAAAGGGGCAGACCGCGACCGATGACGTTGTCGATATGGTAGAGGTCGAGCTCCCGCCCGAGCTTCTTGTGATCCCGCGCCAGGGCATCCTCGTAGGCGGCCACATGGGTCTGAAGCTCCTCGGCACTGCGGAAAGCCCAGGCGTAGATGCGGGTCATCATCACGTTGTCGGAATCACCGCGCCAGTAGGCCCCGGCCACACTTCGCAGCTTGAAGGCGTCGCGGGGAATATCCTTGGTGGTATGCACGTGGGGACCTTCGCACATGTCGAGGAAGGGACCGTTGCGGAAGAAGGTCAACACCTCAAGTCCGTGCCTGGCGAACAGTTCCTCGGCGTACTCACGCTTGTAGGGCTCACCCATTTCCTCGAGGCGCGCCATGGCGTCATCATAGGGCAGGTCCTCGCGATCAAAACGCTGTCCCTTCTTGAGAATCTTCCTCATCCGCCGCTCGAGCTCGGGGAAGTCCTCGTCGGTCAGAGGTTCGCTTAAGATGAAATCGTAGTAGAAGCCATCGCGAATCGGCGGCCCGAATCCCAGCGTCGAACCGGGCCGAAGCTCCAACACAGCCTGCGCCAGGACGTGAGCCAGAGAGTGTCTCTGCCGATAAAGCTCGTCATCGGCGGCCAGATCGCCACTGTGCTCGAATTGCGCCATGTTCCCTTCCTCGAAAACAAAAAAACCCCGGTCGGCGATGCCTTCCGGGGTTTCTCGAAAAAGGCACCGCACGGTCGCCTCTCTCGCAAGGCCACCCAAATCAAGTCGTCGTAGTCAGTCCGTCACTGCAAATCATCGGGACTCTCGCTACCATGCGGTCTCAACGGCCGCCATGATAAGTCTCCATGCCTGGAATGCCAACGCCGAAGACCTGCCGCTGCATCATCGCGGCCGCCGCGCTCGGCTTGGCGCCCATAGCGGCGCCAGCCGATACAGCCAGCGGCGCCACCGGCTCACCCGCATGTCTTAAGGCCACTCGCGCTGACGACGGCGATGCCATGCGCGCTGCCTGCCTGCCGGGACGCCGCAATGGCAACCTGGTGGACGGTTACAATCTCGCCGTAGGTCTGCGCAGGCTGAACCCCGAGGAATCCCTGCCCCATCTACGCTGGGCAGCCGATGGCGGTTTACCCGAAGCCGCCCATGTCTATGGCAACCTGCTCATCGACGAGGGCGAAGCCGATCGTGGCTTGGCCCAACTCGCCGCTGCCGCCCAGGCGGGGCTCGTCGCCGCCCAATACGACTATGCCACCGCCCTTCTGGAAACCCGCGGTCCCGACCAGCGCGACACCATCCTCTACTGGTATGCCCAGGCCGCCGCCAACGGCGATCAGTCCGCCCGCTACAATCTTGGCGTCCTGTACCTCGAGGGTCATCTGGGTGCGCCGGACCCCGTCCTGGCCTGGGCCTGGTTCTCCACCCTCGATGCCCTCGAGGGCCACCCCCAGGTCTACCGTCTGGTCAACCGCCTGGCCAGGGAGATGTCCAGGGGTGAGCGGCAATCTGCCGAGCGTCTGCGCGACAGGCTCGCCAGCGACCCCATGGCGTTATTCGAGGATCCCTGATCCGAGCGTCATATATAGTATTACACGTACACGGGCAGGGTTTCGGATAGGAGTCCGCCAATGACCCTGGAACAGCTTCGACGACGACTCGCCGCCGGTGAGCAGCCGCAGGCGGAGATCATCTCCGTCGAGGGCATGCTTTACATCATCCGGCTCGATGCACAAGACATACTCACCGACACGCAGGCTCGATCGCTGCGCTTCTACAGCGCCCATGCGGCCAGCAAGGCCTTGAGCAAAGCGGGCCTGGCCCATGCCTGGCTGGTCCACCACTCGCCCTACGACGAGATGGTGGGGCGCGCCGACGAAAGTCTGCCCCAACCTGCCCCCCTCCGTACCCGCATGACCTTCCAGGAGGTTTGAATCCGCACTATTCGCCCCCATGTTCCGACCACGGGTACAGTTTGGAAGAACAGCGGATGATGGACATCGACCACGAAGCCGGGGGACCCGCCACGGGCAGCGGCCGGGAGATCATTCTCCCCCGCGATGGACTGCCGGGTGCCATTTACCTGATTCCCCACGAGTTTCGCCCGTTTTTCCCCGGCCAGGCCATCCCGTTGGTCCTGAATGCAGAGCTCTGGATGCCGACCCTGCAGGCCGTCCGAGATCGCGGCGACACGGTCATCGGCGTCGTCGCGACACGGGATCGGCTGCAGGATAAGCCAACGGCCGAGGATCTGTTCGAAGTCGGCACGGTCTGTCGCGTGCATCGACTCCATCAACAGGACGAGCAGATCCAGGTCCTGCTGGAAGGCCTGCAGCGCTTCCACATCCGCGGCTGGATCCACAAAGAGATGCCTCTGCTCGCACAGGTGCGCTATGAAACGGAACCCAAACGCACCGACTCTGACGAGGTCAAGGCCTACGCTGTGGCCATCATCAATACGATCAAGGAGCTGATTCCACTCAATCCACTCTACGGCGAAGAACTGAAGGTATTCCTCGGCCGCTCCAATCCCAACGAGCCATCGGTGCTCGCCGATTTCGCTGCCAGCCTCACCTCCGCCTCCCGTGAACAACTGCAAGACGTCCTCGAGACGCTGCCGCTTCTGCCACGGCTGGAAAAGGTGCTGACGCTACTCAATCGCGAAGTGCAGATCGCCTCTACCCAGATGGAGATCCGCCAGCATGTGGAAGGCGAGATGCAGGGTCGCCAGCGGCAGGTATTTCTGAAGGAGCAGCTGAAGTACATCCAACGCGAACTCGGCATCACCAAGGACGATCGCACGGCAGAGGCCGAAGAGTTGCGCGGCCGACTCGAAGGCAAACGCGTCCCAGACAAGGTCCAGGCCCGGCTCGAAGACGAGTTCCACAAGCTATCCCTGCTGGAAACCGGATCGCCCGAGTTCGGCGTCACCCGCAACTACCTCGACTGGCTGACAGATCTGCCTTGGGGCGTTCACAGCGACGACAGCAAGGATCTCGATGCCGCTGCGGCCATACTGGATGACAGCCACGACGGCCTCGGCGACATCAAGGACCGGATCCTGGAGTTTCTCGGCGTTGGCATCATGAAGGGTGAGGTGGCGGGCTCGATTCTGTTGTTCGTGGGTCCGCCCGGTGTCGGCAAGACTTCCCTCGGCCGCTCCATCGCCGAGGCAATGGGCCGATCCTTCTATCGTTTCTCAGTGGGTGGCATGCGCGACGAGGCCGAGATCAAGGGCCACCGGCGCACCTACGTCGGCGCCATGCCGGGCAAGCTGATTCGTGCCCTGCGCGAAGCCGGCACCCAGAACCCGGTCATCATGCTCGACGAGGTCGACAAGATCGGTGCCAGCTTCCAGGGCGATCCGGCCTCCGCACTGCTCGAAGTCCTCGACCCTGAGCAGAACCAGAGCTTCCACGACCACTACCTGGACGTGGACTTGGATCTCTCAAAGGTGCTTTTCGTCTGCACCGCCAACCAGCTCGACAGCATTCCCCCAGCGCTGCTGGACCGCATGGAGATCATCCGTCTGTCCGGCTACCTGGCCGAGGAAAAACTGGCCATTGCCAAAAACCACCTGCTGCCGCGGCAGCTCGAGCGCGCCGGGCTCGCCAAGTCCAAGCTCAATGTCCACAAAGCAGCCCTGGCCAGGATCATCGACGGCTACGCCCGGGACGCTGGTGTCCGACGCCTCGACAAGGCGCTGGGCAACATCGTCCGCAAGGTCGTGATGCAGCTGCTGCGGGGCGAAAAGGCGCCTATCAAGGTCAGGGCCCAAGATGTGGACTCCTATCTTGGCCTGCCCCTGCACCCGCCGGAAGCCCGCCAGCACGGCGTCGGCGTCGTCACCGGCCTGGCCTGGACCGCCCAAGGAGGCGCCTCGCTACCGGTGGAGGCAACCCGCATCCACAGCAACGGCCGCGGCCTGAAACTCACCGGGCAGCTTGGCGACGTCATGCGCGAGTCGGCGGAAATCGCCTGGGATTACGTGCAAGCTCAGGCTGCGAACCTGGGCATCGATCCTGAATTCTTCGCCAACGCCCACATCCATGTGCACGTTCCTGCAGGCGCCACGCCCAAGGATGGCCCAAGCGCAGGCGTCACCATTGCCACCGCCCTGATCTCCCTCGGCCGCGGCAAGGCACCCCGCCGCCATCTGGCCATGACGGGCGAATTGACTCTGACCGGGCAGGTGTATCCGGTGGGTGGCATCCGCGAAAAATTGATTGCGGCCCGCCGCCAGGGAGTGAAGCGAGTGATCGTGCCGGATGCCAACAGACGTGATGTCACCGAGATCCCGAGCCACGTGAAGCAGGGCCTGGAGATCCATTTCGCCCGAACCTGCCAGGACGTGATCGACGTGGCATTCAATAACTGAGATGGCGCCCTGAATCAGTGCGCCGCAGGGCCCTGGCGCACCAGGATAAGCCCTACCCCTGACAGCTTGCTGAAACAGGCATTTCAGCAAGCCGCCCAAAAGGGTGCGGAAGCACCACACGGGACAGCTGGCTTTGTTCTTGCTTCCCATGCACCTGACCGGGACATTCCCTGCAACTGCCCCTGCACCAGCGAGGAGCCATGCGCCAACGCCTGCTCCGAATCTTAAGCGATCCGCTGCTCATCTTCTGTCTGCTTGGAGCGGGCTGTTTTCTGTTGTTCGATGCCCTGACCGAGGATCGGGAGGCGATCATCGTTACAGCAGGCGTGCGCGAGATGCTCATCGACGATTTCACCGTCCTAAGAGGCCGGCCGCCAGACGAGCGCGACCAGGCAGCCCTCATCGAGCGCTTCATCAGCGAAGAGATCCTGTTCCGGGAGGCCCTGGCTCGAGGCCTGCATCTCGGCGACTCGAGGCTACGCCTGATCCTTATCGACAAGATGCGTTTCCTCCTCGCAGACATTCCCCGGGAGCCCACTGAAGAGGAGCTGGTTGGCTACTACGTCGACCATCTGGCCCGCTACACAAGCGAGCCCCGCTACAGCCTTCGGAATATCTATTTCCGCAACGGTCCCGACGATCCCGAGGCCATCCTCAGCAAGCTGCGCAACGGCGGCAACGTTTCCGGTGATCCCGGCTTCTGGCTCGGCAACGACATTCGCGGTTATCACGCCAGCGTGCTGCGCAACGTCCTGGGCCCGAATCTACTGCCCATGATCGAGCTGATGGAGGTCGGTGACTGGGCAGGACCGATCCAGTCGCCACGCGGCTACCACTTCATCCGCCTCGACGAGGTCATTCCAAGCCAGCCCATGCGCTACGAGGAGGTGCGCAACCAGGTCCGCGAGGACTGGACCAGCAACCGCCGCAACGCGAGCATCGATCAGCGCGTGCAGGCCTTGCGCGACAATTACGCGATCAGGGAACGCTGAGCTCCATGGTTGACTGCTGATGAGCCGACAAGCGTTGTTCCGGCGAAGACCAGGGGCGCACAGCCCCCATAAGGCCGTGCTGGTTTTCTTCGCCCTGCTCCTAGCGTGGCTTCCAGCACCCGCGGTCCATGCCCACGAACTCAGCCTCGCGCGCTTCGAACTCGGCATGGCGGATAGCGCCGTAGCAACCGACAGCGCCACTGGCGATAGGCTTCGTACCTATCGCCTGCTGATCCTGCTACCCGATACGGGTGGCATCGATGGAACACGGGGGCTGGGCTGGCCCGAGGGCTGTGAGGTGGAAGAGACTCAGGAAGTCTTCCACGGTGGCCGCACCAGGCTAGAGTTCATTTTCTCCTGCGCCCTGGGTCTCGCCGGCGATGCGGTGCTGACCACACCCTGGGGCCAGGACGGCGCCGTCTTTACCACCCACCTCGGCCGCGGCCATGCAGATGGTGCAGCCGAGCCCCAAACCCTGATTCTGGCCGGCCGCCGTGCCGGCGTCGACATCCCGCTGGGCCAGGGTGAGGCAGCGCCTCGCTCCCTACTCACCACGGCTCGTGACTACGCCGGACTGGGAATGTTCCACATCCTGGAGGGCTGGGATCATCTCGCCTTCGTGCTCTGCCTATGCCTGCTGGTCGGTGGCCGCGGCCTGCTGCTGCTGGTCACCGCCTTCACTGTCGGGCACTCGGCATCCCTTGCCCTGGCCTACCTGGGTTACATCAGTGTCCCCATGCGACCCGTAGAGGCCGTCATCGCGCTGTCGGTGGCGTTCATGGCACGCGAGGCGATCCTCCAACCACAACCGGTGATGCCGCGCATCGGCATTGGTCTTCGCTATCCGGCAGTGGTGACAGGTTTCGGTCTGCTCCATGGGCTCGGCTTCGCCAGCGAACTCGAGGGCCTCGGCATTTCCGCCGGCGAGCGTATCACCGGGTTGGTGGCCTTCAACATCGGTGTCGAGATCGGCCAACTGCTGTTCGTGGCTTTCACCCTGTTCCTGCTCAGCGCCGCCCGGCTGCTGGCCTGGCAGAGCCAAGCGAGGCTGGCCGCACTGGCCGGCGCTGGCGTACTCGGCATGTACTGGCTCACCGAACGGATCATCTCCCTGTTCTAAGGAGGCTCTGAACAGGCTTCGCCCCGCTCTGCGGCACACCCTGTTCAGAGCCTCCCTAATTCAGGCAAGGTTAGCGCGGTTGCCGATCTGCTATCCTCTTCCACCCATTACGGTGCGGCGTTGAACTTCACGCCACCTACCCACTCCAAAGCAACAGCATGCTGTCTCGATTACTGCTCATTATCCCGGCCATGTTGATCGCGTCGCCCTCCCTCGCTCGTCCCGTTGCCACGATCGACGGCCTGAGCACTGATCTCGCTGCTCGCGTGATCGAGCGGACGCCGACAGACGGCATCCGCTGCGACAGTCCGCGCTGGGTTGCGCGCACATGGTCCCGCGATCTCGAGGATGAGATTCGGCGGAGTTTGCGTGCACGCAGTTTCTATGCGCCGCAGATCGACAGCAGGCTCGGACGTGACGATGACTGCTGGCAACTCACCATCGAGGTGGACCGCGGTGAGCCTACGCTGCTGCGAGGGTTCGACGTCACGATCATCGGCGACGGCGGCGACGACCCGGCCTTCGCCGCCGCGCTGGACAACCTTCGGCCCACAGCCGGCCAGCCTTTTCGCGAGGATGCCCACGAAGCCCTCAAACGCGGCCTGCGCCGGGTCGCCCTGGAGCGGGGCTATCTGGACAGTCGCTTCAACACCGCTCGGGTGGACGTCTACCCCGAGGAAGAGGCCGCCGACGTCATCCTCGAGTTCAGCACCGGCATCCGCTATCGCTTCGGCGAAACCAGGTTCACCGTCGAACCGGATATGCTCGGTCCAGGGATGCTCGAGCGCTTCCGACTCTTTGAGCCCGGCGAGCACTACAGCAACCAGGATGTGGAACGACTGCGACGCCGGCTGCTTCAGGCCGGCTATTTCGACAGCGTGGACGTCAATCCCCAGACCGAAGCGCGCTCAAACGGGAGCATCGATCTTGAAGTGGACCTCGGCCTGCGGCCCCGCCACGAGTTCAGCGGCGGCTTCGGCTTCGCCACCGACTTCGGGCCGCGCCTCAAGGCTGCCTATGAGAATCGCTATCTCAACCGGCGCGGCCATCAGGGCTCCGTACGCTTGAACCTTTCGCCCGTGCTGCAGGAGTTGTATTCCGACTATCGCATGCCGCTGCGCCGGGGCGACGACGCTTGGCTTGTCATGGATGCCACGGTCAGCCGGGAAGACACAGACAGTGCTGAGAGTATTACCCAGGCGGTTGGTATCCGGCGCGTTCGCAGCGGCCCCTGGGGAACGCGGGTCACTGAATCGCTGAATCTGCTGCGAGAAGACTTCGACGTCGCCAGCGACGACGACGTGGCAATCCTGCTCATGCCCGGGATCGCCATCAGCAAGACCCGGCAGATCCGCCAACGGCCGCTGGAGATCGGTTGGCGTCTGGATGGTCAGGTTCGCGGTGCAGCCGCGCCGCTGGCAAGCACGAACTTCCTCCAGTTCTACGGCCGGGGCGCTCTCGCGTTACCTCTGGGTGAACGCGCCCGCGCAGTCGGGCGGCTGGAGGTGGGCACCACCTTGGCCGCATCGCTATCGAAACTGCCCACCTCGATTCGCTTTTTCGCGGGTGGCGACCGATCGATCCGTGGCTACGGCCTCGATGCGCTAGGGCCCACCGACCCCGATGGCGACGTCCGCGGCGGTCGCCACTTGGCAGTCGCCAGCATCGAACTGGAGCAAGCCGTGCGGGGGAACTGGTCTGTGGCCATCTTTGCTGACAGCGGTGGTGCCTTCAACACCTTCTCGGAGCCACTGTCCAGTGGAGTCGGCATCGGCGTGCGCTGGCTGTCTCCGGTGGGCCCGATCCGTTTGGACCTGGCTCATCCCCTGGACGACGACGGCCGCAGCATCCGTCTGCACATCGGCGTCGGGAGCAGCTTCCAGTGAGCCGTTTCCTGCTCTGGTTCACGCTTCTCCTATGTGCCGTCGTCGTCGCTATCGGAGGTTCGTTGCAAAGTGCCTGGCTGCGCGACAAGGTGCTGACATTAGCCCTTGATACCGGCACTGAGCGCTGGTCCCTCGACGCCGCCGAAGGCCGCCTGCTGACGGGGGTGGTGCTCGAGGGGCTGAATCTGGAAGCGGCGGGCGTGGAAGTCAGCATCGGACGCCTTGAGGTCCGCCCTGCTCTCGAGCGGATACTGTTCGGACAAATCGCCCTCAAGGCACTCTTGATCGACGATCTCCACGTGAACCTGCCGGAGACACCGTCGGAAAGGGATCCGAGCACCGAACCCGCAGACATCCGCCTGCCTCTCCCCGTGGCAGTAGACGGCTTCGCCCTGCGTGGCTTCCGCCTCAGCCAGGGTAACGAAGAAATTCTGCGCGACATGGATCTGGCTCTGACCCTGAGCGGCCGCGGTCAAACCCTGGATTTCGACCAACTCCAACTTCGCTGGCCTGACCAGGGACTCCTGGTTCACGGCCAGGCCAAAGTCGATCTGGACTCGCTACACGCCTTCGGTGCGACGCTGGACGTCGTCCGCAGGGATCCTGCGGGCGAGCTCCCCACGATAGAGACGCGGCTGAACGCCATCGGCAACGTGGAGCAGATCGGCCTGCAGGCCCGGCTGCGCGGAGCCGTGGTCGGGAACGTCGTCGCTGAATGGAACCTCATGGCCAACCGCGGCCGAGTGCGCGGCGACATGACCGCCTTGGACTGGGATGGACTGCCACCGGAACTGGAGTGGCGGCACCTGGAATTCGATGCCGAGGGCAGTCCCGAGGCGATGGCCTGGGAGCTTGCCTTCGATGCCGGCTGGGAGGCCATGCGGCCTCGATTGCGCGCTCACGGCAGCCTGCAGGAAGACGTTCAGGGACGACGGCTAGAGCTCGATCATGCCGAACTTTCGCTGGATGCCAATGCCGTCGAGCTGAGCGGAGCGCTGGATCTTGGCCCTCCCTTCGGTTTTCAGGCAGAGCTTGTGGCCACCGGCCTGGATCTGTCGCCATGGCTTGAAGACTTCCCGACCCGACTCGACCTCGATGCAAGCATGGACGGTCAGATCGGCAGCCAAGCCGATGAGCGCCGCTTCGGCCTGCGCCGCCTCGCCATCAATGGTTCCTGGAACGAGGCACCTGCGCACCTACGCGCCAGCGCAAGCCTGTCGTGGCCCAATGATGAGCTGGCGCTCACGCTCGATCGCTTCGAACTCGATGTGGGCGATAATCAGATCGGTGGCCGCGGTGCGCTGACTGAAAACTTGAACTTCGATCTCGATATCGCCCTCGAGGACCTCAGCCAACTCTGGCCGGATGCCGCCGGCGCTATGCGCGGCAGCATTGGCGCCCGGGGCACCCCGGCCACACCAGATCTGACTCTGGATCTGGACTTCCGCGAGCTGGCCTGGGCGGACCTGCGCCTCGCCAGAGCCGAAATCGGTGGCCACCTCAGCCTCGACCCGGCAACACCTAACCGAGTGCGTGCGGATCTCGCAGGCCTGGTCAGTGGCGCTATGCTGCTGGACGCCACGGCAGCCATCCACGGCAGTTGGCCTCGACTCAGCGCGGACCTGACCCTCGACTTGCCGGCAGCAGAGCTGGCAGTCACAGCTACGGTGATGGCAGACGTGGTGACATTGAGCAGCGCCGAAGTGCAGTCGCTGACCATCGAACAGAGCCTTGGCGGCCGCTGGCAACTCCAGGACACCCTGAAGATCCACCAAAGCGCGGAAACCCCGCCTATCGTGACCTGGAGTCCGGCCTGCCTGTTTGGCGACAGCATCGGGCAGCCCAGCCTCTGCGTGACCGCCGGAGGCATGGACGAGCAAGGCGTACAACTCGATGCGACGCTGAGCGATCTTGCCCTGGAACCCTTCGCCATCTTCTTGCCGCAAGGCGTTCAGGCCAACGGAGCCGTCCATGGACGAGCACAGGTCCGCGGCATGGATCTCGACGTCAATCTAAGCGTCGATGGGGGTCGTTTCCGGGTCGTGGATCCGGATGACCAGGACGAGGTCTTCGCCGACGAATTCAGCACACTGCGCCTGGATCTCGAACGCCGCGGCCCGTATATCGATGGGACATTGACCGCCGAGGCGGCCCTCGTCGGCAGACTGGGCGTCATGGGTCGACTCGAACTGGTCCCGGATGGGCTTCTCCAAGAGGCACCACTGACGGGCACCATGCGTCTCGATGTGGCTGACCTGACGCCCTTTGGAACGCTGATCCCCGGCACCGCTGGAGCCGGAGGCACGCTGATCGGCGAGATGGCCATCAGCGGCAGCATCGGTGACCCGGAACTCGGCGGAAACCTCGAGTTAGTCGGCCGAACAGAAGTTCCGGCATTGGCCCTGGACCTGGAGCCTGTGACCCTAAGCGTAAACGCCACAGCCGGACAACCGGTCGCGCTCCGCGGCCGCATTCACACCGGGACCCAGGTGCTCGAAATCGAGGCCGAGGCCGACTGGGACATGACCACCGGGCTCGTAGCCAGTGGTCGCCTGCACGGCGACGCCGTGCCCGTGGCCGCGCTTCCGGACCTGAATCTGACCCTGAGTCCCGATCTGCGCTTCGACCTGGACGCCACCAGCATCCGCCTCAACGGCAGTGCCACCGTCCCTGAAGCCCGGGCGCGGATTCGGGCTTTGCCCCAGGGTGGCGGCGACACCCTGTCCCAGGACGTGGTGATACACCGCCCAGCGGGAACGGAAGCGGCACCGCGACAGCGGGACCTGTATCTGAATCTGGCCGTGATTCTCGGCAACAGCGTGCATCTGGCAGCAGCCGGACTCGAAACCCGGCTCACCGGGCGCCTCCAGCTCATGGAGTCCCCAGGTGCGCCACTCACCGCTCAGGGGCGCCTGGAGACCCGCGAAGGCAGTTTCAATGCCTACGGCCAGAAGCTCGAACTGCGCACCGGCCGGCTGAATTTCGACGGCCCACTGGACAACCCCGCCGTGGACGTCGTCGCCGTCCGCCGCGTCAACAGTGCTGAGGTAGGCGTCCAGGTCGGTGGCTTCCTCGACGCGCTGGAAACCCGCCTCTACGCTTCACCAGCTCGAGAGGATGTGGAGACCCTGACCATGCTGATCACCGGACGGATGCCCGGCGAAGCCAGCTCCGCCGAACTCGCCAACGTCAGCGACGCGGCACTCAGTTTCGGCATCGGCCAAGCGGTTCCGGTGGTCGGGCGGATCGTCAATCGCCTCGGCATCGATGAGCTCGCGGTGGACAGCCCCCTTGACGAGGACACCGGTGCGGTGATCGTGGGCACGAGACTCACGGATGACATCTATGTCCGCTATACCTATGGTCTCCATACGCGCCTGGGAGGCCTGCAGATCGAGTACCGAGTGACCGACTGGCTGTCGATACAATCCGAAACTGGCACCACCCAGGCCCTGGACCTTATCTTCCGGCGCGAATTCAACTGAATGCATCAGGGAGGCTCCACTCATCTTCATGCGCCGCCTGCTGCTGCCCATCGCCGCCCTGCTCATCTCCGACGCCCTGCTGCTGGCCGGCCACGGGCTGCAGCTGACCCTCCTACCTTTGCGCGGGGCCCTCGAGGGCTTTTCAGACACCGAGATTGGTCTGACCGGTTCGGCCTACTTCCTCGGCTTCGTTGCCGGTTGCCTGATCACCCCATGGATCGTGCGACGCGCCGGACACATACGCAGTTTCGCCGTACTCGCCAGCGGCTTCTCCGCTCTGGTGCTGATGTTCGATCTACTGCCGATCTTCTGGTTCTGGCTTTTGTTGCGCTTCGTCACCGGAGCCTGCATCTCCGGGCTCTACATGATCATCGAGAGCTGGCTCAACGAACGCGCCACCCGCGAAACCCGAGGTACGGTGCTGTCCATCTACACCATCATCAACCTGCTGATGATCGTGGTCGGGCAGCAGCTGGTGAATCTAGCGAACCCGGAGGCCAGCACGCTGTTTGCCGTTGCTGCCATTCTCCTGTCCCTGGCCATCATTCCCGTATCCATGACGACTGCCCTGGCACCGGCGCCGCTCCTTCGAGTCAAGCTGTCGCCGCTGAAGGTCTGGCACCTGTCCCGAGTCGGCGTCGGCGGCGCCATCGCGGCCGGGCTCTCCACCGGTGCCTTCTGGAGCCTCGGCCCCCTGTACGCAAGGGAAGTGGACATGGATACCTATCAGCTCACCCTGTTCATGAGCAGTGCGGTACTCGGCGGCGCCGCACTGCAATTCCCGTTGGGTCGGTTGTCGGATCACTACGACCGCCGCCTCGTGGTATTGGGCGCAGCCTTGGTCGGCGCCGTTTTGTCGCTGGCACTGGGCATCATTCCTGACCTTTCGGGCGGTCTGCGCATCGGACTCGCCTTCCTTTGGGGAGGGACCACAATGACGCTCTATGCCATCTGCCTCGCGCACGCGAACGACAGAGCCCAGCCCGAAGATTTCGTCATGGTGGGTAGCAGCATTCTGCTCACCTTTGGCGTTGCCTCCGCCATCGGCGCGCCCCTGGCCGCGTTGACCATGGGTCTGGTCGGCGCTGGAGGCCTGTTCCTGTTCGCCGCAGCAGTCCTGGCCCTGCTTTCCCTGGGTGTACTGCGGCGGCGCCAGACTCACTATTTACCGGTGGTGGATGAGACGGTTCCCTTCCGTGCCATGGCAGACGTTACGACGCCTGCAGCTCTGGAAATGGATCCGCGTATGGAGGCTGCAGCCATTCCGGAACCGGAACCGCAAACGGAGCATGAGCCTGGTCCGCCCGGGAATTCCTGAGCGGGTGCCAAACGGAGGCTATGAAACTGCCTGTATCGTGCGCACCGCGGGCGATTTCCAAGCTGACGACCGGCGCCCTAATACTACTGTGTCAGTCATATCGGAGCGCTCCCGCAACATGGACAGCGCTCCAATGTTCGCATGATCGCCCAAGCGATGTGCCAGCGCAGCGTGGCAATCGAATCATCCACGTGGCGCTGTGCTCGCCGGGGCGCCCCGCG
>SLTB01000354.1 GCA_007130155.1 Pseudomonadales bacterium
GAGCCAGGTCAGTTGCAAACTCGTGTGCTCGGCACCCACGGCCGTGGAATAGCCCACCAGCGCCAGCAGCGCCGTCGCGAAATCCACCGAGCAAAGCAGATTGATGTCGGCGATGGACTCGATGTTGCCGCCAATGAGGGGGATACCCTTCTCGGCGAGGAAGATGCACCCCCGACCCGGGTTCGACGCCATTTCAAAGCCATAGCGCTTCATCACGATCTGCCTAACGAAGCAGCCGCATCACGTTTGGCCACCCGCTCCTGCTTGCGGTCGAGCATGCTGCGCAGTCGCGCATGGCGGGATGAGGTCAATGGCCAAGTCCAGGTCAGCCAGAAGGCAAACACGAAGGCGATGGTCGGCACGATGGCATAAAGGAAACCGAGCCAGGTCAGTTGCAAACTCGTGTGCTCGGCACCCACGGCCGTGGAATAGCCCACCAGCGCCAGCAGCGGCAGCGACACCCCGCCCAAGGAGTAGGCACACTTGGTCATGAAGCCATGGCCGGCGAAGTAGCTGCCAGCGCGGTTGTCCCCGGAGCGGGCGGTGTCGAGATCGACCACATCCGCGAGCATGGCCCGGGGCAGGTAGGAGAAGGCACCGAAACAGAACCCCTTGACCATGAACAGCAGCAGGAACGCGGTGGTCTGCCCGCTGCTCAAGGTGAACATCCAGACGTTCGTCATGCTCACCACCACCATGGCCGCAGCCAGGGAGCGATGCTTGCCGAGGCGCTTGGCGATCCAGTCCCAGACCGGGATGGCGGCCAGCCCCATGGCGAAGTAGAGGGCATAGTAAGTCCCCGCCAGCCGGATGCCGATGACGTCCTGCATGAAGAACAGCGACAGGGTATTGCGGAAACTCTCGCCTCCGGTCACCAGCACTTCGATCAGCAGCACGCGGCGAAAGAGGCCGTTCTTCCACATCAATTTGAGCGAACGGAAGATCGTGACCTTGCCCTCGCCAGGCATCCGGGCAGGCTCCGGAACCCGGTTCAGCACCACCACGGCCACAATCGGCAGGATGATCACGATCAGAATGCCGAAGGTGTTCAGGACATCAAGCGCGGGAACCCCGCCGCCTGCGATCTGCTCCAGCACAAAGGGCACCATGGCAGCCCCAATCAGGCCCATGAGCACGAATTTCTCACGCGCCGAGCTGACTTGGGTGCGGATGTGGTAATCCGGCGACAATTCCGCGCCCCAGGCGGCGTAGGGAATGGTCACCAGGGTGCTGCCGACGCGCAGGAACAGATACCAGAACGCCAGATAGGCCACGCCGCTGACGACGGGCGGGTTCAGCAGCATCCAGAACGCCAGCGCAAGCAGTGGAATACCGGCGGCCAGCCAGGTCTTGCGACGGCCGAAACGGGTTCGATAGCGGTCGCTGCCGTAGCCGATCAGGGGATCCGTGAAGGCGTCGAAGAGTGCCGCTGCAGCAATGATCAGGCCGATCATGGTCAGATCGACGCCGACGTCGGTGCTGTAAGCACGCGGCAGCCAGACCCCCAACGGGTAGCCGATCAAGGCCAGAGGAAAGCCGAGGCTGCCGTAAACCCAGATGTTGCTGCGACTGATCGGATGCGAGCGGACACCCGCTGCCTGGGCCTCTGCCATGGACTCCTCCCCTGGAAACAGCTGGCCCGTACGACGCGGGCGCATCTCGTCTTGTCAAAAGTAGCGGGAACGTCGACCCGGGTTGGCCGGCGACCACCTCCCGAATTGGAGGGTAGCGCAGAACTTCGGCGGCGTCAGGGCGAGGCGCCGATATTGAACGCGAGCAGACCGTGGGCCCGCAGCGCGGCCAGCAGTAAACGGGCGGCGATGATCGTCACCCCGGGCCCACACCGGAGCAGCACCTGCAAAATTCCGCCGGGGGCCTGTAGCGACCCACAGGCCAAAGCAAAGGGTTACGCTTTGCTCGCGCTCAGGGCCCGCAGCGAGTTCCCTTGGCCGATTCGCCAAAGCCTGCGCCGCTACCCAGGCGGACCCCACAGCTCTTCGAGCCGTGCAGCCCGTCGGCAGGCCGACTTGTAGTAGCTGTAGCGCAGCGGATTGCGCCTGTAGTAACCCTGGTGGTAGTCCTCCGCCGGATAGAACGCCGTCGCGGCCGTGACCTCTGTCACGATGGGCTTGGGCGCGCTGGGGTCGTCGATCAGCGCCTGCTTCGAGGCCCGGGCCAGGACTTCCTGCTGAGCGTCGAGAAAGAAGATTCCGCTCCGATAGGCCGATCCACGGTCGCAGAACTGACCACCGGCATCGGTGGGGTCGACGTTGCGCCAGAACACATCGAGCAGCGTGGCGTAATCGACCCTGCCGGGATCAAAGCTGACTTTCACCGCCTCGGTGTGGCCAGTGCCTCCGCTGACGACCTGCCGATAACTCGGATCAGTCATGTGGCCACCGATGAAGCCGGATTCGGTGGCCACCACGCCGGCCACCGCATCGAAGGCCTCCTCAACGCACCAGAAGCAGCCAGCTGCAAAAATGGCCGTACTGAGATCCGATGCCGAGAGCAACGCCGGGGGAGCCTCCAGGTTCCGCTGCGCCGGTCCACCACAGCCAATGACAGCAGCGAACAGGATCAGGCAGCAGGCCAGGCGAAGGGTGGCGGGCAGCATCAGGGTTCCACGCTCAAATTTCGAAGGTTTCGCCGATCAGTTTCTCGGACAGCATCCACAGCCTCTCGGCGGAATCCGGGTCTACGGCATAGTCCATATAGCCAGGGTCTTCGAGCAGCCCGCCGCAGCGGGGAGCGATCTGGCAGTCTTCCAGATAGATTCCGCCGCGGCCCTCGAGTTCCTGCGCCGTTGCGGCCCAGACCGTCGTAGCCGCCCCGGCAGGGATGGTCTTCATCTTCAGGCCTTCGCCGGGATCCACCTTGGCCCGCCGCATGAGCTCCACGACATCGCTCTCTGCCAGGTGGCGGCCAAGATCGGTCATGATGCCACCGGGGTGCAGGGCATAGGCGTGGATGCCTTCACCAGCAAGGCGGCGCTCCAGACCCACTGCGTGCAGCACATTGGCCGTCTTGGACTGTCCGTAAGCGGCCCACTTGTCGTACTCGCGACGCTCGAAGTGGGGATCGTCGAAATCGACCGCAGACAGCTTATGGGCTGCGGAGCTGAGGTTGACGATGCGCGGCCGGGTGCCCTGTCTCAGCGCCGGAAGCAGGTGGCCGGTGAGCCGGAAATGACCAAGGTGATTAGTGGCGAACTGCAGTTCGTAACCCATCGCTGTACGCCCGAGGGGACACGCCATGATACCGGCGTTGTTGATCAACACGTCAAGACCGTCATGGTCGGCGAGCCAAGCTGCGGCAAAGGCCCGTATGCTTTCCGAATCGGCCAATTCGAGCTCACGCACCTCGACATCGCGCCGTCCAGTGGAAGCCTCAATGCGAGCTGCCGCTGCCTGACCGCGAGCGAGGTCGCGTGCAGTGAGCGTGACCTGCGCGCCATGAGCGGCAAGGGCGCGGGCGGTCTCCTCGCCGAGGCCACCGGAAGCCCCCGTGACAATGACACGGAGACCGTCGAGAGCCCGTCCTGCAAGCACTTCGTCCGTGGTGGTCTCTGCACTGTATGGCATGTTCCTGATCTCCAGATTCCTGCAAGCATGATGGTTTTGAAGCATGATGCCTCAGGCTGCTGCTGCCAAGCACCAGACAGACGGCTACAGGGCGTCGGGCAAGACCACCGCAGCGCCCATCGCAGCTCAAGGCAAAAATCGAACCAATAGGACTAACCAGTTTTTTTTTAGAAAAATTCGCTATATCCCCCAGGGCCGATTTTTTGTCACACTGGCTATCGGGATCGATGCGCTGATCTGTCCAGTAGAGACTGACGGTGCAAACGGGGGGGGTATGGAAGCACTCGATTGCACCGCCTTACGGACCACCTGCACGCTTGAAGGTGATCGCCGGGACATCGCCAGCGAAGCATGCTTCGAAATCCGCATGTCTCCGGGATGCGCCTTGATTTACCCGTCTACGTCAGTCGATGCCGAGCAGCCCAGGAGCGGGCACGACCGCATCGCGGACTATTTTCCCACACGCAAACCCCTACCCAGCGATCCGATCCAGCGATCCGATGACGGCGCATTCACGGCTGCCCAACGAGGCAACTGCGTCGTGCGCCCATGCATTACCGGCGGAGAGAACTAGATGGCTATAGCAATCGCGGTTGTCGTGCTCCTTGTGGCGACTGTCCTGTTTCACATATTGAGCCCCTGGCAACTGACGCCACTGGCGTCCAACTGGGGCGCCATCGATGCCACCATCAACCTCACATTCTGGGTCACCGGTCTGGTGCTCATCGCCGTCAACCTGTTCATGGCCTGGTGTATCGTCCGCTACCGCTACAACAAGGACCGGCGCGCCCGCTACGAACCCGAGGACAAGAAGCTGGAGGCATGGCTGATCGGGCTGTCCACGCTCGGCATCGCGGCGCTGCTGGCACCCGGTCTCGTGGTCTGGAACGAAATCGTTCATGCCCCGGACGACGCCCACGAAGTCGAAGTGGTGGGGTCCCAGTGGCACTGGTACTTCCGCTATCCGGGCGAGGACGGCACCCTCGGGCGCAGCGACCCGAGGCTGATCAGTGACGCCAACCCACTGGGTGTCGATCCGAATGATCCGGCGTCCTGGGACGACATCATCGTCGCCACGCCCCGCGGCTATCTGCCGGTTGACCGCCCGGTGCGACTCAATCTGCGATCGCGCGACGTGCTGCACAACTTCATGGTCGCGAATTTCCGCGTCAAAATGGACCTGGTCCCGGGTCAGGTGACCCGATTCTGGATCACCCCCACCCAGGTCGGCGAGTACGACCTGGTCTGTGCGCAACTCTGCGGCATCGGCCACTTCGCCATGCGCGGCTCCATTCGCGTCGTCGAGGATGAAGCGTATGACGCCTGGCTCGCCAGCAAGCCCACGTTCGGCGAGCTGCATTCCCGGGAGGCGCCGGATCTGGCCGCAGGTCAGCGACACTACGCCAACTGCATTGCCTGCCATGGCGCCGACGGGCAGGGCAACCAGATGCTGAATTCACCGGCCATCGCCGGCATGGAAGCCTGGTATACCAAGCGTCAACTCGAGTACTTCCGCAACGGTGCCCGGGGTGCCCATGCGGATGACGAGCACGGACGGCAGATGGTGCCGTTCGCGGGGATCGTGGCCGATCCGACCACGGAACGGGATCTCGCCGCCTACATCGAACAGATGCCACCGGTCAGCGTCGCCAGCACTGTTGAAGGGAATGCCCAACGCGGAGCTCGCATCTACCGCACCTGCGGGGCCTGTCATGGCCGCGACGGCCAGGGCCTCCACGGCACCAACGCACCCCGCCTCGCCGGACTCGACGACTGGTATCAGAAGCGTCAGCTGGAACACTTCCAGAGCGGCGTTCGCGGCGGCCACAGCGACGACCTCTATGGTCCGCAGATGCGCGACATGTCGAAGATTCTGGTGAACGACGACGCCATGCGCAACGTCCTCGCCTACATCAACACCCTGACAGGCCACGAGCAATCACGCGCGCTGCCTGAACTGGCCGGGAGGAACAACTGATGGCCGAGCTCGGACACGACGCCACGTCCTATGCTCCACCCCGTGAACAGCCGGAGATGGAGCTGCCTCACAGCCACTCCTTCTGGACCACCTACGTCTTCAGCCAGGACGCCAAAACGATCGCGATCCAGTACTCGGTGACGGCCATCTCGGTCGGGCTGCTCGCCATGGTGCTGTCGCTCATGATCCGGCTTCAGCTGGGCTTTCCGAACAACTTCTCACTGATCGACCCATCGAACTACCTGCAGTACGTCACCATGCACGGCATGATCATGGTGGTATACCTGCTCACAGCCCTGTTTCTCGGCGGCTTCGGCAACTACTTCATCCCTCTCATGATCGGCGCCCGGGACATGGCATTCCCGTGGCTGAACATGCTCAGTTTCTGGTTCTACTTCGTTTCCGTCCTGGTTCTGATGGCGAGCTTCTTCGTACCGGGAGGACCCACAGGCGCCGGCTGGACGCTGTATCCGCCTCAGCTCATCAGTGAGGGGACACCCGGCATCCACGGCGGCGTGCTCGTGATGATGATATCCCTCGGCATCTTCATTGCGGGCTTCACCATGGGCGGCCTGAACTACATCGTCACCATCCTGCAGTACCGCACCCGGGGCATGACTCTCATGCGGATGCCGCTGACGATCTGGGGGATCTTCCTGGCCACCATGCTGGCACTGCTGGCCTTCCCCGCCCTGCTGGTCGCAGCCCTGATGGTACTGCTCGACCACCTAGCCGGCACCAGCTTCTTCATGCCCGCCATGTTCAGCATGGGCGAACAACTGCCCCACGAAGGCGGCAGCCCCCTGCTGTTCCAGCACCTTTTCTGGTTCTTCGGCCACCCCGAGGTCTACATCGTGGCACTGCCGGCCTTCGGCGTGGTGTCCGACATCCTCGCCACCCATGCCCGCCGCAACATCTTCGGCTACCGGATGATGGTCTGGGCACTGGTGGCCATCGGCGGTTTGAGCTTCGTCGTCTGGGCTCACCACATGTATGTCAGCGGCATGAATCCCTACTTCGGATTCCTCTTCGCCACGACGACGCTGATCATCGCCGTGCCCACCGCAATCAAGGTCTACAACTGGGTCCTGACGCTCTGGCACGGCAACATCCGGCTCGAACTGCCCATGCTGTTTGCCATCGGCTTCATCTTCACCTTCATCAACGGCGGCATGTCTGGCCTCTTCCTGGGGAACGTCACCGTGGACGTCCCGCTGGCAGACACCTACTTCGTGGTCGGCCACTTCCACATGGTCATGGCTGTGGCGCCTGTCATGACGATCTATGCCGCCATCTATCACTGGTACCCGAAAATCACCGGCCGGATGCTCCACGAGGGCATGGGCAAGGTCCACTTCTGGGTCACCTTCCTGGGCACCTACGCCCTCTTCTATCCCATGCATTACCTGGGTCTGGCCGGCGTGCCAAGGCGCTATTTCGCCTACGGCGAATCCTCACCTTTCATCGGCGAGTCGGTGGAGACGCTCAACGCCTTCATCACCGTTGCGGCCATTATCGTCGCCGCGGCCCAGCTGCTGTTCATCTACAATCTGATCCGCAGCCGCAAGCACGGCAAAGAGGCGGGGCCCAATCCGTGGAACGCCACCACCCTGGAATGGCAGACGGAACATACACCGCCCACCCACGGCAACTTCGGCAAGGAATTGCCGGTGGTTTACCGCTGGCCCTATGACTACAGCGTTCCCGGCGCCAAGTACGACTTCATCCCGCAGAACGTGCCGCCGGAAGAAGTGGAAATGGCCGACGAGGGAGCTGTCCGCACATGACGATCACGCTGGTCTTTCTGGCGGCGCTGCTGGCGTTCTTCTTAGGCTGGGTCCTCAGTCGGACCGTGAACGTCGAACCCTGGGTCGCGGACGGCGGCACCCTGAATGATCGCCTGCCAGAGATTCTCACGACGCCGCGCATTGCGCTGGCCATCTTTCTGGCCGTCGCATCTTCGCTGTTCGCGCTGTCCATCAGCGCCTACCACATGCGCATGGAGTTCGGTCACGACTGGCTGGCGATACCGTCGCCAGTTCTGCTCTGGGCGAACACAGCCATTCTGGTACTGGGGAGTCTGGCTCTGCAGTGGAGCTGGAACGCAGCCCGCCGCAACGACGCGGCAGGCCTGCGCCGCTGGCTCTACATCGGCGGCAGCCTCACCGTCGCCTTCATCATCGGCCAGATGCTGGTATGGCGGGATCTCAACGCCGGCGGCTACTACATGACCAGTAATCCGGCCAACGCCTTCTTCTACTTCCTGACTGGCCTCCACGTACTGCACCTGCTCGGTGGACTCGTTGCCTGGGTGCGGACGGCCAACCGGGAACGCGCAGGGGCGTCGCCTGAAGCCATTTGCTCCAGCGTGGAACTCTGCACGATCTACTGGCACTACTTACTCGTGATCTGGTTCATCCTATTCGCGCTGCTGCTGACCACCTGAGCACAAGGAGAGACACCGTGGCTGAATCCGCCTCCCCGGGCACACCGCCGCCGGGCTTCACCGGGATCATCTCGGACTGGTCGTCCGACCAGACCACGTTCAAGGGTGCCGGCTGGGGCAAGCCCATGATGTGGCTCTTCATCCTGAGCGACATCTTCATCTTTGGCGTATTCCTGCTTGGCTACATGTCGGCGCGCCTGGCAACGCCGGATCCCTGGCCAGACGCGGGCGAGGTGTTCGCGCTGACGATGTTCGGTGTGCAGATACCGCTGCTTCTCATTGCCATCATGACGTTCATCCTGATCAGTTCCTCGGGGACCATGGCGCTGGCGGTGAAATACGGCTACGAACGCAACCGCAAGGTTTGCGGCCGCCTCATCCTCGCCACGGCCGCACTAGGCGCGGTGTTCGTCGGCATGCAGGCCTTCGAATGGACGATTTTGATCATGGACGGCGTCCGGCCCTGGGGTAATCCCTGGGGTTCCGCGCAATTCGGAGCCACATTCTTCCTGATCACAGGCTTCCACGGTACCCACGTCACGATCGGCGTCATCGCGCTGCTCTATATGTACCGCAAGGTCATGCGCGGCGATCTCGACGAAGGCCGACCCGGCGCCGTCACCGGACGCAAGGGACGCTGGGAGATGGTCGAGATCCTGGGCCTTTACTGGCACTTCGTAGACCTCGTCTGGGTGTTCATCTTCGCGTTCTTCTATCTCTGGTAAAGGGGAGGTCAGTCATGTCCGACCACCATGCACACGAAAGCCCTCCGCTGAAGAATTACCTGTGGATCTGGGGTTGGCTGTTCGTTCTCAGTGTCTGCTCCTACGTCGTGGACATCTCGCCCATTCCACAGCTTCTGCAGTGGATTCTGATCACCTTTTTCATGTTCGCGAAAGCCGGCCTGATCATGGCCGTGTTCATGCACATGCAGTTGGAACGACTGTCGCTGGTGACGATGATCCTCGTCCCGCCTGGGGCGCTGCTGTTTGCCCTGATGGTGTTCGGTATCGAAGGCTTCCACATCGAGAATGTTCGCGAGACCTTCTTCGTCAACGAAAACTTCTTCCGCACCGAGGGGAGCTGAATC
>SLTB01000335.1 GCA_007130155.1 Pseudomonadales bacterium
CATTCGCGGATAAATCCGCTCCCACGGAGTCTTGCCAACCTTTTGCGACACCCTCTTCAGCCGCGAATCCCGCCAGCCTGCCGCGCCCCCCATCCCGTCGTCCATCAGCGCTGGGCGATGGGCACCACTTTGCGCGCTTCGGGTCCAGTGTAGTCGGCACTCGGGCGGATGATGCGATTGTTGGCACGCTGCTCCATCACGTGGGCGGTCCAGCCGGTTACCCGGGAGCAGACGAAGATCGGCGTGAACAGCTTCGTGGGGATGCCCATGAAATGGTAGGCCGAGGCGTGGAAGAAATCGGCGTTGGGAAACAGCTTCTTCTCATCCCACATGGTCTTCTCCACCGCGCAGGACACCGGGTAGAGCACCTTGTCACCCACTTCATCGGCCAGCTTCTTCGACCACTCCTTGATGATGGCATTGCGGGGATCGGAGGTGGAGTAGATCGCGTGGCCGAAGCCCATGATCTTGTCCTTGCGCTCGAGCATGCCCTTGATGCCCGCGACAGCATCTTCTGCCGAGGAGAACTTCTCGATCATGTCCATGGCCGCCTCGTTGGCGCCACCGTGCAGCGGGCCGCGAAGGGAACCGATGGCTCCCGTGACGCAGGAATGCATGTCCGACAGGGTCGAGGCACAGACTCGCGCGGTGAACGTGGAAGCGTTGAACTCATGCTCCGCGTAGAGAATCAGTGAGACATTCATGACGTCCGCATGCAGCTTGCTCGGCGCCTTGCCGTGCAGCATGTTCAGGAAGTGGGCACCGACGCTGTCGTCGTCGGTCTCAACGTCGATGCGCAAGCCCTCGTGGCTGAACTTGTACCAGTAGACGATGATCGACGGCAGCACCGCCAGCAGCCGGTCGGACACGTCGCTCTGATTGGAGAAATCGCCTTCCTGCTCCAGGTTGCCGAGCATGGAGCAGCCCGTGCGCATGACGTCCATGGGGTGGGCGTCCTTGGGAATGCGCTCGAGGGTCTCCTTCAGTGCCGTCGGCAGGCCCCGCAGGCCCTTGAGCTTGGCCCGATAGGCATCGAGTTCAGCCTGTTTGGGCAACTCGCCCTTGAGGATCAGATGGGCCACTTCCTCGAACGTGGTGTTCTCAGCGAGATCCGTGATGTCGTAACCGCGATACGTGAGGCCGGTACCGGTCTTGCCGACCGTACACAGGGCGGTCTCGCCCGCGACCTGCCCGCGAAGGCCTGCGCCGCCCAGTTTCTTTGCTTCCGCCATCTCAATGGTCTCCCTTTGGAATCCGTTCTGAATCTCTGTGTGACAGCCGATGCAAATGATCTCACGAATGATCATGGGGATGTCGAATACGGTCGTTCGTCAGGCGGCCACTCGCAACTGCTTTCGGGTCACCTCATAATGTCCGTCATGACCCGACCAGACCACCCCGCGCCAGCAGCAGGGCACCGCGATAGCCACCGTCACGTCTACCGGCAGATCGCTCACGTGTACGCTTCCTATCTCTCTTACCGCTTCCATTGCGACACGACGCGGACTCAAGCGTCGCCGCCATGGGCGCTGTCGCGAAAGAACAAAGTCGGGCTGCCAGAGCAGCTCGTTTGTTTCTGTGGCCGACACCGCCTGCGGTCCCCGAGCCCGCCCACCGTATACGGTGGGCCCCACAGAGCCCGACCGGAACCCCCACCTTTGGGCGAGCGCGTATACGCGCCGCGAGCTTGCCGACCGCACAACGGTCGGGCCTACAGGCACTTTGCCAGATCAAAGGGATATGATTTGTTCCGTGAGAGACAAACATGCTTGCACGCCGCGAGCCTGACGACTGCGATACATCGAGCGTACAGATGCCCCAGCTCTGCGGCGGAGTTCTGATGGGACGCAGTGCCCTGCCCTACATCGACGACCCGCTGCCGCTGCTGGCCGCCCTGCGACCACTGGGCGGCGCCGTGCTGCTGCACAGTTCCGACCGCGCCCATCCGGACGGCCGCTTCGAGATCCTGTCCGCTGCACCCGAACGCTGGCTGACCCAGCAGGGCGGGAAGACCCGAGTGCACACAGCCGAGAGCAGCGAAAGCAGTACTGAAGCCCCCTTCGCCCTGCTCGAAGGCTGGCTAGCGGATGCGCAGGTCGATACCGAGATCGATCCGATGCCCTTCGGCGGGGGCATCATCGGACTGGCAGGCTACGACCTCGCACGCAGGCTGGAGCCACTGCCGCCTCGCCGCAGCCCGCCCTGCGACTTTCCCGACCTGATCGCAGGCCGCTACCCCTGGGCCGTGGTCAATGACCATCATCGGCGCGAAAGTTGGCTGCTGCAGGAGCCGCAAGCAGCGCCGCCACCCATTGCAGCCATGCTGGCCCAGGGCCTGCCTGCGGTCCCCGATCTGCCGGGCCCTGCCCCACACCTGACGCCGGATACGAACGCCGCTGCCTACGCCCGTGCCTTTGAGCAGGTGGCCGAGTACATTCGCGCCGGAGACTGTTATCAGGTCAATCTCGCGGTTCGCTTCTCCGGCAGCTTCGCGGGTGACGCCTTGTCCCTGTACCGGCACCTGAGTCGGCGTCATCCGGCCCCCTTCGCCGGCTTCCTCGACTCGCCCTGCGGCAGTGTCCTCTCGTTCTCACCGGAACGCTTTCTGAGAACCGATGCCGGTTGGATCGAGACCTGCCCCATCAAGGGCACGCGGCCGCGCAGTGCCGACCCTGAACTCGACCGCCGCCTTGCGCAGGAACTGCTCAGTAGCAGCAAGGATCGCGCCGAAAACCTGATGATCGTGGATCTGTTGCGCAACGATCTCGGACGCAGCTGCGTCCCGGGCAGCATCGCGGTGCCAAGCCTCTTCGGACTCGAGAGCTTCGGCTCGGTGCACCACCTGGTTTCCCGCATACGCGGCCAGCTCGCGCCCGGAGTCTCGCCGCTTGAGGCCTTCGCCCGAGCCTTTCCCGGCGGTTCCATCACCGGCGCCCCGAAGGTCCGGGCCATGCAGATCATCGACGAACTCGAAACCGATGCCCGTGGCCCCTACTGCGGCAGCCTGTTTATGGTCGACGGCCGGGGCCGGATGGATTCCTCCATCACCATCCGCACCCTGCTTGCCCAGAAAGACCGACTCTACTGCTGGGGCGGTGGCGGCCTCGTAGCCGACTCGGTCTGTGCTGAGGAGTGGGCGGAAATTCACCACAAGGTGGGCGCACTGATCGGCGAAGTTGCGGGCTAGCACCGTCCACTGGACATGCTAATCTCCCTCCTCGACCTTCACGCATGACTGGGAACAAGGGGGAACACCCATGACGACGGAAACCTTCACCGCCGAAGAGATGGCCGACCTGCGCAAACTGCTGGACATCGAGAAGATTCGCAAAGTGAAGCAGATGTACTCGCACCTGATGGACAGCCGCGACATCGACGCCCTGGCCGAGATTCTCACCGAGGATGCGATCTGCGAGTTCGGCCCCTACGGAACCTGGACGGGCAAGGCAGAGATCCACGCCGGCTGGAAGGCGGTATTCAAGGACGCCATTCCCTATGGCGGCTTTCACGCCACCACCAACATGTGGATCGAGCTCACAGGGCCCGACACCGCCATCGCACGCACCTACCTGCACGACATCTCCAACGAGCCCGATCCGCGCACGGATCCGGTAGTCTGGTACGGCATCTACGACGAGAACTTCACCCGCGTCGAGGGCCAGTGGGAGATGAGCTTCTGCCGCCTGCAGTTCCTCTGGCCCAAGCGCATGGTGGCGGACGATTTCCCGCGCCTGATGACCCCCTCCGCCTTCGGCTGAGGCCATATCCAGGACAGAATCCGCCCGATTGCGGTCAGCAAACCCGAAGACGCTCTGTGGGAGCCCGCAGTGCGGGCGATGAATCCGTGCAGCGCCTATCGGCGCTGATCGCCGCCAATGGGGGCTCCCACGACGGACCATGGCGGTCAGAAGTCCGCCATGGCCTCCTCGATCCGATCCTGCAGTTCAGCATAGGTCGCCGTGGGCGGAAACTGGGGGAACTGCCTCGCGATCGCATCCGGAGCCGAGAAGAAGAAGCCGGCATCCGCCTCGTCGAGCATGGCAGTGTCATTGAAGGAATCACCGGCGGCGATCACCTTGTAGCGCAGGTCGTGAAAGGCGCGCACGGCCATGCGCTTGGGGTCCTTCTGCCGCAGCCGATAGCCCACCAGCCGATCCTCGGCATCGATCTCCAGCTTGTGACAGAGCAGGAAGGGCTGGCCGAGCTGGGCCATGAGAGGGCCGGCAAACTCGTAGAATGTGTCCGAGAGAATGGCCACCTGCAGCCTGGAGCGGGCCCAGTCGAGAAAGTCGGCAGCGCCTGCCAGCGGACTGAGGCCGGCGATCACATCCTGGATGTCCGCCAGTTTCAGGTCATGCTCGGCCAGGATCTTCAACCGGTGCTGCATCAGTTCATCGTAGTCGGCGATGTCCCGGGTGGTGAGCCTCAACGCCTCGATGCCGGTGCGCTCGGCAACGCCGATCCAGATTTCGGGGATGAGCACCCCTTCGAGGTCGAGGCAGAGGATGTTCACGCAGGGCTCCTTCAATGAGTGATTAGGGTCAGCAGCTGTGATCCGGGAAGGACTGTCCTGCACCGTCTGGAGCAGCACAGCGCGACTCACGAGCGGCCTAGGACAGGCGGCGCAAAGTCTAACCCCGACGGCGGCGTAACTCACGTTGACGGATTAGCTTATGGCGCGAATGTCTTTAGGCTAGGGCGCGCAGACTGATAACGTCTGCATCTCGCATTGTCCAGGAGTCCAACCCATGGCCTATGACATCGATACCGCGGCCCACCGCCTGGAGCAGGCCGACCCACGCGACATCATCAGGGAAGCCGTCTCCAGCTTCGACCGCATCGCGCTGTCATTCAGTGGCGCCGAGGACATCGTACTCGTGGACATGGTGGCCGATCTCGGCGAGGACGTGCAGATCTTCTGCCTGGACACCGGGCGCCTGCATCCGGAGACCTACCGCTTTCTGGATAAGGTCCGCGACCACTACGGCCTCGACATCGAACTGATGTTCCCTGACGCCGAGGCAGTTCAGCAGCTGGTGCGCGAGAAGGGCCTGTTCAGCTTCTATCGCGACGGCCACCAGGAATGCTGCGCCGTGCGCAAAATCGAGCCCCTGCGCCGAAAGTTGGCCACGGTGGACGCCTGGATCACAGGCCAGCGCCGGGACCAGAGCCCGACCCGGGCCGAGGTGCCCGTGGTGCAGAACGACCGCGCCTTCTCAGCGCCAGGCCATCCAATGGTAAAGTTCAACCCGCTGGCGAACTGGAGCTCCGAGCAGGTCTGGGCCTATATCGCGGAGTATCAAGTGCCCTATAACGAACTGCATCAGCGCGGCTTCAAAAGTATCGGCTGCGAGCCCTGCACCCGTCCGGTGGCGCCCCATGAACATGAGCGTGCAGGCCGCTGGTGGTGGGAGGCATCCACCCAGAAGGAATGTGGTCTTCACGTGACCAACATCCGCGAGGCGGACATCAAACGAGTGCGCGAATCCGCATGAAGATCACCTTCGTCAAAAAGATCCTCGCTGACGGCAGTCCCTGCCGAAAGTGCGGCGACGTGCAGCAGCGCCTGGAGGAAACCGGCCAGATCCAGCGTATTGATGAGGTGCTGGTCGCCGACGAACGCGACCCCCTCTCCCCTGGCATGATCCTCGCGGCGGATCTCGGCGTCAGCCGGGCGCCGTTCTTCGTGGTGGAAGACGGTGACGAACGCAAGGTCTGGACGGTCTACTTCAAGTTCGCCAAGGAGGTCCTCGGTGGCCAGGAAGGCAAGGCCAGCGACACGGCCCGCGACATCCTCGACGACAACCCGGACCTCGACTACATCTGAAGGCGCAGCCCCCCATGGGAGCGGCTTCAGCCGCGAAGCCTTTTCGCGGACAAGGAGGGTGTCGCAAAAGGTTGGCAAGACTCCTTGGGAGCGGCTCCAGCCGCGAATGGACTGCCATAAATCAATGACTTGCGGGGTCATTCGCGGATAAATCCGCTCCCACAGGGGCCCACGCTGAGTTTTGCGACACCCTCCAAGTCCGATCCCACTGGCGCTTGAGCGTCCTCAACGCTCCGGCAGCTCAACGTCCTTGAACAGCGCCTCCCGCTCGCTGCGATTGGGCAAGGCCATCACCTCCTCCACCAGCTCGCGCGTCAGATGGGGTGCAAAATGTTCAATGAAATCGAACATGAAACGGCGCATGAACGTGCCTTTGCGAAAGCCGATGTGGGTATAGCTTGGCTCGAACAGGTGGCCGGCGGGAATCGCCACCAGATCAGCATCGAGCTTGGGATCCACAGCCATGGCCGCCAGGATGCCGATGCCCAGTCCCAGTCGGACATAGGTCTTGATCACGTCCGCATCCGTGGCCGTGAACACCACCCTCGGCGTCAAGCTGCGGGCGTTGAAGGCCTCGTCGAGCTTCGAGCGCCCAGTGAATCCAAACACATAGGTGACGATGGGATGGGCCGCCACCTCTTCCAGCGTCGGCTTTTCGCTGCGCGCGAGGGGATGTCCCTTCGGCACCACGATGGCCCGATTCCAGCGATAGCAGGGCATCATGATGAGATCGGTGAAGTGCTCGAGCGCCTCGGTCGCAATGGCGAAATCAGCCTGACCACTGGCCGCGAGCTCCGCAATCTGCACCGGTGAACCCTGATTCATGTGCAGTGCCACATCCGGATAGCGCTCCAGGAATCCGGCAATGATCGGTGGCAGGGCGTAGCGGGCCTGGGTGTGGGTGGTGGCGATGGACAGTGAGCCCTTGGTCTCGTTGCTGAACTCCTGAGCAACGCGCTTGATGTTCTCCACCTTGCGCAGGATCTCGCCTGCCATCTCGATGATGACCTCGCCGGCCGGCGTGACGTGGGTGAGGTGCTTGCCTGACCGGGCGAATACCTCCACGCCCATCTCGTCCTCGAGCAGACGGATCTGTTTGGAGATCCCCGGCTGTGAGGTGTAGAGCGCCTGGGCCGTCGCCGAGACGTTGAGGTCATGGTGGGCCACCTCCCAGATGTATCGCAACTGCTGCAGCTTCACGATCCACTCCCCCTGTCTCGATCCCCGCGACCCGCATTGCTGATTCCATGCGGCACATGCCCTGCCGTGACGTGGGCGCTAGCGGACGTACAATGGCTGTGCTGGTCGTCAAAGAAGATATCGGCACCGAAAGACTTCAAGAAAGCCCCCTTGTCCAATCCCCCGAGGAACAGGCACTCGTCGAGGCGTACGTCCCAGACCCGCAGGGTCCGGATCACACGCTCATGGGCGGGTGCGCAGCGCGCCGTGACCAGCGCCGTACGGATCGGGCAGTCACCCAAGGCGAACTCGCGCTGAATCCGATGCAGCGCCGCCAGAAGGTTGCGGAATGGCCCGCCGTCCAGGGGCTGCCGGGCAGCCTCCCGCTCACTGGCGGAGAAGGCCTCGAGCCCCTCGCTTTGAAACACCTGCTCCGCTTCGTCGGAAAAGATCACTGCATCGCCATCGAAAGCCAGCCGCAGTTCCTCATCCGGGTTCGCAACGGACTTGGAGGGCAGGATGGTGGCCGCGGCCACACCATTATCGAGTGCCTGGGCGACGTCATGGGCATCCGTGGAAAGGAACAGATCACAGCCAAAGGCCGAAACATAGCGATACGGATTGCCGCCGCCACAAAAGGCGGCCCTGGCGATGTTCAGACCATGGTGCTGTATGGAATTGAAGATGCGCAGTCCCGTGTCGGCCGTATTCCGAGACAGCAGGATCACTTCCACCGGCTGGCGCTCAGACAGAAGCTCATTCAAGCGCAGCAGCTTCCGCACCAGGGGAAAGGCGTCGCCGGGAGCCAGCGTCTCGTCCTCCCGCTCGATCTGGTACTGGCGGTAGGCGGCAACGCCCTCCTCCTCGAATACCTGATTACTGGCATCGAGGTCGAACAGCGCCCGGGAGGAGATGGCCACCACCAGCTTGTCCGCCAGCGAAGTGGGCACGTCAGGCGTCAAGATCGGGAATGAGTTTGCTTTCCAGGGCAGCGATCATATCCTTGAGCCTGAGTTTGCGTTTCTTAAGTCGTTGCAGCTGCATACGATCCGGATAAACGCCCTCCTGCAGCATCCGGGTGAGGTCATCGAGATCGCGGTGTTCAGTACGCAATTCTTCGAGCCACTTGCTGATCTCTTCCTGCTCCATGAGATGATGCCGCAATCCTTGGTCCATGCCATCGATAACCAGAGCATAGCCAAGTGCCCAGTGCTGCGCATCAGCAGCCGCAACGGGAGTCGCCATGCCCCATGATTCCAAACCGCCGGCCCATCGTGACGTCGATGCCTTTCTGGCGGAAGTCCAGGCCCGGCCGCCGGCGTCCGGCACCCCCGGTCGCCTGCTGTTCGCCCTAGATGCCACCGCCAGCCGTCAGCCCACCTGGGATCTGGCCTGCACCCTCCAGGGCGACATGTTCGAGGCTGCCGCGGCCACGGGAGGACTCGAGCTGGAGCTGTGTTTCTACCGCGGCTTTCGTGAATTTCGTCACTCCGGCTGGGTACGCGATGGCAGCGCTCTCGCCCAGCGCATGGCCCGCGTCCGCTGCATGGGCGGTCAGACCCAGATTGAGCGCGTGCTCCGCTACGCGCTGGAAGAGACCCGGCGCCAGCGCATCAGTGCCCTGGTGTTCGTCGGCGATTGCATCGAGGAGGACTGCGATCGCCTCTGCGGCCTGGCAGGAGAGCTCGGCCTGCTCGGCACACCGCTGTTCGTGTTCCACGAGGGTGCCCGATCCAGTCAATGCTTCCGCGACATGGCTCATGCCGCCAAAGGCGCCTATGCGCCCTTCTCCATGGATGCCGCCGCACGCCTGAAGGACATGTTGGCCGCTGTAGCCGTATTCGCCAGTGGCGGCAGACCCGCACTTGAGGACTTTGCCC
>SLTB01000138.1 GCA_007130155.1 Pseudomonadales bacterium
GAGGCCCTGGAGCAGGGCCTCTCGCCT
This sequence comes from Pseudomonadales bacterium, assembly GCA_007130155.1. Classification (GTDB taxonomy): domain Bacteria; phylum Pseudomonadota; class Gammaproteobacteria; order Pseudomonadales; family Azotimanducaceae; genus SLTB01. The sequence continues at coordinate 28 of SLTB01000138.1, forward strand.
TTGCTGGAGCCCATTGGGGGGCTTGTCGAGGACTTCGATCAGGCGCCGACGGCGGTACCCCTGGTGCTGCCGTTGCTGCGGGAAGTGGCCGATCAGCTCTCTCTGCTGGTGGATAAGATGGCGGAGCAACAGGCCTACGTGCTGATCTTCGGCCCCCTGAAGAGCGGCAAGAGCACGCTGATGAACGCCATTTGCGGCAAGTACGTCAGTGAAGTGAGCTGCCTGCCGGCCTATCCCTGTCTGGTCCACGTGGCTCACGCGGAGCGTACGCGCTGTCAGGTCACACGCTACAGCGGGGCCACTGAACAGCTCGACGACGAAGCCGCTCTCATCAAGGCAGTGGCCAAGGATCACCAGTTACTGGTCGAGGCCATTCGCAGCTGCGAGGCGGCTGGGATCGACTTCGAGCCCCAGCAGCATGCCACCAACGCCATCCGCCGCATCGACATCCGGGTTCCGGCGGGTGATCTGGCGCAGTCAGGTGCGGTGCTGGTGGACACGCCTGGACTCTATGCCCGCATGAAGTTCGGCTACGACCGCATGACCCGGGACTTTCGCAATGCAGCAGCCTGCGCGATCTTCGTGGTCAAGACCGACAACCTGTTCCTCGATCAGGTCTTCGCCGAGTTCGAGGATCTTCTGGAAATGTTCGGGCGCATCTTTTTGGTGGTCAACCTGGACGCCACCAAGCAGGATCTGCAGCCCGACGGTAGCCTGGCGCCATCGCTGGAACACGCCGATCCGGACGCGGTGGTGCGGGCCTTCGAGAACCTGGCCATGACCGCGGCGCTGCGTGAGGCCCGCCGGGACGGTCGGCTGCAGATCTACCCCGTGGATCTGATGCACGCTGCCAGCAGCCGGATGGGAGCAGGCCAGATGGCTGGTGAGCGATCGCAGTTGAATGCGCAGGGCTTCGATGCCCTGCTTGAGGACCTCACCGCATATCTCAACAGCAATGAGTATCTGCGGGCCTTCGTGGCCGACAGCATGCAGCGCGCTGCGGCACTGCTCCAAGATCTGGAGGCCTTGCTGGCACACGATGACGTCGCTGCGCTGCAGGGACGTGAGCAGTCGCTGGCGGGCAGGCTCGAAGACCTCGATGCGGCGCTTTCCGCGCTCGATCAGATCGAGGCGGTGGACTGGCAGGCGCTGATTGCACGGCAGGGCGCTCATCTTCGCGAGCACTTGCAGGCTGTTCTGGGCCCCAGTCGGGAGCAGGGTTTCGCCACCCTCGAGAGTGCGCTGGCAGACTGGTTCGAAAACGATGCCAGTCTAAGCCAACTGTGTCGCGAGCAACTCGGCCCTGAGCTCGAGCGTCAGCACGGCGAGCTTGCGGCGTTGCTGCGGGATGAATGCGAAAGCCATCTTGGACCGGCGGCCTTTCTTGCGGATCTCAAGGCCGACAGCGTCGGTGACCTCGAGGCCGCGGGCATTGATCTGGCGGCAGAAGTGCGTGTCGTCATCGATGAGGCGCCTATTGCCGACGAACTCCCTGTGCCCGCCGCCGTGTTCGAAAGCCTGCATTTACCGGTAAAGCGCCGGTTGCTGGACTGGCTGCTGCTCCGGCGGGCGGTGACGGTTCGTCAGCGCCTTTTTGGCCCGGCGGATGCGCCGGACCTGCCCATCCCGTTGGTTGAGAAGACACGGCGGCTGGGGGAGCGTGGCCGTGCGGCCATGACTGAGCAGCTCGAGACCCTGGTGACGCCCATGTTCGAAGCGGCCGAGGGCGCTCTGCCCGAGGCCTGGTTGGCGCGCTACGAATCGGATCTCATAGGCCGCATCGGGGGCGTGGCAGTGGCCAGACGGACGGCCATCGAGACTGAGCGTTCGGAAGTCGTGGCGGAACTCGGCCAGGTGGAGGCGGTCGTGTCGCGCTTGAACGAGGTCAACAGTCTCGTTTCGGAGCGCCGCGAACGGGTGTCCGCCCTGCGCGAGGAGGTGGCTGCCGTGGATCCCGCCGCACTGGGTCGGCCGGCGGACCTGCTGGCTGTTGAGGGCGAGGAGATGTGGGAGCCGGAACAGCCCTTGTTGTGAGTGGCCGGGCGCAATCGTAGACTCGGGCCTTCGGCAGCGGTCGCGGGAGGGCGGGCGTGTACGAACTTGACACCGAACGCCTGCGGCTGACGCCGTTCAACATGAAGCATCTGAGTGCCCTGCACGCTCTCTGGACCGACCCGGACGTGCGCCGCTACCTGTGGGACGGAGAAGTCATCTCCCGGGAGCGCGCGGCCGGGGTGATCAATGACAGCGAGCGCAACTTCTCGGAGCGGGGCTACGGCTTCTGGGTCATGCAGCTGAGGGCGGGCGAGCAGGCTGACGCCGAGACCCACCCTGGTACTGAGCCTGGCGAGGTGGTGGGGTTCTGCGGCTACCGCCGCTTCGAGGACGGCGGTGAGCCTGAATTGCTCTATGGCATCCTGCCGCGATTCTGGGGCAAGGGGCTGGTCACGGAGGCGTGTCATGCGGTGATCCGTGATGGTTTCGAGCGTAACGGCTTTGCGCGGATCATCGCGGCCACCGACACCCCGAACCAATCTTCTGTGAAAGTCATGCAGCGCCTGGGTATGGTCTTTCTCCGGCGCGGTGAATTCCACGGGCTGGATACCGTTTTTTTCGAGCTCACGCCGGAGGACTATGCGGCTCACCTGGCCCTGTCAGCGCGGCGCTGCTGATGCATAGCATCCTGCTTCTGAACGTGCAGTTCGATCTCGATGGTTGCCGCTCCCTGAAGGAGCGACGCCAACGTCTGGGAGGCTTGCGCCAGCGTCTCGGGCGGGAGACCTCGGTGGCGCTGTGCGAGCATCCTGGGGACGATCCGGCAGCTTCGGCCTGGAGTATCGTCATCATTGCCAGCAGTCAGCGTTCCGCTACGGAGCTGGCCGGGCGCATCGAGCGCGATCTGGAATCCCGGGTCGATGCGGTGGTGTCTGGCATCTCGCGGGAGTGGTTGTAACAGCAGTCATGATGGACAAGGCAGCGGTGCGGGCAGTCTGGATACTGGCGATGCTGGTGACCGGAGGCTGTGCGCCGGCCGATCCTGCCGGCGTCATCCTGGCAGAGTACGAACAGCGGGTGGCTAGGGTGCTGAGTGTCACGGTTCAGGTGCGCCCGCTTCCCGAATTGGCCCCCTGGCCTCGGACGCGCGATCGCACCCTGGCGGTTCCAGCCCAGCGCACGGGCCTCGGTGGCTTCCTCAGCCTGCATCGCTGCGATCTCGGCAGTCTGATCGGAGAGCGTAGCTCTCAGCTTGGTCGGGTGATGAGCGCGCCTGTACGTTTGCACTACGAGCATCGTTTTCTGGTGGCGGCACAGCGCTGCCTGGAGGAGCTCGCCGGCTATCCGGATCGGGCGGCGCTGCGTGAGCAACTTGAAGCCATCGTCGAGGAAAAGAGGCATGGGCTGCCGGCCTGGGCCTGGAATGCGACGCTTGGTGGTGAGGCGCTGGCTTCCGCTCACAGTCTGGATGTGGCGCCATTGACACCCGAAGAGGCGGAGCAGGCAGGTCGATCCGAGGTTGCCGCACTTTATGAGCTGGCGGCGCGGCTGCCGGGTTTAGGTCAGAAGACGCTGGCCGTGGGTGACTGGAACGCGCCCTTCGAGACTCTTTCCCGCAGCGTCTTGCCCGGTCGCCTGCGGCGCAGCGCCCAGCTGCTGACCCACCATCTCGACGGCGTGGCCGAGTTGCTTGAAGTTCGCGAGGCCCGGCGCCCGATCTGTCCCCAGGGCAGTGCCACCCGTGATGCAGACATCCTCTGGAACGTCTTCCGGGGTTATCATATGGAGCGGGTCCAGCCCTATCTAGTGGCCGTGGACCGGGCTCGGCGTGACTGGGGAGCCGCGTTCGAAGCTCTGCATGCCGCGCAGCAGGTTGAGCCGCCGGCGCATTTCGAGCGGATCGTGCTGGATCCGGCCGGCGGCGTCTGGCCGGATCTCGACCGTGCTCGTGAGCGCCATATCGCCGCCTGGCGGGTGGTGCTCGTGAGCTGTGGCCTGTTGCCCAACGGGGCGAATTGAAGACTGTCGTAGCAGAGTGTCGGGTGGGCGTTGAAATCATGGGCCAGGGGTAGGAAACACGTCATGCGATTGTTGTTGATTGCGGCCCTCATTGCCGGCATTGCCTGGGTGCTCTACCGCAACGTCCAGGAGCGGCGCCAAGTCTGGCTCGGCCGTTTGTCATTGCCGGGCCGCTGGCAGGGCGAGCAGGACGGGGTACGCTATCGTCTGGAGCTCAGCGGTCAGGCCGATGGGGGTGAGTATCTGGAGGTCAACGAAGGGTCGGACGGCAAGCGCGAGGAACGCGGGCGCTGGCGGGTCGTGGGCAGCAACCTCGAATTCGAAACCCTGGATTCCAGCGTATCGACCTGTGAATTGCGTCTGTTCGAGTCTGGGCGCATTGGCCTGCACGGCCCGGGTCGGGAGCGGCGCATCTACGTTCGCTCGGGTGACAACGTGGTCATGCTGCCGCGGCGTCGCGGCTGACGCTGACGGCCATGGCGACAGCACCGGCGAGCAGGAATGCTGGCAGCAGCTCGTAGACCTCGAATAATCCACCGGACAGCGAACCGAAGACCACCACTGTGATGCCGCCCGTCAGCATGCCAGCCAGCGCGCCGGCAGCGGTCAGGCGGGGCCAATGCAATGCCAGCAGCAGCACCGGTCCAAAGCTCGCTCCCAGTCCGGCCCAGGCGTGGCTCACCAGGGTCAGCACTCGGCTGTCCGGATCCAGCGCCAGCAGCAGTGCCAGCAGCGCCACGGCTGCCACCGCCAGCCGTCCTGCCTTGACCAGCTCGGCGCTGGATGCCTCAGGGCGCAGCCAGGGCTTATAGACATCCTCGGCGAGGCAGGTTGAAGCCACCAGCAGCTGGGAGTCGATGGTGCTCATGACGGCGGCCAGAATGGCGGCCAGGACGATGCCCGCCACCAGTGGATGGAACAGGAGTTGGGTGAGGTCGATGAACACGGTCTCGGCTTCAGGCAGGCCGCTGCCGAACACCGCATTGCCGCCCAGCCCCACGGCTACGGCAGCCACCGTGGTGACCAGCATCCAAGTCATTCCGATATGACGCGCCCGCGGCAGTTCGCTCTCGCTGCGGATCGCCATGAAGCGGGCGAGGATATGCGGTTGTCCGAAGTAGCCAAGTCCCCATGCCAGGAGGGAAAGCAGTGCCAGTGGCGTGAGTCCGGCGAAGGGGTCGAGGTGGCCAGGGCCGATGTCAGCGGCTTCGGTCGAGCCACCCATCAGCAGCAGCGGCACCGCCACCAGGGCCAGCAGCATCAGGCAGCCCTGGAAGAAGTCGGTCCACGATACGGCGAGAAAGCCACCGGCCATGGTGTAGGCGACGATGATTCCGCTGCCGATGGCGAGTGCCGTCAGGTAGTCCAGTTCCAGCGTCGATTCGAACAGTCTGGCGCCGGCGACCAGGCCTGCGGCCACGTAGAACGTGAAAAAGAACAGAATCAGGGCCGTTGCGGTGAGTCTCAGCAGGCGGATCATCTGGCGGTCGGCGCCCTGGCCGATGATGCGGCTCAGCAGTTCCGGCAGGGTCAGGGCGTCATCCGCCGCCGCAGAAGCATGGCGTAGCGGCCCAGCCACCAGCCGCCAGTTTGCCCAGGCCCCGAGAAGCAGGCCGACCACGATCCAGCCTTCACGCAGCCCGCTGAGATAAATGGCGCCAGGCAAGCCGAGCAGCAGCCAGCCGCTCATATCCGATGCGCCGGCTGACAGTGCCGTGACACCTGGCCCGAGTGTGCGGCCGCCTAGCACGTAGTCGGCCATGCCGGAGGTCCGGCGCCAGGCAAAAAAGCCGATGGCGAAGAGAACCAGCAGGTAGCTCGCAAAGGAGACCAGGGTAGCGGTATGCAGGACACGCTCCTTGGCGATCGGATCAGAGCGTCAAGCTTGGGTGAGCTTGGCGACAGGCTCAAGCGCACGATGACCTGGGAACATAAACAAGCCGGGAATCAGGCGCCGTAACCCGTTAGAATATCGCTCGGAAAACGGGCCGGTACAACGGGGCAGCGGGGCGATCATGAGTCAAAGCATTCCCTATGACGTGGAAGTCGAGACCCTGGGTGGGGATCGGACGACCCTCGAGGACTATCGGGGCAAGGTTCTGGTGATCGTCAACACCGCCAGCAAGTGCGGTTTTACGCCCCAGTACAGCGGGCTCGAGAAGCTCTATCGCGAGCATCGCGATGCCGGACTGGTGGTCCTCGGCTTTCCCTGCAATCAGTTCATGCACCAGGAGCCCGGCGATGCCGCGGCGATTCGCGAATTCTGCAGCTTGAACTACGACGTGAGTTTCCCGCTATTCGCCAAGATCGACGTCAATGGTCCAGACGCCCATCCGCTGTATCAGGTTCTGAAGCGGGCCAAGAAAGGCCTGCTTGGATCAGAAGCGGTGAAGTGGAATTTCACCAAGTTTCTGGTGGGGCGTGATGGCCGGGTGCTCGGCCGCTACGCTCCCAACGACACCCCTGATTCGCTTGTGCAGCCCATCCGAAAGGCCCTGGGCTGAGCATGGATGCCGACCTGGAAGGTGCCCTGGGCAGGGCGCTGGCGCGACTCGAAGCTTGGCTTCCGCCCATGGAACTGCCTGTAAACTTCTCCACCGCTGCGGCTGCGGTGTGGCGACCGGGTCCCCTGGGCGGTCACTTGGCACCGCGGGGGCAGATCGATGGCATTGGCCTTGATGATCTTCTGGGCATTGATGTCCAGAAGCAGCGTGTGGCCCTGAATACCCGGCAGTTCGTGGCAGGCCTGCCTGCGAACAACGTGCTGCTGTGGGGGGCACGGGGTACCGGCAAGTCCTCGCTGGTGCATGCCTTGCTCAATGCCCATGCCGCTGCCGGACTGAGGCTGGTGGAGGTGGACCGTGCGGCGCTGGTCGCGCTTCCGGAGATCGTTGCCAGGCTGGCGCCGGAGCCCTGGCGGTTCATCCTGTTCTGTGACGATTTGTCGTTCGAGGCCAGTGATCCGTCCTACAAGGCCTTGAAGAGCGTCCTGGAAGGTTCGGTGTTCACCACCGCCGACAACATCGTGATCTATGCCACCTCCAATCGCCGCCATCTGCTGCCCGAGTCCCGTGCGGAAAATCTGGAAACGCGGCATACGGCAGAGGGCGAGATCCATCCTGGCGAGACGACGGAGGAGAAGGTGTCTCTCTCGGATCGCTTCGGGCTGTGGGTGTCGTTCCAGCCTATGGTGCAGGAGCGCTATCTGGAAGTCGCAGCGCACTGGATCGCCTCCCTGAGCCGTCATCATGGCAGCGAACTTCCCTTCGACGAAGAAGCGCGGTCCGAAGCCCTGCGCTGGGCGCTGGCCCGTGGTAGTCGAAGCGGTCGCATCGCCCATCATTTCGCCCGCCATTGGGTCGGAAGCCGGATGCTGGCTTCCACACCCATCAATTCAACCTGAATGTCACTGCGTCGGGCCCACCCGATGGATAACCCGATTCGCTCCTGAGGAGTCCACATGATTGTCCGAATCAAACTGCCGGGGATACTCGTTGCCCTGTTCCTGATGCTTGCTGGCCCGGCCTGGGCTGACGTGGTGTGGCTTAAGAGCGGTGATCGCGTCAGCGGCAAGATCGAGAGCCTCGACGGCAGCGCACTGCGGATCAAGACCGACTGGGGTGGAAGCGTGACGATCAAGCGCGATGCTATCGCGAGCATCAGGACCGACAACGAACTCAACCTGATGCTCTATGACGGTGAACGCGTCCAGGGCAGACTCGAAAGCGACCGTGAAGAGGAAGAGCAGCAGATCCTGGCCGAGGGTGAGGACGCCCGCACTGTGACCCTGCAGGCGGTGCGCTACGCCAGTGTCGACGCCGCCGTCGATCGTCCAGGTGACCGCTGGCAAACCCGCGTCACTTACGGCCTGAACATTTCCACCGGCAACACCGAGACGGAAAACCATTCATTGCGGGCCAGCAGCACCCTGCGCCGGGGGCCCTGGCGTCATCAGGGCAACGCGGATTTCGATCTGAAGAAGGATTCCGGAAGCACCACCCGGGAGCAGTACCGGGTGGGCTATCAGCTCGACTGGTTCTTCCGTGAGGATTGGTTCGCTTTCGGCAGCAGCGAATACTTCCAGGATAAGCTTCGGGGTGTGGATTATCGGATCACGCTGGGTGGCGGTCTGGGTTACCAGTTCTGGGATACGACCCTTGGCGCACTTTCGCTGGAAGGCGGTATCAGTGAAGTGATCGAGAAATTGAACGGCGAGACCGACAATAACCGTGCTCTGCGCATAGGTCTCGACTACAAGCGCTACTACATGGGGCAGCGCCTGGAGCTGTTCCACGGCAGTGAACTGCTGGTACTCGCAGAACGCGATCGTGGGGAAATTCTGAAGACCTCCACCGGTATCCGCTATGACTTGAACTCCTTCCTGAGCACGAACCTGCGCCTGGATTTCGATCATGAAACGGAGCCGGCACCAGGACGCAAGAAAAGCGACGTGGTCTACGTCATCGGCCTTGGCTTCACCTGGTGAAGTCAGTTTTCTGCGTTTTGGGGAAGTTTGTCAGCAAGGCTGCTTGACTCGTTCCGAACCGCTGCTAGACTACGCCGCCTGTCGCTCCTGAGGTCCTGGCCAGAGCGACAGGGTAGTTCAGCGTCCCCTTCGTCTAGAGGCCTAGGACACCGCCCTTTCACGGCGGTAACAGGGGTTCGAATCCCCTAGGGGACGCCATCTTTGCCAAGCTTGCCCAAGGTGGTAGATTTGGTCGATATGCGGGAATAGCTCAGTTGGTAGAGCACAACCTTGCCAAGGTTGGGGTCGCGAGTTCGAGTCTCGTTTCCCGCTCCAAATGC
>SLTB01000219.1 GCA_007130155.1 Pseudomonadales bacterium
AGTCGTAGCCGTAGCTACGGGTTGAAGGAAGAGCAAGCCAGGGCGAGCGAGAACCCGCCAGAATCGGGATAGGCCAGCGGCGGAAACAGAGTGTTTTCGTCGCGGCCGTTCAGTTAGGTCATATTTATTCATAATATCAATCATTTGTAGCGCAGCCGCTGGCCGGCTGGTGAGATTTCCGGGCCAGGAGTACGCAGTTCGTATAACTGTGAGCTTCGGACTCAGGACACTAGGGATCCAAATCACCCACGGCATCGGGCGCATGGGGCACTGGCCGCCCCTGAAGAAAGGCTTCGAGCATGGTATTGACGGTCTCGGGATCGTCCTGCTGCACCCAGTGGGCGGCCTTTGGCAGATAGCGCAGCGTCAACGGCTTCACCCACGCATCGGTGCCGTAGGTTGTGGCCTTACACAGCGCCACATCCCGCTCGCCCCAGATCAGCAACGTCGGTACGTCGATGACCGGCAGCCCCATGGCGGCTTGGCGCCGCGCGCCTCCACCGCCAATCAGTGCCCGGTAGTAGTTGACCATGGCCCGCAAGGCACCCGGCTGACATGCGTTCCGGGCAAAGACTTCTGCATCCTCTTCGCTGATGCGGCCCTTAGCCACCGTGCCCTCACGGAAGATTCTTGCGATGGCGGCCCCAGCAGCGCGACCCATGAGCTTTTCCGGCAGCACCGGAATCTGGAAGAAAAGCGCGTACCAGGACTTGCGGCGTTGCTCGGGATTGCTGCGCATCTCTCGCCCCATGGGGCCCGGGTGGGGAACGTTCATGATGACCAGTTCGGTCAGGGGACGAATCCGACGCATGGCAAAATACCATGCGATCACCGCACCCCAGTCATGAGCGATAAGCGTCACGCTCTCGGCACCGCTGGCATCGATCAACGCGGCGACATCCGTCAGCAAGTGCTCGATGGCGTAGTCGCTGACCCTTGGCGGTCTGGAGCTGCGGCCATAACCGCGCAGATTCACCGCCCAGGCACGATAGCCAAGACCTGCCAAAGCCGGCAGCTGATGGCGCCAGGCATACGCGTGTTCCGGGAAACCATGCAAGCAGAGTGCGAGGCGGTCGGGCGAGGCACCCACAGGACGCGTCTCGATGACCTCGAAGGTCAAGCCGTTGGCGTCGATGAGCCTTATTCGGGAGCTTAGGTTCGGGTCGAGGACCTTAAAGGGAGCATTCATGCCGTCTGGCCGCCCCATGCGGTGCGATGATTCGCGTGATGAGCCAAGGTGGCAGTCCGTCCCGGCCACACTTCGGCACACGTATCCGCCGCTACCGCTGCTCCCTTCCGGGCCTGACGGAGTTCACGGCATCACGTTGCGAAGGGACCAGGCGGACTGCCATTGACTCGTTGACCCACCCATGGTGGCCAAGACCGACGGCCGGGTCCAGCCCATCATCAGCGATCAGGCGTCGCGGAAGTTGCGCTCGAGGCGCTCCTGCCGTGCTTTGGCCTCGGCGCAGAGTGTGGCGGTCGGACGCAGCAAGAGCCGTTCGACCCCGATGGGCTCACCGGTCTCTTCGCACCAGCCGTAGTCGCCGTCCTCGATGCGTTTGAGGGCCTCATCGATCTTGGGCAGCAGCTTGGATTCCCGATCGGCGATGCGCAGACGCAGGCGGTTCTCCTCCTCATTGAGCGCTCGATCCAACTCATCGGTTTCGCGATGGGCATCGGCAAGGCGCGCCCGCGCCTCCTCGATGTGCGAAAGCGTCTCGCGCTTGAGATCGATCAATAGCTGCTTGAAGAACGCGAGTTGCTCCGCGTTCATATAGTCCTTCTTGGGTGCGCGCTTGATTTGCTTCTCGGTGAGCATCAGGCCGATCCCGCAGGTCTCCGTCTCAGGTTGAGCGTTCAGATTCCGGCCCCAGGGATCGGAGCTCAGAATCAGCAAGGCGCGGATTCTATAGCACGACCGCGGCCGGTGCCATGACTTTCCGGCGACTTTTCGCCACTCTTGCACAGCGGCGTCAACTTCGGGAGCGCACAGCCAGATCGGACCTATCGCTACGCGACCAGGGCCCTCCCACAAGGAGACAGCCCCAGATTCAGGCAACGGGATCCGTCCGTTCATGTCCCTTCATTGCGTGAAGACGGCCTCTGCGCTAACCTGCGCCGCCTCACGGAGAGGTGGCCGAGTGGTTGAAGGCGCACGCCTGGAAAGTGTGTATACGTTAATAGCGTATCGAGGGTTCGAATCCCTCCCTCTCCGCCAGAAAAAAGGGCCCAGGATTCGAACCCCCATTCGACTGATCAGCAGAACGGCCGACTGACCGTGCCTGCCGCTCACTCCACCCCGAAAGAACCCACACTCTCCAGCGCCTGTCGCACTGTCCTGGCGAGCTCCTGCTCCCGATAGGGCTTGCTCAGCAACCGCACACCCGCATCGAGACGACCGTGATCGGCCATCGCATTTTCGGTTTAGTCGGAGATGAAAAAACCGGCAAACCGGGGCGCAGCACCCTGGCCGCATGAGCCCGATCACCTCCGTGAACAGTACATCGAAATCGGCGATCTGCCTCAGGGCTTCGAGTACCTCAGGCCCCTTGCGGATCGCCATCACCGCATACTCGCGCCAGGAAGCCGAGCACTCAGGTGATCGCGGACCAGTGCGTCGTCCTTCGCAAGTGGAAGCGGAAGACGGATCGGGCAAGGGCAAGGCCGGACGCATCCTGTGGAGCATCACAAGGCGGGGAGAGAGGCTGCACTTCGGATCTTCGCTTGCGCGGCTCTGGTCAGACCTACGTCATGTCGCCGGCCGCCATTCGATCGCGTCGATGAGAAAACGACGCTGCATTCATCGGCAGTAGTGACACGGCAATAACAACAACTTGAGCCACAAGCGAGCATCCCCGACAATCCAAGGTCCCGTCGACCTTTGTGCGAAGGCGGCACCGTGTGAAACAGGGTCTTCCGCGTGCGCCGCGATCACCGCTCCTACTTCATCAAGCGCCTGCAGCATCGCTTCGAGCAGCGCTGGACCGAGCACTTCCTGCGTCCGCAGCTCGACGCCCTTGGTCCTGACTATTGCATCATGAAGCCTTGGAACCTGAGGCTTTACGGCCCGAACATTCGCGTCGGCAGCAGCGTCCACGTAGTCACCACACCCGACCGTCCCGTTGCACTGTCGGTGTGGGAATATCAGGGGCAGGTCGGCGCCATCGACATCGGCGACTACAGCCTGCTCTGCCCCGGCGTACGCCTCGATTCAGCCAGCGGGATTCGCCTCGGCCGCGGCTGCATGCTGGCCGCAGGCGCCTATCTCACGGATGCCGACTGGCACGACCTCTACGACCGCACACGCCCGATCGGCGCGACCCGCCCCATCGTCCTCGACGACAACGTCTGGATCGGCGACAGGGCCACGCTGTGCAAGGGGGTGCATATCGGAGAGAACGCGATCATCGCCGCTGGTGCCGTGGTCACCCACGATGTGGCCGCTAATGTGGTGGTCGCTGGTAATCCGGCGAGGCCAGTGAAGACCCTCGACGATTCCAAACGCCTAAGAGTGACTCGGGCGGATCTGTTCGCGAATCCTGCGGCGCTGGCCGAGCAAATGGATCGCCTCGAGCGCTACCTTCTGGGCGGCAACACGACGCTGGGCTGGCTGCGCACCCTGCTCTGGCCGCGGCAGGGGGATTGACGGCAGCCCCCTTCCGGAACCCGCGCGAAGCCATTGCAGTCACGCGGCGCCTGAAGGCCCCGATCGCCCGCAAGGCGGACGCCCACTAGCCCGCAAATCTCACCGATTCACGGCTGCGGACGCAGAGCTACCGGCAAATCCTGCCGGTCCGCCGCTGCGGTTGCGCTGTTGCGCACCATCCATGGTGTGAACCCTGCGGGCGAACTGCCTGCGACGCGATTCGCTCCCGGCGAATCGGTCGACGTACTGTCGAGTACGCCTGCGCGCCCAAACTGTCGCGCGCCTTGTCTTTACCGGCATCTCCACGCCCTCGCTTCGCGCATCGGTGAGACATGCGGGCTAGGATGACGCCAATCGGCCGCAGCTCGCACGATCGAAGGTTATGGGAGCGCCCATGGGGCGCGATTGAAAGCCCCGTAGAGATACCCAGCGCCAAGGTGCTCCGTCGGCCGCTACTGACGCGCCGTGCGGATCACGGGCGGCACCTCGTCACGGGTGGACCGGAACGGATTGATCTCCAGGCCGCCGCGTCGCAAATAACGGGCGTAGACCGTGAGACTGTCGGGCTCGCACTGGCGCAGGATGTCCACGAAGGCTCGCTCCACAGTCTCCTCGTGAAAGCCCGAGTGATTCCGGAACGAAATGATGTAGCGCAGGAGGTCAGCATGGTGGATCTGGCGACCCGCATATTGAATGAACAGCGTGCCCCAATCCGGTTGCCCGGTCACCGGACAACAGCTGCGCAGCAGATTGGAATAGAGGGACTGTCGAACGTTGACGTCCCCTTCCACCCGCAGCAGTTCTGGCCGAACCTCGTAATGCTCGACTTCCACATCGAGGGTATCGAGACAGACTCCCATGAAGTGGCCTAGGCCATCGGCCTCGAGCTGATCAAGGCTGATCAGGCTCACCATCACCGGGGCACGGGCAGCCAGCATGAGATCCGAGTCCAAGGTGCGCAGCAAGTCGGCCTTGCTGCTGAATTCGGTCTGGCTGAATGAACCCAGGTAGAGCTTGAGCGATTTCGACTCGATGATACAGGGCGAAGTGGCGGGAACCTGCAGCCGCAGCACCGCGATCTCCGGACGTCCCTTGCGGTTGAGCCAGGACAGCTCATAGCCGATCCAGCCGTCCATGCCGTGAAAGGGCAGCTGACCCTCCGCGATTCCGAGCGCCGCCCTGGCAGCCGCCCGCGGCACTGACTGCAGCAGAGAAGGGGTATAGGTGGATGTGTAGTGGGTCGGCTTGCCGAGCGCTAGCTCACCATAATCCATACTTCATCCTTGGCCGCCACCAGCAGCCCATAGCCAACACAGAGATTCGATGCCGCCACGACCGGCGTCAAACCTCCGGCGACGAGTGGCAGACTGCAGGGCGCCAAGCGGATCAGGTCCGCAAGCCGATGCCCCGATTCAGGAACCACAGCGAAAGACCCCAGAACACACCGGCAAACGCCGCCACCGCCAGGAACGAGGCCGCGACCGGCACATCGCCACTGTAGCCGAAGAAACCGTAGCGGAAGCTCGACACCACATAGACGATGGGATTGAAGTAGGACAGCGTCCGCCAGAAATCCGGCAACAGCTCCAAGGCATAGAACACGCCACCCAGATAAGTCAGAGGCGTGAGCACAAAGGCTGGAATGATCGAGATGTCATCGAACTTGTCGGCGAACAGGCCATTGAGAAAACCAGCCAATGAAAACACGATGGCGGTGAGCAGCAGCATGCCGAGAGTCACGAACCAGTTGTGAATGCGAATCTCGACAAAAAAAGCAGCCATCACCGTGACAATGGCTGCCACCGCCAGACCCCGCGCCACCCCCCCGGCCACAAAGCCCGCCAACATCACTGAGTTTGGCGTCGGCGACACCATCAGCGCCTCAATGCTCTTCTGGAACTTGGCGGAAAAGAATGAGGCGGAGACGTTGGCATAGGCATTGGTAATCACGGACATCATGATCAGTCCGGGAACGATGAACTCCATGTAGTCGAACCCGGCCATCTCACCGATGCGGCGGCCGATGATGGCGCCGAAGATGGCAAAGTAGAGCGCCATGCTGATGGCTGGCGGGATCAGCGTCTGCGGCCAGATCCTGAGGAAGCGCCGGATCTCCTTGAGCAGCAAGGTCCGGAAAGCCACCAGGTTGGCATCGAAAACGGCCCGCCGACTGCTCGGGATGCTCAAATCATCCTGCGGCATGCACCAGAGTCTCCGCGCTACCTTCCGACTGGGTCAGCGCCACGAACAGTTGCTCGAGGCGGTTGCTCTTGTTGCGCATACTGCGGACCCGGATGCCCACAGCGTCGAGGCGCTGAAAAACTTCGTTGAGATCCTGCTCCCTGGCAATGTCCACCTCGAGACGAGTCGGCTCGATGCGGCGGACGCCATAGGGAGCCAGCTCCGGGGCCTCCGTAAGCGGCTCAGCCAGATCCAGCACCAGGGTCTCAGTGCTGAGCTGCTGCAGCAACGCCCGCATGGTCGTGTTCTCGACGATCTCACCGTGATCGATGATGGCGATGTTGCGACACAGCGACTCCGCCTCCTCGAGATAATGGGTCGTCAGGATGATGGTGGTACCTGCCTCGTTCATCTCCCGCAGGAACGACCACATGGAGCGTCGTATCTCGATATCCACGCCCGCAGTAGGCTCATCGAGAATCAACAGCCGCGGCTCGTGAACCAGCGCCCGAGCGATCATCAACCTTCGCTTCATGCCGCCGGACAGATGCCGGGCCTGCTCATTGCGCTTATCCCACAGTCCCAGCTTTCGCAGGTACTTCTCGGTTTGCCTGGCGGCCTGCTCATGGCGCAGACCATAAAAACCGGCCTGGGTCTCGACAATGTCCCCGACGCGCTCGAAGATCGAGAAGTTGAACTCCTGCGGCACCACGCCGATCAGACGCTTGGCGGCAGCAAAGTCGCGATCGATGTCGATCCCGAAAATCTCGACCGCTCCGGCCGTCTTGACCACCAGCGAACAAATGATGCCGATGGTGGTGGACTTGCCTGCACCGTTGGGACCGAGCAGGGCAAAAAAATCACCCTGCTCCACCGTCAAGTCGATGCCCTTGAGCGCCTCGAAACCACCGGCATAAACTTTCTTCAACCCATGAATCGACAGGGCCTTGGGCTCGGTCATGGACACACCACTCGGTCGCTGGCAGGAAACACGGCAGCGACCCGTGAGCTTGGCACTCAAGGCGGCAGCAGCCTTCCGCGGATAGCAGGACAGGGTAACAGAGCAGGCCGGCCCTCCGCATCCGTCGCCTTGGCCCACCGCCGCAGGATCGGGTTGACGAGACACCCGCAGGCTCTACCGTTGCACGATCGGCAAGCCTGCCGGCCTCACGCGGCCGGGCCTACCAGCCTCACGCCAACGCCCGCGGAGTCTGACGGTTCCTTTCATGACAGCGCCCGGCTACTTGCTGGGCCGCAACAGACACCAACCCCTTCACGCATGATGGTGTTTACGGTACTGTCCCGCGCCGGGACAGATCCGAGGAGAAACCAATGACACTGTTTGCCGCGCCGCTCGCCAAGAGCCGCCCCGACGAGGTCGCGCTTCGCGACACCCGCGTGGCCCTCCGTTGGAAGGATGTGGATGACCTGCTCAACCGCGCCGCCAATGCCCTGATCCACATGGACCTCGGTCCCGACAGACGCATCGCCGTGTTTGCAGAAAACGGCGTGGAAACCGCCTTGGCCAATCTTGGTGGCCTGATCGGCAGCGCTTCGGTCGTTCCGGTGAACTTCCACCTGACTGCCGAGGAAGTCGCCTACATCCTTCAGGATGGCGGCGCACGGGTTCTGTTCGTCGATCCGGAAACCGTGGAGCGGGGCATGCAAGCAGCCGCCGAGGCCGGCATCGAACACGTCATCGGCTGGCGCTGCCCACCCCAGGACGGCCTGCTGGACTGGGAGGAATGGCTGGCAGCCTCGTCTTCGGCCGAACCCGACGCCAGCCTGCCACCGCGGCCCAACCTCCTCTATACCTCCGGAACCACGGGGCGCCCTAAGGGTACCGATCTGCCTCCGACCATGTTCGCAGGCGGCGACACCTTAGCCGAGCACCTCGAGAACATGAAGGAGAACCCACTGGCCGCCTTCGGCACCCATCTGGTCATCGGGCCGATGTATCACACGGGCCCGCTGTCCGGCGCGCGACTGCTCGCCGCAGGCGTTCCCTCAGTCATCCTCGGCCGCTTCGATGCAGAGAAGACCCTGGCCGCCATCGACGCCTACAAGACCGAGACCTCCGTCATGGTGCCGACCCACTTCGTGCGCATGCTGGCCCTCCCCGACGAGGTCAAGGCCCGCTACGACATCAGCTCCATGACCTTCGTTTCCCACACCGGTGCGAAGTGCCCCATGGACGTCAAGCGCGCCATGATCGAGTGGTGGGGGCCTGTATTCACCGAAGCCTATGGCGCGTCTGAAGTGGGTACCACCTGCGGCATCGACTCCGAAGAGTGGCTTGCCAACCCAGGTTCAGTGGGCAAGGCACGGGAACCCTTCGAGGCACTGATCCTCGATGACGACGGCAATGAGCTGCCGCCAAACACCGAAGGGCGACTGTATTTCCGCGACACCACCGGCCGCGGCATCATCTATCACAACGATCCTGAAAAGACCGCCGCCGCCCACATCGCCCCTGGGGTGTTCACCCTCGGCGAGATCGGCTACATGAATGAAGAAGGCTACGTCTGGATCACCGACCGCTTCAGCGACATGATTGTGTCAGGCGGCGTGAATATTTATCCGGCTGAAGCCGAACAGATCTTGATCCACCATCCTGCTGTCGTCGACGTCGCCTGCATTGGTATTCCCGACGCCGTCATGGGCGAGTCCTTGAGGGCGCTGGTCATTCCCCGCGATCCGGCCCAACCGCCCGCCCCCGAGGAACTGATTACCTGGTGTCGCGAACGCCTGTCGCACTACAAGTGCCCCCGCAGTGTCGAGTTCGTCGATGACCTCGGCCGCAACACCATGGGCAAGATCAACAAGCGCAAGCTGCGGGCACCCTACTGGAAGGATCACAAGGACTGACGACCTGTACTAGGGAACCGCTGATTTATCAGCGTTTCCTGCGGCAAATGGATGTGCCGCTCGCGAATCAATGGCGTAAGCCATTGATTCGACGGGAGCCGAGTGCGGACATGTGCCGCA
>SLTB01000161.1 GCA_007130155.1 Pseudomonadales bacterium
ACATAATTCGTTTCGTTTCACAACCTCTGATCCTGGAAAGGGGAATCATCCCCATGGACGCCCACTTTTCAGACGACTGCCCTCAAGCCCGACTGTCGTTCCAACAATCCGACACGGGTCAGGACATGATGGTTGCTTACCAAGTGCTCAGCGTGCCCGTGAATCGGGCTCAGCGTATGCTTGTATGCTTATCGATGCTGAACCAGCAGACGACTTTCCAGGGGAACCCTGAGGCGGCATGGGCGACGTACTCGACTTCAAGAAAGCCTCCAACAAGGAGCGTGCCCGCGGCCGTACGCTGTGCAACAGCGGTTTCCATAAATGGGTGATCGACAACAAAAAACAGTTCGACAGCCGGCAGGGCCGGCTGGTGACCGTGCACCGCTGCAAGCGCTGCGGCAAGACCAAGGTCACTGCAGACTGAGTTGACCCTGGCTGCAGTGATCCCAGCGTGGCTGGTGACAAGCGCAGAGTCCGGGGCCTGCCAACCGATCCACAAAGGGGCACTCTCGACCGCTCAGTTCGCGCCTACAGCTCAGGACACCAGTGTCCTGAGTCCCGACGGGTTGTCTTGCGAACCTGAATGTCACTCCCCCGCCACACTAATGACGGTCGAACCGAAGTTCTGGCCTGACAGGAGGCGCTGCAGCGCCATGGGCGCCTGCTCGATTCCGTGATAGCGCTCCTCAGCATACTTGATCTTCCCACTTCGAACCCCGTCTTCCAGCGGCAGTAAGGCTTCATCGAAGCGGTCCGCGAAGTTGAAAACGTAGAACCCGGCCATCGTTGCCTGACGGTAGACAAGGTGGAAGTAGTTCCGGGGTCCTTGCCATGCGCCGTCTTGCTGGTACTGGGACGTCCCGCCGCAGAGAACGACACGGGCGCCGATGGCGAGTTGCGCCAGCGCGGCATCGAGCGCATCGCCGCCCACATTGTCGAAGAACACGTCGATGGCGCCGGGGCACAGCGTTTCGAGCCGCGCGCCGACATCCTCGTGCTTGTAGTCGATGGCAGAGGCACATCCCAGCTCATCTGAGAGCCATTTGCACTTGGCCTCGCCACCAGCGATCCCGATGACTCGACACCCCCGCTTACGAGCCAATTGGCAGACGATGGAGCCAACAGACCCGGCCGCGCCCGAGACCACGACCGTGTCGCCCTCACGCAACCGACCGATCTCCAGCAGACCGAACCAGGCCGACGCGCCACTGGCTCCGAGCACATGAAGCCGCGTCGAAAGCGGCAGGTCTTTCGGTGCTTCAACCTTGCTCACCGGATTCAGCTTGTCGCCATCCGAGAGACTGTGCGTCTGCCAACCAAGGCCACCGCTGACAAGTTCACCCTCGGCAAACCCCGGGTTCCTGGAAGTCGCTACCCGGCCGATGCCGCTGCCCCGCATCACATCACCGATGGGAATCGGCTTACCTGACAACCCGCCCGAGGTGAGCCACATCCGGGCCGGAGGACTGGTCGTGAGGAGCAGCGTCTCGATGAGCAACTGCCCCTGGGCAGGTTCCGGAACCGCCGCCTCCTCCAGTGTGAAATGCTCAGGGCGAACCTCATCGGTCGGTCGTGACTTCACCGTCCAGCGTTTCTGCATCGGCATGCTACCCATCGTTCCTCCATTAAGATTCGCAGTCGAACTCCTTGCTTCGATCCTGCGTCGTAGTCGAAACAGTCAGCGTGGCCTCTGACGCATCCACGGCGAAGGAAGGCCCGTTCTCCAATGCATTCTCCAACATCAAGGCACAGAACGCCGGCCAAATAAAACCCACACAAAGCTCGAAAACCAGAGGAAGACAATCCTGGACATCCAGAACATGATCGGACATCCAGAAATAGCTTCTCGCCCGGCTCCCCAGGAGCCAACGTAAACGCCGGATGCCGTTGCCGCCTCCGAGCACGCAGCCTGATTCGTCACCGACAGCCACGGCAGCAGTGGTATACCCAAAGGCGTACTTGATGACAGATGAGCTGGTCATCCTCCTGCTCTGGAGCAGCCTCGCGGCCCACACAGCCGTTGCCATCGCCGTCCGCCGCCAGACACTGGCCTTCGCATGGATCCCGGCAATGAACGGGCTCGTCAGCGGCGCCATAGTCGTCTACTGGCTGCAGAAGTGGTACGGCTACCTGTTCCAAGGCATCCACTGCCACCTCACGGATCAGTGGATTCCCGTCTACGGCCTGACCGCGCTCCTTGTGTCCGTCTCCTATTTCCTGGACCACAATCCCGGAGACTGGCTGCAGCGGATGCTGTTCGGACTGCACGTACTCGTACTGCTGCTGGCAGGGGCATTCTTCACCACCTTCACGATGGACCGATTGTTCTGATGGTTTCACTGGCGGCACCGACGAGACCCCGCGAGACCAACCCCTCCTGCAATCAGTCGCGTATGCTGGCCCCATCCTTTCCACTGCAGGAGAGCAGGAAGCATGTCGACCATGAAAGCGTGGGTGTCTGAAACCCCCGGCTACGAGAACCTCAAGCTGCTGGAACGCCCCATCCCGCAGCCGGGCCCGGGGCAGGTGCTGCTGAGGATGAAGGCCGCCAGCCTCAACTATCGCGATACCGCCGTCGTCAAGGGCGCCTACCCCGCTCCCCGGCTACCCGCGGTCGTGCCCTGCTCAGACGGCTGTGGCGAGGTGGTCGAGCTGGGCTCCGACGTTACCCGCGTACAGGTGGGCGATCGCGTCGCACCCTTGTTCTTCCAGGACTGGATCAGCGGGCCGCGGAAGGCCGAATACGTCCACACCGCACTCGGTGCCGGCGTCGACGGCTGCCTGCAGGAGTACATGTGCCTGGAAGAGCGCGGGATCGCCAAGGTCCCGGCCCACTTGAGCGATGCCGAAGTCGCAACGCTGCCCTGCGCCGCACTCACCGCCTGGAACACCCTGTTCTGCGCTGGTCGGCTGAAGGCCGGCGACACGGTGGTGGTTCAGGGAACGGGTGGTGTGTCCATGTTCGCGCTTCAATTCGCCCGCATGGCCGGCGCCAGAGTCATCGCCACCTCGTCCTCGGATGCGAAGCTCGAGCAGGCCAGAGCCCTTGGCGCCACGGACGTCATCAACTACAAGACCACACCGAAATGGGGCGTTGAAGTGCAAAAGCTGACCGCAGGCCAGGGTGCGGACATCGTGGTCGAAGTGGGCGGCGTCGGCACCATGCCGGAATCGCTGAAGGCCATCCGCATCGATGGCTTCATCGGCGTGATCGGGGTCCTCAGTGGTGGCGCCGGGGGCGAAATGCCCACCGGACTCATCATGGGCAAGAGCGCCCGCATCTCTGGCATCGCCGTGGGCAACCGCGACTGGTTCGAGGACATGTGCGAGGCCATCGATATCGCCAGGCTGCGCCCGGTCGTCGGCACCACATTCGGCCTGCATGAGGCCAGGAATGCCTTCGCCACCATGATTGGACAGACGGTGGTCGGGAAGATCGTCGTCGATCTTGCGGGCGGCTGAGATGACGGGGAAGCACGTCGCCCAAGACGCGTGCTTCTTCGCAACGGCAGCGTTGTTCGCTGGAGACCACGTTACCGTGACGCATGGCATCGCATCGTCGACAAGCGGCCGCCCGGACCAACCAATGCGTCAGGACAAACTTCGACCCGGCAACCGAGCCATGCGGGTGACCGTCTGAAGTCAGGCCGGGAAGAAGTCGATGGGCTTGGTGGTCGTGACCGGAGCCACGTCCTTGTCATCGAAGCGGAACAGTCGCACACGCTGAATGAGGCGCCGTTCGAGCTCGTCGTCTTCGAGCTCACTGGAGACGATCTCGGCTGCGGACACCTCGCCGGACGGCTCAATGGTCAACTGCAGCACCAGCTTGCCCTGCAGCGCAGGATTAGTACGAAGCGCGCGATTGTAGAGCGCATAAATGGCCCCTTTGTTGCGGTCGAAGACCAGCTCGATCTCCTCCCTGCTGCGTGCGGGAACGCCAAAGGCGCCCTCACTTTCGACTGCGTCCTCCGGACGCATGCCGGCCAAGGTGCTCGCCACTCTTGTGGTCTCCCGATCCGAAAGGCCCGAGCCACCCGTGTCGCGGCTCAACGCCGCCGTATTCACGCCGCCGCTGGCAGCAGCCGCATCCTGGGTCAGGATCGCGCGTTCGCTGCGCCGGGCTTCGCCGACACTGCCGATGCGTGCTTCGGCCATAGTCACGGCACCGAGCGCCGCATTGTCCCTGAGCGCAGCGAGCTCGTCGGCAAGCGGCATCAACCCCGCCTGGGCCGCTTCCTCACGCGCCTCCCGCTGTCGATCCACCGGCGGAGGCTGCGGCGCAGGAGTCGGCGTGACCACCGGCGGAGGAGACGTCGTGCGCTCCACCGATGGTGCCGGTTGCCGAGGCGGCAGTTGCTGAGGTGCCGGTTGTGGAGATGCTTCCTGAGGCGGCCGCTCACGCACCGGAGGCGGGGGCGGTGGTGGTGGCGGCTCCGCCTTCTCCAGCACCAATCGGGCGAGTCGAGGCGGCACCACCGGTGCCACCGTCGGGTCCCGTTCCGGCAGCGGCAGCACGGAGACCAGCACAGCCATGGCGGAGACGGCGAGAATCACCAGGAAGAACAGCGTCCGGAACGCCCGTTCCTGTTCTTCGCCCCGATCCCAGGGCAATGCGTAAAGCCGATAGCTGCTCATCACGAACTCCGCTAGCCGGCTGGCTGCCCGATGGCAGAGGATGGGGTGTCAGCAGCAGCCAGACCGCGCTGGGATACAGCCAGGGAAATCCGTCCGTATTGCGCATCGGTACAGGTGGCCATCACCTGCCGCAGCAAACTGAAGGGCAGGCCCTTGTCACCCATGATCGTGACTTCGCGGTCGGCTGCATCCGTCACCGCATCACGACGCAGGACACGGTCAGTCTGCGCTCGCAATGCCGCGCCGAGCTCTGGAATCAAGGCCGCATCCCGCGCCAGCACTTCATCCACCTCGGCCACCACCTGGCCTTGAACGAGGATATGCTCGGCTGTCACCGTGATCAGCACGGTCTCCCGGGCAACCTCGTCGGCGACCGATTCCGGCAGCGTGAGATCCCGAGGATTCGGCAACACCTCCACTTCGGTGGAACTCACCAGCAGGAAGAACACCAGGATCGTGAAGATGTCCATGAGCGACACCATGTTCAACGACCCTCGGCGCCCGCGCTTGTGGTGGCGCTCCATCCGCTTGGCCCGGCGGGACATGCGCATGCTTCAACTCTCCTGGGTTCTTAGCGGAGCATCGCCTATGGCGATGTCCGGGAAAAGCTCCGCCTGCACCATGGCGCCCTCTGCCTCGGCCTCGTAGAGCCGGACGGCGTCCATGACCTGCACCAGAACGTCGTAATGCACGTCCGGCTCCAGCAGAACCGTGGCCGCCGTCCGACCCGGATCCTCCGCCTTGATGCGCTGCAGATAGGTGTTCAGTCCGGCGAAGTCGTAGCCGTCCGCCTCGTCCCGAGGCAGCACGGTCAGAAGTCCGCCACCACGCCCCCCGATCTCGATGACGTCACCGCGAACGATGACTTCGAGTTGCAGCATCTCTTCCATGACGTCACCGCCGTCCGCAGAGGTCGGCACGCTGAGCTCGATGATCGCCAGACGCGAGAACACCGCCGTGATGAGCAGGAACGGCACCAGGATCACCATCAGGTTCAGGAACGCGGTAATGTCGAGTTCATGCTGCTCCTGTCGCCGCGCCTTGCTCCGCCGCCGTCTCATGCCGGCGTTTCCCGACGCACCGGCTGTGCCTGCTCGGGCCGACGCTCGTCCACCGCGTTGAGGAACTTCACCGACACCATCTCCAGACTGTCGATGATCTCGGTGGTCTTCGTCTGCAGCAGGGCATGAACGAGCAGCAGAGGAATCGCCACCATGAGGCCGAAAGCCGTGGTGTTCATGGCCACGGAGATGCTTGCCGACAGCAGGTCCGCCTTTTCTGCCGGGTTTGCACCGGCGACGGCCGTGAAGGCCCGGATCAGGCCGATAATCGTGCCGAGCAGTCCGAGCAGCGTCGCGATGTTGGCGAAAGTGGCCAGATAGTGAGTGCGCTTCTCGAGATGAGGCGTCACCTCCATCATGCTCTCCTCCATCGCGCGCTCGATGTCGTCGCGTCGGCCTGCGGTGCGGATGCGCGCCAGTCCGTAACTCAGAATCGTGCCGATAGCCGACTTCGCCTCGCTTGTGAGGCTGGCCGCCTCATTGAAGCGACCCTGCTGAAGGTAGGGTGTGATCTCTTTCCAGAGACTTCGGTTGCGCATGCTGGTTCGGGCCAGATAAAGCCAGCGCTCGATGGCAATGGCCAGACCTAGGGCCAGCACGACGACAATGGGATACATGAACACCCCACCGCTCTGGAAAAACCCGACGATTGCCGCGTAGATACTCATGGTCCACTGACCTCCTCACTGTTCGCGGAAGAACCTGCTCTTGGCCCGGAGGCCTGCAGCTGTTCGAAATAACTCAACTCGCGCCTGAACTCGTCCCGATCCACCGGCGAGAGCACCTCTTCGATCAGGCTGTTGAAGGGCCGTCCCGCCAGCTCTGCCACGCCTGCATCCTTCCAGGGCAGAATGACCATCACCCGCGGCAGCTCCTGATTGCCCCGAATCGCGCTGCGATCGAGTTCCAGCCGGTGTGTCGGCTCAGCTCCTGCGCCCAGAGGCAGGAGCAGCAGGCTCATCCATGCAGCAGCGCGTAGCCGCGTCATGGTCTCGTCTCGATGTGCGCAGTACTCGTCAGGCTGGCTGCCTGACGCTCCAGATCCGCCACCCAGGCCCGGATCAGACGAGCGTCGGGATCATCCTCTTCCAGCGCAAGGTAGCGCTCGTAGTGGTCGATGGCTGGACGCGGACGCATCCGGTACAGCTCGAACAGCACCGCGAGATTGAAGTGGGCCGGGGCGTAGTCACGATCCGCCGCGAGTGCATCGCGATAGGCCTGCTCCGCCGCATCGAACTCGCCTCGCTGCCGGTGAAGCACACCGAGGTCCGTCAGCACCGAAGCGCAGGCCTCGCAGACCTTGAGCGCGCGATGCAGATAATCGAACGCTTGCGCATTGTCACCGGCGTCGACGGCAAGCCATGCCAGTTGGCGCAGCGGCCCGGAGTACTGCGGATACTCGCGCGCCAGGGTCTCGAAGGTGGCCGTGGCGCGAGCCACATGGCCTGCTTCAAGCGCAGCCACGCCCTCGGCATAGCGAGCGAGAGCGGACGCCGAAGCCGGCGCCTGCTCCAGCGCCGAAGCAGCACGTTCCGGACGGTCACCGGACGTCGCGCAACCGATGAGAAAAGCCGCACACAGGCAGGCAGCACCGAAGCGGATCAGGCCATTGCCGTCGCCGAACGACGAACTGCCTGCCTTACTCATGAATCTGGATCGCAAGGAGATCCCTCCGCTCGGTGCGGGCATAGCGCCCGGGTGAAATACTCGCGAGCCGCTCGAAGCTCGCCTTGATCCACTCGTCGTAGACGCCATCGACCGCCCGCGCTGCATTCGCCAGGAAGATCTCCAACGCCTGTTCCTCGAAGGGAAAGGCCTGCTCCTCGAGCAGGATCTCGTACTGCTCCAGCGCATCATCGCCGAGTTCAACCGGCCGCTCGGAATCCATCAGGTCACGAGCCAGCTGATAGTAGAGCTCCGCGATCTGCCAGCTCGCCGCCGTCACGACGGCCGTCACGCCGTACTCGACCGACTCGCCATAGGCCGCAAGCGCCGCTTCCATACGTTCGCGTTTGCGCCGCAGGCTGTCTCGAAGCGGAGCCGTCAGGCGGACGTCCATGAACCTGCCCTTCAGCGGTTCCGCCAGCTCCAGGCTGGCGTGCGCCGCCAAGTAGCGGCTGCGATCCGTGCGTGCGGCACCGAGATCGCGATCCACGGCGACGATGGCCTCCAGCCAACGGTGGCGCTCGCCCGCGTCGTTGGACTCCCGCGCCATGTCCGCAAGCTGCTGCCTGGCCTCGAGCGCTTGCGCCACCGGTTCGGGGAAGCGGTCGATGATCTCGACGAAGACCCGGCGACGTTGCGAAACGACGCCAGCCTGACGGTAGAGTTCAGCCGCCTCCCACAACGCCTCACGGCTCAGGTCAGCATCCATCCCCTCTTCTGCAGACACGCGTTCGAACTCACGCGCCGAAGCTGCAAGCTGGCGATCTTCCCGCAGCGCGGTCGCCAGCAGCCGGGTCGCATCGATGGCCAGCGGGTGCCGTGGGTAGGCGTCGCGGAAACGCTCGAGAAGCGGCGCGGCCTCATCCCAGCGCTCATGAGCAAAAAGCAGGGCGCCAGCGTCATAGAGCGCAGGGCCTGCCTCCGGCGCATCGGGAACCTCCACGCCGAGGCGGACGAAGTGCTGCACCGCTGCATCGACCTCGCCAGCATCGCGCGCCTGTTCGCCCTGCCTGAACACGGCAGCGACGATGCGATCCGTGAAGGCGTCAAAGCGCTCCTCAGGAAGTTCTCGCCCCTGCAGCAGCCGATAGGCCTCTTCAGCCTCGTCGTAGCGACCGAGATCGAAGTGGGCGTGGGCAATGACCGTCCAAGCGGTTGTCATCGCTTCCGCGCCCGCCGGCGGCTGGTGGTACACCACCCGCTCGGCCACCGAAATCGCCTTGAGGAACTCCCCCGCCGCGAAGCGCTCCTCGGCCAGCAGCGCCAGCACCGGAACAGCTTCGATGTGATCCGGGAAGGTCACCGCGAAACGCAATGACCACTCGGCGACATCGGCCCGCCACGCAGTGCGCGCCTCGTTTTCGAGCAATGCTTCATGGCTTCTCGCGGCCAGGAGCGCTGCGTAACCGGCTTCAGCAGCGTC
>SLTB01000014.1 GCA_007130155.1 Pseudomonadales bacterium
AAGCTCGCCGCCGGCCTCGAAATTCGGCGTCGAGTTCCCGATCATGACGTCACTGCCGGTACGGATGGAATCTGCACCTGTGAGGCGCGGGGTTGTCTCACGCATCCGTGTCCGGAACGCTGTGCTCGGGGGCCGGCGGGGCTTCCTGCTTCGGCCAGTTCTGCTGCAGCACCCTTGTGCAGACCACGGCTGCGGCCAGCGCCCCGGCCACCTTGAACTGCACGAACCAATCCGACCAGGCTTCCATCGACCACAGCTCGTTCCAGTACACCATCGGCAACAAGCCGATGACTGCTGCGGCGAGCGCGAATGCCGTCGGCGGCGGTGACGGCTGACGTGAGCACAGTATTCGGACGACGCAGAGCAGTCCGGCGAGGATCGTCGGGATCGCCCCGGCGAAATACGCAGAGAAGATGAATATGGGCAGCATGAACAGAGCCATGACGTAGAAAAACAACATGGCGATCAGCAGGTCGAGCGGTCCGGAAGCCGTGGCGTCCGCGAGGCCTGCCATGGTCGCATAGGCCAGTCAGAAGGCGCTCCCGCCGACCAGGGGCCCCATCAGCAGGACCACGAGCAGGGTGTGCCCCGCAGCGCGTCTGCGGGTCATGAGCGTTGCCCGCTCAGCAGCGTTGGGAAACCCTCGAACGGGTCGTCGAAGCAGTTTGGGTCGTTCTCCGGGACCGTCACCCAGGAGCGGACCTTGCGGGTGATGTGCGCCAGGACTTCCTCGTGCAGCGCGATGTTGGGGCCATGAAGGTGGTATCGGATATGGATGTCCCGCGCCATCCGTGTCAGGAAGGTACAACTCTCGAAAATGTCAGTCCCGGCAATGTTTCCACCCGCCCAACGGCAGGTCGCAACGTACCACTCCTCCCGCGGCGGCGCGGCATCGTAGCTGCGCGGATCGACCCGCGACACGATCCAGTGCCGGCGCGGATTCCTGCGCTGCATCCGCTCAGGATCCCAGATGCGGTAGAAGCCCGGCGGCGTCGGGTTCTCTGTCACGACCCAGTCGCCGTACACGTCCCCGCTTCGGGTGAACATGTCGGCCATGGGATCGCCGTAACCAGCCGTTTCGTAGCGGTAAAGCTGTTCATGGGGAATGACGTGGATGCTTCCCGAGACGTCGCCCGTAACGCCCTCGACTTTGGCCTGATAGCCGGGGATGTGGGCAGCGAGGTGCTCGCCAGACCAGCCCGGGCTGATGCGAGCGCGCTCTTCCCCGCCGCGAATGACCTGCTGCAGCCAGACCAGCGGCAGGCTGTGTTCTGCCGGGATCGTCCAGCGGTAGCCGCAGCGCGTCAGCTGCTCCGCAGCGGATTGCAGTTCGCGGAAGCGCTCTGACATCCCCCACTTCCATCCCGCTGCAAACAGCCTTGACTCAACGAGCTTTCGGCCGAACGACGGCCTCCACCGGGAACTGCGGTTTTGGATCGCCATCAACACCAGTCCAAGCTATGCGGCGTTAGTCATTTGTACTAACATGACGTCTATTGCGCTCACATGCGCTGCCACCCAGAGGATGACCATGGCTGCATCTTCAACAACGCGTTCCGCCCGCTTAGGCTTACGTGCCACGCCCGAGCAGGAAGCCGTCCTACGTCGCGCAGCCGACGTGGCACACAAATCGTTGACCGATTTCATTCTCGACAGCGCCTGCCAGGCGGCGGAGCAAACCCTGCTCGACCAACGCTTGTTCATGGTCTCGGGAAGTCAGTATCAGGCCCTGATGGATCTGCTCGATCGGCCCGAACAGGCCAACGAGGGGCTGCGCGATCTGTTTTCGCGTCAAGCCCCTTGGGACGAGGGATGAAATTGAGGGGGCCCGAAACCCTTGGGCCACAGCATCGGCTCGAGGGTTTCGATTGCGGCAAACCGACCCTCACTGACTGGCTGCTGCGCCATGCCCGTCAGGCGCAAGGCAGCGGCTCGGCCAGAACCTTCGTCGTCAGCGAAGACGAGCGTGTCGCCGGCTACTTCAGCCTGACCGTCGGTCAGATCGACACGCTCGAAGCGCCAGATCGCATTCGCAAGGGCATGGGCCAGTATCCGATCCCCGTCGTCATCCTTGCCCGACTGGCAGTGAACCGGCTGGACCAAGGCCGAGGGTTCGGCATCGGGCTGTTGCAGGATGCCATTCGCCGCACCCTGCTGATTGCCGAGCAGGCCGGCATTCGGGCCATGCTGACCCACCCCATCGACAAGCAAGCGGCGAGGTTCTACAGCCGTTTCGGCTTCGTGGCGTCACCGCTGCGCGAGCAGCAACTTGTTCTGCTGCTCAAGGACGCACGCCGCTGGGTCGATTAATCCCGCACAGGATGTCTGAAAATCTGCGATTGCGGCATTCGGTTCCTGCAATCGCTCATTCCCCCACTTGGCAGGTGTGCTCAGAAGTCGAACTTTCTGGCGCGACGTTGCCCCGGGCCTTGCGCTTTCGTGGGAGCTTCCCCACAGGGGAGCGATGATGAAACGTCCGAGCAGAATGAAGCGTTGCGTTCTTGTCAGCCGCTCGCCCTCCACTGCGCTGCGGGCAGCTCCCACAGTAGCCGACTCAGAGCATGTGATAGACCCGATACTGCACCTTGAAGCCGGGCAGCATGCGGCCATAGCCGATGGCGACCACGCGATTGAGCCAAAGGTAGCGCTCGTCGCCAGTCTCGAAATTCGGAGTCGTGCGGAAATAGACCTCGTCCGGCGCAGCCTCCCCTCGCATGGCGCGAGCCATGGCTTCAGGCTCGCCCGCGAGTACGCCGTTGTAGCTGAGATAGATCAGCGCGCCGTCCTCGGTCTCCAGCGTCATGCGCACGTCGAGACGCCCGACGCCGTCCGGGCGCGTCATGCCCCATTCGCCGGCACAGTTGGGCAGAATCCTGCCGCGCAGTCTCGGCCCTTCGAAATGCCCGCCGGTGACCGGGATGATGCCGCGCGTGCCGTACTGGGTCTTGCCGATGTTCTGTACCTCGCCGAGATCGCAGGTGATCTCGTAGAGCAGTTCGGCGTCGAGTTTTTCGGTCATAGCTATGCTCCCATTGACGCTCAAATCTTTGCCGCTCTTCAGACGCGACCCAAATAGCAAGCCACGCTGCCGCCATCGGCCACAGACTCATGCGAAGGCATCTCTCCGCGACAGACATCCATGACATGCGGACAACGGGTATGAAAGGGGCAACCTGACGGCGGTGCCAGCGGGCTCGGCACGTCGCCGGGCAGGACGATGCGCTGCCGGCTGCGCTGAATGCGAGGATTCGGTACCGGCACGGCGGACAGCAGCGCTTCGGTGTAGGGATGTGCGGGCTTGGCGAAGACGCGCTCCGTGGGCCCCTCCTCGACGATGCGTCCGAGATAGGTCACCGCCACCCGGTCGGCGATGTGTTCCACCACGCCAAGATCATGGGAGATGAACAGGTAGGCGATGCCCAGTTCCCGGCGCAGATCTTCCAAGAGATTGAGGATCTGGTTCTGGGTGGAAACGTCCAGCGCACTCACCGCCTCGTCGAGCACCAACAGCTTCGGCTCAAGCGCGATGGCCCGGGCAATGGCGATGCGCTGGCGCTGGCCGCCGGAGAACTCGTGGGGATAGCGGTTCATGTGGTAGCGACCGAGGCCCACCTGCTCGAGCAGGTCCTGCACCCGACGGTCGCGCTCGGCTCCCGTGGCGACGCCATGGACCGTCAGTGGCTCCCCCACCACGTCGGCAATGATCATGGACGGATCCAGCGACGAATAGGGATCCTGGAACACCATCTGCAGTTTGGGACGGATGCGGCGCAGGGCCTCACCCTTCATGGCGCTGATGTCGTCGCCGTCGAGATGGATGCTGCCCCTGCTCGGCTCGAGCAGACGCATCACCGCCCGCGCCACGGTGGACTTGCCGGAACCGGACTCGCCCACCACCGCCAGGGTCTCGCCCGGCTCGATGTGAAAGCTGACGCCATTGACCGCGCGCAGCTTGCGGGTGGGACGCAGCAGGCCGCGACGGATCTTGAACGTCACTTCGAGATCGGTGACCGTCAGCAGAGGCGCCGTCATTCCGCCCCCTCGAGCTTCAGTTCAGCATGGCGCCGGCAGCGCGTGCTGCGCCCCTCACCGAGATCGTCGAGCTTAACGTCCTGCTCGGCGCAGGCAGCCTCGGCGTAGGGACAGCGCGGATGAAAGCGGCAACCGTCAGGCATCTGCCATGGCATGGGCGGCGTGCCGGGAATGGCCGCCAGGCGTTTGCCGCGCTCGCCGAGTTGGGGCATGGCCTGCAGCAGTCCTTCCGTATAGGGATGCTGCGGACTTTCGAAGAGATCGAAGACATTCGCCGTCTCGACCATGCGCCCGGCATACATCACCGTCACCCGGTCGCAGAGATCCGCCACCACGCCGAGATTGTGGGTGACGAAGAGAATGCCCATGCCCAGACGCTGCTGCAGGCTGCGCAGCAGGTCCAGTACCTGGGCCTGCACGGTGACGTCCAGCGCCGTAGTGGGCTCGTCAGCAATGAGGAGTTTGGGATCGCAGGCCAGCGCCATGGCGATGGCGGCCCGCTGCCGCATGCCGCCGGAAAACTCGTGGGGATAGGCGTCGATGCGGGCCTCGGGA
The DNA here is from genome assembly GCA_007130155.1 of Pseudomonadales bacterium. Lineage (GTDB taxonomy): Bacteria > Pseudomonadota > Gammaproteobacteria > Pseudomonadales > Azotimanducaceae > SLTB01. The sequence goes on from SLTB01000014.1 coordinate 4,588, forward strand.
TCCGGGATCTGCACCAGCTCCAGCACTTCCAGGGCGCGGACGCGGGCCTCGCGCCGGGAGACGCCGCGATGGCGGCGCACCACCTCGCCGATCTGATCGCCGATGGTGAAGGCCGGATTGAGGCTGGTCATGGATTCCTGGAACACCATGGCGATGGCCTCACCGCGCAGCGCTTCGAGTTCCTGGTCCGACAGGCCCAGCAGCTCCCGGCCCTCGAAGCGGATGGAACCTCCGGCAATGCGGCCGGGCGGTCGTGGAATGAGTTGCATCACCGACAGCGAAGTCACCGTCTTGCCGGAGCCCGACTCTCCCACCAAGCCCAGGGTCTCGCCGGCCCCGACGCTGAAGGACACCCCGTCCACCACCCGCACCCAGCCGTGGTCGGTGAGGAACTCCACCGCCAGATCTTCCACCTCCAGCAACGGCGCGCTCATCACTGCTCCCTGCGCACTTCGCGGCCGAGGGAGTCGCGCAGGCCATCGCCCAAGACATAGAAGGCCAGCACGGTCACGGCGATGGCGAGGCCGGGAAAGACGATCAGCGAGGGCGAGTGGCTGATGTAGCGGAAGCCGCGCCCCACCATGGCCCCCCAGCTCGAATCCGGCGGCTGGGCACCGAGGCCGAGGAAGGACAGCCCCGCCTCCGCCAGCATGGCGACCCCGGCGAAGACCGAGATCTGCACGAACAGCGGCGACACCACGTTGGGCAGGATGTGACGGGTGATGATCCAGCTCTGGGAGCAGCCGATGCTGCGCGCAGCCTCCACGTAGGTTTCCTGGGCCACCGCCATGGCGGTGCCGCGCATCAGCCGCAGGAAGGTGGGCGACAGCAGAATGCCCACCGCGATCATGGCGTTGGTGAGACTCGGCCCGAGGACCGCGATGATGGCCACCGCCAGAATCAGCGGCGGAAAACTCATCAGGGCATCGGTGATGCGCATGATCAGGTTGTCCGTCTGGCCGCCGAAGAGTCCGGCCACCAGTCCCGGCGGCACACCGATCAACAGAGCGATGAACACCGCCTGGAAGGCCGCCAGCAGCGAGATCCGCGCCGCGAACAGGGTGCGGCTGGCCACGTCGCGGCCGAGTTCGTCGGTGCCGAAGAAGTGATCGAAGCTGGGCGCTTCCAGCACCCGGTCGAGGTTCTGGGCCAGGGGATCATGGGGCGCCACCCAGGGTGCAAACGCGGCGCCCAAGGCCAGCAGGACGAGAAAACCCAGGGCGTAGAGCGCCGGGCGCTGGCGCAGGAAGCGGCGCAGAAAACGCTGCCGCGCGCTCATGGAGGCGCCGAGCTGATCGAGGGCCGCAGCGTTCGGCTCACTCATCGGGGGCGCACCTTGGGATTGAAGTAGCCGTAGGAAATGTCCACCAGCAGGTTGACGAACACCGCCACGAATACCGCCATGATCACGACGCCCTGGATCATGGGCAGATCGCGGGTGAACACCGACGCCACCGCCAGCTGGCCCAAGCCCGGCATGCCGAAGATCTGCTCGACGATCACCGTTCCGCCCAGCAGGTAGTTGGCCTGCAGGCCAAGGATGGTGACCATGGGAATGGCCGCGTTTTTCAGGCCGTGTTTGAGCACTACGCCCCGCCAGGCCAGCCCCTTGGCCCGGGCGGTGCGGATGTAGTCCTGGTTCATCACGTCGATCATCGCGCCCCGGAGCTGCCGCGTCAGGATGGCGGCGGCGGAGAGCCCGAGGGTGATGGCCGGCAGCAGAATGTGCCGCAGCCAGGCGCCGGGATGCTCGGTCAGGGGCACGTAACCCGTGGCGGGCAGCCAGCCGTTCCAGATGGCGAACACCAGAATGAGCATCAGGCCCAGCCAGAAATTCGGAATGGCCAGCCCCGTCGAGGCTCCGAGGGTAACCAGCCGGTCGGCCAGACTGCCCGGCCGGGTACCGGCGATGACCCCGGCGGGAATGCTCACCAGCAGCGACACCAGAATGGCCGCGAAGGCCAGGGACAGCGTTACCGGCAGCCGTTCCAGCAGCACTTCCAGCACCGGCTGATCGGAGAACAGCGACGTACCAAGATCACCGCGCAGGACGCCGGCGGTCCAGCGCGCATACTGCAACAGCACCGGATCGTCGAGCCCCATGTCGGCACGGATCTCGGCGATCTCCTCCGGCGTGGCGTTTTCGCCGGCAAGCATATACGCGGGATCACCCGGAATCAGCAATACCAGCGAGAACACCAGCAGCGATACGATGAACAAAAGCGGCACAAGGGCCAGCAGTCGCTGGAGAATGAAGGCCGGCACTCAGGCACCCTCTCCGATTCGGTGGCGCACCACCACAACGCGGAACTCCGGACGGTTGCCTGAGACCCAGGTGCTGACTCCCGCCAGTGTCCACGCGCCCAGCGGTCGGATGGTCCTCACGATCCATCTGCCAAAGCCGGACAGGGAGTCGGACACGCATTACTCTCATCCAGATTTAATCCGCCGAGGTTAGCGGACGCCGATCCTACTTCGCAAACCATTGCGCCCATCGCGGCTACTTTCTTCCCTGGGACACGGTGGTACATTGCCTTGGGCAACCACCATGGGGAGAACTTCATGATCGGCTACATCACTTTGGGCACCGGCAACCTCGGCACCGCGGGGGCCTTCTACGACGCGCTGCTTGGCGAACTCGGCGCGAAACGCTTCATGTCCGACGATCGCATGATCGTGTGGGGAACCAAGCCCGGTGCAACCATGCTCGCCGTCTGCACACCATATGACGAAAAGCCGGCCAGCGTCGGCAACGGCACCATGGTGGCACTCAATGGTGGCGACGAAGATACGGTCCGCAATCTGCATCGCAGGGCACTTGAGCTCGGCGCCAGCAACGAAGGGCATCCTGGCCCGCGCGGCCAGGACTTCTTCGGGGCCTATTTCCGCGACCTCGACGGCCATAAGCTCTGTGTGTTCATGATGGGCGCGGGATCGTGAGCATGACGAACTTCCAAGGCCGACTGGCGGTGATCACCGGCGGCGGCGCCGGCATGGGCCGCGAACTCGCGCTGCAGCTCGCCGCCGAAGGCTGCCACGTGGCCATGTGTGATCTCGACGAAGCCAACATGACCGAAACCCGGCGGCTGGCCCTGGCCGCCGCCCCTGCGGGCACACGGGTCAGCACCCACCGCTGCGATGTTTCCGATGCGGAGCAGATTGCTGCATTCCGCGATGCAGTACTCAGTGAGCATGGTAGCAATCACATCCATCTGCTTTTCAACAACGCCGGCATCGGCGGCGGCGGCAGCTTCGTCAATGATCCGGTGGCGAGCTGGGAAAAGACCTTCAGTATCTGCTGGGGTGGCGTCTACCACTGCTGTCGTGCCTTTCTGCCGGCGCTGCTGGCCGCGGATGCGGCGCACATTGTCAACACCTCGAGCATCAACGGCTTCTGGGCCTCCATCGGGCCGCAGACTCCGCACACCGCCTACTGCGCGGCAAAATTCGCTGTCAAAGGCTTCTCCGAGGCCCTGATCACTGACCTGCGGATTAATGCCCCACACATTCGGGTATCCGTGGTCATGCCCGGCCATATCGGCACCTCTATCGTCGAGAACTCGGGCAAGGTGCTCGGCCGTTCGCCGGAGCAGCTGAGTGCTGACGAGATAGGCGAGCTGCGCGACCAGCTCGCTGCCAGCGGCCTGCCGGTGGGCAACCTGACCGACGACGCCATTCGTCAGCTGATCCACCAGCGCGCCAGGGAATTCCGCGACAACGCCCCCACCAGTGCGGTCCAGGCTGCCAACATCATCATCGAGGGAGTTCGCGCCGGGTGCTGGCGCATCCTGGTGGGCGATGACGCCGCCATTGTCGACCAACTGGTCCGCAACGACCCGGAGGCGGCCTACGAACCCGAGTTCATTGCCCGCATGGTGGAGCAGGGCCATCTGCAGCAGCTCATGGCCAGTACCGGACCCGCAGCTTAACAGGCTGCTGAAATACAAATTCTGCAGCCTGATAGGCGGGGCATGGATGGCCCGCGCGTACATCGATCGCGTCAGTGATTGATCAGTCGTGCCCGATCTGGGGACATATGCGGCAGATCGGCCTGAAAGAGTCCATGGACGAACTTTTTTCGGCAAACTGTTAATACTACTGTGTCAATTAAATCATGGCATTATAGGCGGATCTTCACAAGAGGGATGAAGATCGATGCCGAAGCAGCCGGATTTTGATGCGTAC